>JAZSQZ010000107.1:0-3431 GCA_045538175.1 Clostridia bacterium
CTTCCTAAGACCGCTTGGCCTCCGACTTTGAAATGTAAATACGTCAAAAGGGCAAATGAAGAGTTCCAACAAATTACTGGACTCCAATCAAGCCCATTTTTCGCTGGTGCCAAAGCCACTGATGAAATTCATTCAGATGTAAAACTGTGGGAAGTAAACACTCAAAATGAACACATTAATCTTGACAACCACAGCTCAGTTTCATTTAATAGATATGAAGTTCATTGTCTTAAAGATGAACTTTGGCCTGTTTATTGGTCTGGTTCCATCCATGTGAACCATACATCTTTTTGGACTACTCACATCTATGTCAAAGAAGAAATTTGGAATAAGTTATATGAAATTGCCAATAACTCTGAAGTCATTCCTGCCGTAAAAGATTGGAATGAACTGAGCAGAGCTCGTCAAGCTAGACTTGACAAGAGTGCTAATTCCAGAGAAAAAATTGAAATTGCTGAAATGGATATTGATGGCTCACTAACAGAACAGCAAATCAAAGACCAATATTCTGGTCATTATGTTGTGTTTCTAAGAACAAAAATCAGTTTCCACGAAATAATTGGTAGATACTTTGATGGTACAACAATATGGAGAAAAGAACCAGAATGGTCAATCAATATCAGACCTGCCAATAAAGATTTACAAGATTACTATGACCATAAATGCTTGTATAACAAAAAGAAATTTGAAGAATTAATGTCTAAATGGAGTAAATATAATGCCTTTAACGAAGAAACTTAGACAAACTTATTTGGATAGAGCCAAACACGAATTAGGCGTAAAAGGTGGACTTGTAGTTGATGATGATTTTTTCTTATATCCAAACACAAATGTTACCAGCTATATGACCCGTCCTGGTTTTCACCAATCTTTTACTAGAATTGGTGAAAAATTAGTTTATTATTGGCTTATTAAATCTTTTGGTGTTCCACAAGTTTATCTTGTTGGTGATTATTCTCTGTACACACAAATGAAGATAGAAGATCATTACATCATTAAGGATTTTGACCCCTGTTACATTCATTTTATAACGGAAGAACAATCAGAATTTCTTAAACTTTATATAATGGGAAAATTTCATCTTGACCCAATCACTGAATGGAATGACTTAGTCAAACACGAATTAGAACACATAGATAAAGTCAAAGAAGTAAAAACTAGAAAAAATAAAGTGGCTTTAGATGTAGATGGTGAAATCAGATTCTCTGAACTTACAAGCTATTTCAAATTTAAAACTGTTTATCATTTGAAATCACAGCTTCAGATTAGAAATTCGTTTTATAATCGCAGACCAGACTGGGTGTTCAAAATCAAGCCTGTCTATATTGATGATGCTGGTGACCCAGTTTATAATCGTGCTGAATTTGAAAAATGTTATGAACAATACAAAGCTAACCCAAATCTGTGTACTTTCAAACCTTAGTAAACAAAAATTTACATCATCTGAATTGACAGATACTGAACATTTTTCTATATTCCTTCATCACAACAACTAGGAGACTTTTATGGAATTTCTTTGTGGTATAATTATTGGTATTGGAGCCGTTATCGTGTTCTTAGTTCTCTTTGGGAAAGAACTCGGTATTGAAATAAGTTTTAGAAAAAATCAATATATAAAGTTTTTCACTCTCCAAAATGTGACTTACTATATGACTAAAGCCAGTTGGGAACAATTTTGTGAATACAAATCTGATAATGTAGTTTATTTGCAAGGTTACATCATTAATAAGATGGCACAACAAACTCTTCCCGCTGACGATAATTTGAAATTTTTAATTTATTTCACACAAACAACGGAAGAACAAAAAGCTCACTCAACCAGTTATACTATAAACTTACAACAACTAATAGAACCTCTAAAACACAAATAAAGGAAAAAAACAACAATGATTATTTACTTTGATATGGATGGCGTGTTGGCAGACTTTGACAAACAAGCCGATAAAATGGATATCTGGAAACCCGAAAACCATAAACCGGACTGGAAGAAAGCCGAAGAAATTGGTGCAAAATTCTGGGCTGATATGGAACCTATTCAAGAAGGTATGGACCTCGTAGCCGCAGTTGAAAAGGCTGGTTATGAAATTGGTATCTTCTCTGCAATTCATTTGGAATGCGGTAAAAAAGGTAAGCGTGAATGGCTCGCCAAACACTTGCCTCAAATTCCGAAAAAGAATATTATCATCGTTCGCCGTGGTAATATGAAACATAAGTTTGCTGTCAAAGACTCTATGCTCATTGACGATAAACTTGAGAATGTCCAGAACTATATCTCTGTTGGAGAGAAAGCTCTTCAATTCAATAGAGATACGAAGTTCGCTGATTTTGAGAAGGTAATCAATGCTTCTAACTGACTCTGAAATATCTATACTCAAGAATAGATACAATCTATATGAAGAACAAGCTTGGGGTAACCTAATTGGTTGCTCACGCAAACTGTTCTTTTACAAAGACCAGTACACTAAAGTACAATTATTTAGTGTAATACGAAGCATTGTTTCTAAGCATTCTTGTTGGAACCTTAATGAAGTTGTTACATTTTCTGATTTAGATAAATTCAGCGACTATAAGGTTATAGAGAATCCAAATGTTTATTCGTTCACAGACCTTAATCTAAGAGTGATGGAACTTGTAAACAAATTGGCTCTCTATCAGAAATCCAAACAACTTATTCGTATGAAACAATCTATGGAAAGTGACTTCAATGAATGATGTCTTCACAGCTTTGCAAATTCGTGCGGCTATGACTGCTGGAAATCCAGACGCTTTCATCTATGGAGGCGACTGGTTTCTTGTACTATTATTCTTTGTTCTCATTGTATTGGGTATAATTGTTCTCACGGACCTTCTATAATGTTATTCAATATCTCTTATGTTCAATCTCTCTGTGATAAGTATGGTTTCGTATTGAATACCAATTCATACAAAGTAGCCCCTTACATCTATGTTTCTTCTAATATCTTCTCTACTGCAAAAGAAGCAATAATTAGAAGACAATGTTGTTGTGTTGCTACCTGGGAAAACTCTGAAGAAGTAAATATAAGAAAATTCTTTCCAAACTTTGAATTAGAATATTATAAAGGTCTCCGCCGTTACTCCATTAACACGCACGGAATTGCTGTATATTCTAATGAATCTCTCTTAGAAGCTTTTAAAATGACCGCTGAAAACTTCGCTTATGCACAATCTTGCTGGAAAAAATGGTATAATGAATATAAACTATCTTCTATGGAAAAGGACTTTAAATGCTAACTATCTGTCAAATTAAACAACTTGCCCGTGAATTTAATCTAATCTTTGACCATTACGATACTCATCTCATTGACCTCTGTATCACTCACCCTCTCTTTGAAGAAAAGAACTTAACTGTATTTCGCTTTAGACTCCACGACAAACTCTTTAGAATTAACGCAGTTACTTTTAAAAGAATA
>JAZSQZ010000083.1:0-44758 GCA_045538175.1 Clostridia bacterium
ATTTTTTGTGAAGTAACTTTCTTTGGAGAAACAACTGTATGAAGTGAAATTTCTTTTGACATATCACAGAAAATATCGTTGTTAACTTTAGGGATAACAGTTTCAACTTCTCTGCTTCTTGCAAGAAGAGAAATCATAATATTTTGCTCGTCAATACCAGTTAGAGCAACACAAGCATCAACATCTTTTAAGCCTTCTTCTTCCAAAACTGCCTTATCTGTACCGTCGCCGCAAACAACTGAAACTTTATTGAGCATAGAAACAAGTTTAAGGCATTTTTCCTTGTCTTTTTCAATAATCTTTACGCTTAAACCTTGGTTTGAAAGTTTCTTTGCAAGATAGTAACTAGTTAAGCCACCACCAACAATCATAACAGATTTTACTTTTGATGAGATAACACCAACTTTCTTTAAAAAAGTGTTAACATCTGCAAGTTTACCGATAACAGAAACCTTATCGCCAACCTCAAATAAAAATGAGCCCCTTGGAATATAGACATCTTCGCCTCTTACAACTGTGCCAAAAATTACATTTGATTTGAGTTTTTCAACAACATCTTGTGCTGTTTTTCCAACCAACTTGTTATCTTCTTCAACAACGAATTCAACACAATCAACCCTATCACGAGCAAAGGTTTCGACTTTGGTTGCAAGTGGAAAGCGAAGAAGACGAGTGATTTCTTTTGCACATTCTTCTTCAGGATTTATCATACAGTTGATATTAAGTTTGCCGTGGACATCTTCGAATTGTTCAGCATATTCAGGCTCTCTAATTCTTGCAACTGTATATTTTGTGCCAAGTGTTTTTGCAACAAGGCAAGAAAGAATGTTTATTTCGTCTTTCTTTGTACAAGCAATAATTACATCTGCGTTTGCTGCACCTGCTTCTTTTAATATATTATATGTGGCGCCATTTCCACACAAACCTTGTACGTCATGTGTGTCGACAACCTTTGAAACAACTTCACTTCGTGTATCAACACAAGTTAAGTTGTGCCCTTCTTGGCTTAAGTATTTAGTAAGGGTTATACCTGTTTTTCCTAAACCAACAATAATGATATTCATAAATTAAACTCCTTGTTGTTATAAAAACAATACAATTGTACCCCAAAACAAAATATATTGCAAGTAAACCACCCCAAACTCCCTTTTTGTTAAATTTTTAAAAGGCATAATAATGATTTGCTTTTTTAAAAACTTGTGCTATAATATATTGCAACAACCGAAAATAAAATTTTTGAAATAATTTGTTGTTGCTGGCTTTATTGGTCAGTTTTTTTATTGTGAAAAATTGGCTTAAAAATATATTTTACGGGGTGTTAAAAATGAAAAAGTATGACTTAATTGTTGTAGGCATGGGACCAGGTGGAGTTTTTTGTGCATACGAACTTATCCAAAAAAACAAGCACAAAAACATCTTACTTATCGAGCAAGGTAGAAGGATTGAAAACAGGAATTGTCCTATTGAAAAAACAGGCAAATGTATGAAATGCAAACCTTTCTGCTCAATAACATCTGGTTTTTCAGGCGCTGGGGCTTTTAGTGATGGCAAGGTCAACTCTTATCACTTGGCAACAGGCGTACCGGACAATCTTTATATGGGTGGAAACGATGGACCATCTTTTAGAAACGCTTTGTCCGTTGACGAAATTAAGGACTTGTTTCAATACACTGATGATATATACCTAAAATTTGGTGGTTGTCCAGAACTTACAGGTCTTAACTACAAAACCGAAATCGAGCAAATGCAAACAAGAGCAAAGAAGGAAAACTTAGATCTTATCTATTTCCCTATTCGCCACCTTGGAACAGAAAAAGCACATCTTCTCTACACAAAACTTCAAAACTACTTAGAGGAAAATGGTGTTGAAATGCTTTTTGACACAACTGTTTCAGACCTTATTATCGAAAACAACGAAGTAAAGGGCGTAAAAACAGTTTCTTCTTTTACAAAAGGCGAAGAAAAAGAGTATTATGCTGACAATGTTTGCTTGGCTGTTGGAAGAAAAGGTGCTGATTGGCTTTCTCAAATGTGCGTAAAATACAACATTGAAAACTCTTCTGGTGCTGTTGATATTGGCGTTAGATACGAACTTCCTGACGAAGTTATGAAAGATGTTAACAAATACTTCTACGAAGCTAAGTTTATAGGTCACCCTAATCCTTTCTGCGATAAGGTAAGGGCTTTCTGTCAAAACCCAAGTGGTTTTGTTGCAACAGAAGTTTACGACAACAACTTAACTTTGGTTAACGGACATAGTTATAAAGACAAAAAATCAACAAATACAAACCTTGCAATTTTGGTTTCTCACAAGTTTAAATATCCATTTGATAAACCTATTCAATATGGTATCAACGTTGCTGAAAACCTAAATCAATTAGGTAACGGAAACATAATTGTACAACGTCTTGGCGACATTTATCGTGGTAAAAGGACTTGGGATTATGAACTTAAAAACAACAAGGTAGAACCAACCCTTAAAACTGCAGTTGCTGGAGATATCACATTTGCCCTAGGATATAGAACAATGACTGATATCTTACAATTCATAAGAAGCGTTGATAAAGTTGTTGAAGGTTTTGGAAACCCTGAAAACTTGTTATATGGACCAGAAATCAAATTCTATAGCAACGAAATTGTTTTAGATAAGGAATTCCAAACAAGTATTAAAAACCTTTATGCAATCGGCGACGGACCTGGACAAACAACCGGACTTATTATGTCTAGTGCAGCAGGCGTACAACTTGCAAGATTTTTAGATAAGAAAATTAAATAATTAAAAAGCAAGAGTAATCTTGCTTTTTTTGTTTATGCGTTTGCTATCCCTTTAAAATTTTGGTAATATATATACATCTTAAAAATAAAGGGAGAAAACTAATGAAAAAATTTTTAAGCATTTTTGTAGCAATAATCATTGCTATACCTATGTTTCTCTTAGTTGGTTGTTTTGGCGATGACCATACACACAACTTTGCAGCAACTTGGAGTTATGACGCAACTCACCACTGGTATGCTTGCAAGGGTGAAGATTGCGAAGAAACAAAAGACAAAGCAGAACACACTTTTGATGCCGACACTTGCACAGTTTGCGGTTACGAAAAGGACGTTCCTGTTGTTTCAACAACATACAATTTTTCAAAACCTACCACTGACAATCTTGCTGGCTCATTAAAACAACTTTATTCAGTATTCGATGAAGACTTGGCACCAGGTAATGATATGGAAGTTGAAATAAATTCTGACAACACTTTTGTTTTAACATTATACAATGATTCATACTTAGAATATGTTAAATACGAAACAGTTGTATCAGGAACATTCAACAACAATGGAACATTTGAAATTGAATCAGCAATTGAAAAGAGATTTGTTTTTGACAAAAATGTTTATTCAAGAGAAGTTGAACCACACATTTTAAAACAAGAAATGAGTTCTATTAGATTTGGCTTTGTTAACGACAACAACTATTTTGTCCTTCAAAGCATAGGATATAATTATGTTTTTGTAAAAGAAGGTTATACACCTGTTGCTGGAGAAACAATTGTTGCAAACTTCCCACTTCGTGCTGGACAATTTATTCAATCAGATTATACTGACTGCACAGGCATTCCAAACACCTTTGGTTTAATGACACTTAATCCATATATGACAGCTATTGGTTCATATATCATCGTAAACGAAGAAGGAAAACTTACACACGCACCTGTTGTTGAGGGCGAATTTATTTCTTTTGATGGACTTGAATTTGTTGAAGATGCTACTTTAGGCGATGAGGATAATGCTTTTGTTGCAAAAGAATATAAAGACCTAAATCTTCGTCTTGATCTTAATGAAACAAAAACAGAAAGCAAAGACGATGACACACTTATTCCTTTTGTTTCATTTAATGTTATAAATGCTTCTGCTGAGTGTAGTTTCCACTCAGACACAAGTCCTGCTTATCCTTCATACGTTGATGTTTTGGATACAGCAGAAACATTCCTTGATAGAGAAACTTTCTATTACACAGTTCGTGGCGGGGCAACAAAGTATACTATTACACCAGAAATGTTAGAAATCAATCTTAACTATGATGCTGGAAACTTTGCAAAACTTACTTTCTCTTTACCTGACCCAGCAAATCCTTCAAAAATCTTTTTAAACGAATTTGTTGTTCCTATCATTGACATAAGTAAAGTAAGTTGTGATATTTATATTTATCCTATTGTTGATGATTCTGCAAACATAATGTATGTAGAAAAAGGCACAAACATTGAAACTGCTTTAAGTGCTTGCTCTTTTGATTTTATATATGCAGATGGCGATTTTGAGTTTGGAGATTACGAAGACCTTGTTGCTAGCGGAAAACTTACACACACAGAAATAAACACATCAAACATTGGTGCACAAGTATTAACATTTACCTACTTAGACAAAAATGGCAACAACTCAGTTTTAGACGTATTAGTTTTTGTTGTTGACCCAGAAGATGACCCTGTTGTTTATCAATACTACCCTATCGTTATTACGTTAGATGCAGACGATCCTGAACTCGCAACTCCTGCATTAGCCGCAGAATACTTTAACAATTTAGAAATTAGCGTATCTGGTTATAGTATATGTGGCGAAGAAGTTTATGACGTAATCGTTATAGATTTTAATGACCTTATGGGCATCACAGAATTTACAGCAGAATATCTAGAAAACAATCTTGAAGAAATGATTTCAAGCGAGTATGAAGCAAGACTTCGTGTTGATATGACAAATAACCCTTATACAAACTTTACCTACAACCAAACAGTTTCAATTTCATTTTTGGTTTTAGGCGGCTAGTAATAAATTATTAAAGAGATAGTTTTTTGACTATCTCTTTTTTTGTTTAGTTTGACGATATTTTTATTAAGTTTTTCTTAGGAAAATTTTTATTATTTTGTTATAATACACTTAATATTATATTTAGGGAGATAAATTATGATTAAATTAAATTATACAAACTGTATCAACCAAAAAGGTTTTGACGGTGGACTTAATCTTAAAAAAGTTTTGTCCTATTCTAAAAGAGAACAAGCAATCAAAACTGCAATTTTCAACAAAACAAAATCAAATATGTTGGGTTGGCTTGATTTACCAAATCAAACAACAAAAGGCCTAAAAGATATTAAAGATTTTGCAAAGAAAATCAACGAAAAA
Organism: Clostridia bacterium; assembly: GCA_045538175.1. Taxonomy (GTDB): domain Bacteria; phylum Bacillota; class Clostridia; order Christensenellales; family UBA1242; genus JAZSQZ01. The sequence continues at coordinate 5,170 of JAZSQZ010000083.1, forward strand.
TTTACTGACCTTGTTGTACTTGGAATAGGTGGCTCTGCACTTGGCTCAATTGCAGTGTTTAATGCACTTTGCTCATCAGTCCACAACCAAACAACAAACAAAAAAACTGCAAATGTACACGTTGTTGACAATATTGACCCTACAACTTTTCAAGAACTTTTAGACAATTTAAAGCCTGAAACAACAATGTTTAACATTATCACAAAAAGTGGTTCAACTGTTGAAACAATGACACAAATGAGCATTGTTGTAGAATTCTTAAAAAAGAAACTAAAAAACAAATACACAGAAAACCTTGTTATCACAACAGGATACAACAACGACCTTAAAAAATTTGCTGACGACAACAAAATAAAGACTTTTGAAGTACCAACCGATGTTGGTGGAAGATTTAGTGTTTTATCTCCTGTTGGTCTTCTTCCAATCGCTGTTATGGGTGTTGATTTAGCAAAACTCATTGAAGGCGCAAAAGAAATGCTTGAGCACTCAAAGAACGAACCTATTGAAAAGAATATTCCTATGCTTACAGCAGTTATAAACTACTTATTCACAATCGGTGACAAACCTGAAGTTGTTGTTATGCCATACTCACAAAAGTTAGGAAAAATGTCTGATTTTTACCTTCAACTTTTATCAGAAAGTTTAGGAAAGGCTGTACAACTTAACGGCAAGAAAAACAATGTTACCCTAACACCAATTCGTGCTGTAGGGGTTACCGATCAACACAGCCAAATTCAACTTTACGAAGAAGGCAAAAACAACAAGTTCTTCTGCTTTATCGCACAAGAAACTTTTGAAAAAGATATTAAAGTTCCAACCCACCCAATTGAAAAGTATGATAGCAATATGCCAAGAACTATGGGCGAACTTATTTCAACCGAACAAAGAGCAACAGCACTTGCACTTCGTCAAGCAAACAGACCAAGTTATGTTATAAAAGTTCCAAAAATGGACGCAAAAAATGTTGGTGCGCTTTTATTCTACTTTGAAATCACAACTGCATTTATGGGCGAACTTTGGAACGTTGACACATATAATCAACCAGGGGTCGAGCAAGGCAAGATTTATGCAAAGGCACTTCTTGGCAACCCAGATTATAAAGACATCAAAACCGAACTTAACCAAATCGAAAGTTTAAATTACGAAATCTAATTTTTAGGGGAAAGTTATGCAACCAACCGATTTTTCAAAAATCACATTTTTATCTCTTGCAAAGGCAGCACGCCTTATACAAAACGGAGAAATTATAGGATATCCAACAGACACAATTTATGGTCTTGGCACAAACCCTTTCAACCATATGGCTGTTGAAGAAATCTTTAGAATAAAACAAAGAGAACCAGGTCAACAAATCATTTTGCTTGTTGATAAAAATTACGACTTATCTGTAATAGTCGAAGAAGTTAACTCTACAGCAAAAAAACTTATGCAAAATTTTTGGCCAGGTCCACTTACCCTTGTATTTAAAAATAAAGCAAGTTTTTCTCCACTTGTAACAGGAGAAAAAAATACCGTTGCACTTAGGGCTCCAAACAACCCAGCAACACTTAAACTTTTATCCCTTTGCAAAATTCCTATCACATCAACTTCTGCAAACAAATCAGGGGCTGAAAACCCAAAGAGCGCAAAAGATGTTTACACCAACTTCCATAACGAAATCCCTATGATTTTAGACGACGGAGTTGTTACGGATTCGCTTGCATCGACTGTTATAGATGTAACAACTAGTGTACCAAAAATCATAAGAGAAGGTGCAATTTCAAAAGAACAAATAACAAAGGTTTTGGGAATTTCATTTTAACTAAACAAAAAAAGAACACTTTTTTAGGTGTTCTTTTTTTATTAAAAATCAAATAATCTGTTGCTACTGAAAACCGGCTCACAAGTTGATAACACGCCAAGATTTCGCCAATTGTTTTCGTCGCTTTCTCTTAATATGCAAGTTGTATGTACGTCACAGCCTTTAAGTCTGTGTACTTGCTCTAAACATTTTTTTGCACGCTCGTCTGTTTTTTGATTTAAAGATAAAATTGTTAAAACATCTTTCAAACTTAAAATTGCATTTTCCATATGTAAAACATTTTTCTTTAAACCCAACAACATTTCTAAAGTTTCTGCAGGAATCAAGTTTTCTGCGTCATCAATACCTGCCATATATTTAAGTGCGTTTAGGACACAACCTGCAGAAGATGTGAAAATATCTTGCTCTTTTGCAGTGATAATTTTACCGTCATCAAGAAGAATTGCTGTTGCGTGTCTACCTGTTTTTTCGCTCTTTTCGAGTGCTGCACCGACAACAACTCTATCTTCCTTTTTTATGCCCAAATCATTCATTAAAAGTTGAACTCTTTCAACAGTTTCGGCCTTTTCAAGACCTTTTTTGTATTCAACTTGATATCTATAAAATCTTCTAATAACTTCTTGTTTTGCTGCATCTTTGCATGCTTCGTCGTCACATATACCAAAACCTGCCATATTGACGCCCATATCGGTTGGAGAATTGTAAAAACCTTCTTCCCCTGTAATTTGGGTTAATATTCTGTTTAGAATTGGGAAAACTTCGATATCACGGTTATAATTGATTGCGATTTTTTCGCAAGCGTTATAGTAGTATGGGTCAATCATATTGACATCTTTAAGGTCAGCAGTTGCTGCTTCGTATGCTACGTTTACAGGGTGCTTTAATGGTAAGTTCCAAATAGGAAAAGTTTCAAACTTTGTATACCCTGCTTTTATGCCCTTTTTGTGCTCGTGATAAAGTTGTGAAAGGCAAGTTGCAAGTTTTCCTGACTTTGCCCCAGGTGCTGTGACAACAACGATTGGACGTGTTGTTGGGATATATGGGTTTGCACCATAACCTTCGTCGCTTACAATTGTTTCAACATCGGTTGGGTATCCTTTTGTGTATCCGTGGAAGTATACATTTTCGCCCTTGTTTTTTAACTTAGTTGCAAAATTTAGAACGGATTGTTGCCCCTTAAAAAGAGTGATTAAGATATTGTTAACCAAAAGACCAACATTTCTTAAACTGTCGATAAGGCGCAAAGCTTCCATATCGTATGTAAGGCCAGAATCGCCCCTTACACGGTTGCTTTCGATATCGTTTGCACTAACACAGAAAAGAATCTCAACTTTGTCCTTAATCTTTTCTAACATTTTTATTTTAACATCAGGTGTAAGCCCTGGCAAAACACGGCTACCGTGGTGCTCGTCAAAAAGCTTTCCACCGAACTCGATGTACAACTTATTATCAAATTGCTTAACTCTTTCTAATATTTTTTCTGATTGTAATTTAAGGTATTTTTCCTGATCAAAGCCAACTTTCATTTCGTCCCCCAATAATAGATTTAGAATACTTTTAAAGTCGCAAATTGTCAACAAAAGAATTGAAAATTTATCTTAAAAATTTTTTATTTGTTTATTATCGACAATTTTCATAATTTATTGACAAATACTCTTTTAAGTGTTATATTTTCAACGTATAAGGAGGTTTACCCTATGGATTGGGAAAATATTAAGAACACCATCGTAAATTGGTTTTCTGCAAATTGGTGGAACATCGTATCAGCAATCTTGATTTTTGTTGTCGGTGTTATCGTCATCAAAGTTCTTTTATCTCTTATTTCAAAATTCTTATCTAAGACAAAACTTGAAAAAGCTGCTCAAGGTTTTGTCCGCTCAGTGTTAAAATTTGTCCTATGGCTTATTTTAATTCTTGTAGTATTATCTTCACTTGGAGTATCTATCACAGGTTTTGTTGTAGTTATCTCTGCTGCATCTCTTGCAATTTCACTTGCACTCGAAAGCAGCCTATCAAACCTTGTAAACGGGTTTTTAATTATCACAACACAAATCTTCAAAGAAGGCGATTATGTTATTGTTGGTGGTAAAGAAGGTACAATCAAAACAATTAGAATGCTCTACACAGTTCTTCAAACAGGTGATGGAAAAATTATCACAATCCCTAACTCATCTGTTATGAACGGCGAAATCGTAAACTTCACAACAACACCTACAAGAAGACTTGATATAGATATCGAAGTTGCATACTCAACCGATGTCGAAAAAGTAAAAAAAGTTATTGGCGAAGTTGTTGATTCTTGCGAACATGTTTTGGCTGACCCACAACCACTTATCACACTTAAAACTTTAGGTCAAAGCTCAATCACAATCTTAACAAGAGTTTGGGTTGAAAACGGCAACTATTGGACAACAAATTGGTATTTGGTCGACCACATCTTTAATGAACTTAAGAGAAACGGTATCGAAATTCCATACAATCAACTTGATGTTTATGTAAAACCAAGTCCTGATAAAGTAGTTTTTAGAAAAGAACCTCTTCCAGAAAAGAAAGAACACAAAGTTGTTAAGGAAAAAGAAGAAAATCTTCTTCAATCACTTGGAATCAAAACCGACAAACTCTTTAAAAAGAAAACAAAAAAAGCAAAAAAAGAAGATAAGAAAGCAGCACAAGAAGTAAAAGAAATAAAAGAAGAAACAAACGAAAATAAAGAAAACAAATAAGTTTTAAAAAAGTCAGTTTAACCACTGGCTTTTTTTATTTTGAATTATAAAATTTAGGGGTGTTTTTATGCCCCTATTTTTTTGTGTTTTTCTAAACTGCACGCTAAAAATTATGTTGAAATTTGCCTTTAAATATTTAGTTTCAAATTGCAACAAATATACTAAATTTGTTTTGAATTTAGGTTTTAAAATGATAAACTATACCTATTAAAAGGGGGCAATTTTATGAAGAGAATTATTAAGTATTTAGTTCCACTTATAGCAAGTTTTGTGGTCTTATGTCTTGGTGTATTCCTGTATTTTTATTGTGCCCCACAAAATGGTAAAATAACAAACGAAATCATAAGATATAATCATTCAACACAATATTTATCAACAAACTTTCCTTTCACATTTAAAACAACTTGTAAGATTACTCTCAATTTGTTTAGTGATGAAGATATTGATGATAATTTAACCGTTGTTGTGACATATAAAACTTCAAAAGGTACAACTGAAGTTGGTGATTTTACTGTAATGGGACTAAAGAAAGGCACCAATCTTGTTAAAGACAAAATTTATGGCTCTTTTGAAGGCACAGACAGAAAACAATCAGTCCAAGAAATTGTACAACTTGAAGGATATTTTGATTCAAACCCAGAAGAACGTTTCATAATCAGTGCAAAACAAAACTCAACCTTTGGAAGAAGTGCAAGTTACCTTATTTTTGCAGGTGCTGGCATAAGTCTTGCTGTTTTTGGTGTTTTGATTGCATACGAACTTGTTTCTCCTGTCAAAAACCCTGAAAGACGAGTAAAATATGTCGAAGTAACAACTGTTGACGAAAACGAAGAAGAAAGAAAAAAAGCAGAAATGGAAATCGAGAAGTTAAAACTCGAAAACGAGAAACTTAAACTTCAAAAAGAAATATTAGAAAAAAACAACAAAAAAGTTAAGTGCGAACACTGTGGTATGGAAACTTCAAGCAAAAACGAAGTCTGCCCTGGTTGTAAAGCACCCCTTAAAACAAAATAAAGTATTGTAATTTGCTAAATTTTATATTAAAATAATATTGTTCTTTGAAAAATGGAACATAAGTTTTTCATTTTTCATAATTTCCAACTACATTTGTAGTTTTTGTGTTTTTAACACACCCTAAATGCATCGACATATGATGTATTATACTAATTTACAAAAGGGGGAAAGATTATGCAACAAGAAGAAATACTCGAACTTATTGACCAAAAAGACTTTCATAAGCTTAAACACATCTTAAGCGATATGCTTATTCCCGACGTTGCAGAAATTCTACAAGAAGTTGAAGAACCAGCAAATGTTATAAGGATTTTCCGTTTACTTCCAAAAGACATGGGTGCTGAAGTTTTCACATATATTGACGAAGATTTACAAGAAATTATTGTTAACTACCTAACTGACAAAGAGCTTGCTTTCATTATGGAAGAATTATACACTGACGATGCTGTTGACTTCCTAGAAGAAATGCCAGCAAATGTTATTGAAAGAGCTTTGAAAGTTTCCACACCGGAAACAAGAAAAGTTGTTAACAAGTTCTTAAGTTACGAAGAAGATACTGCCGGTGCTCTTATGACATCTGAGTTTTTAGATGTCAACATCGATATGACCGTCGAAGAAGCACTAAAGAGAGTAAAAAAAATTGCACAAAATGTTCAAACAATGAACTGCTTGTTTGTTGTCGATGGCAAGAAGACACTTAAAGGTGTTGTTTCCATAAAAGATTTTATTCTTGCTGACCCAACACTTCCTATCGTTGAAATTATGGACGACACTATCGTTTCTGCACACGTCAACGAAGACCAAGAACAAATCGGTTTGCTTTTCCAAAAGTACGACATTCAAGTTTTGCCTGTCGTCGACAAAGAAAATCGTCTTGTTGGTATGGTAACAAGTGACGACGTTATGGAAGTTATCGAAGAAGAAGCAACAAAAGATATTCAACAAATGGCTGGTATGGTTTCAACTGACAAACCTTATCTTAAAACATCAGTCATGCAAACAATGCTAACAAGACTACCTTGGCTTGTTATCCTTATGGTTTCGGCAACCTTTACAGGTATCATCATAAACGCATACGAAACAACCCTTAGCAGTTTGCTTTTTGCTTGTGTACCTATGCTTATGGGTACCGGTGGTAACGCTGGAAGCCAAGCATCTATCACAATCACTCGTGGAATCGCCCTTAACGAAATTGAGTTTAAAGATTTCTTTAAGGTCGTTTGGAAAGAAATTCAAGTATCTGTCCTTACAGGTTTACTTCTAGCAGTTGTTTGCTTTGGCAAACTTCAACTTATAGATAGGCTTATCTTTGGATACGATTACACTGTACTTGTTTCCCTTGCTGTTTCTCTTGCTTTGTTTGGGACAGTTTTCATTGCAAAATTCGTTGGAGCAATCCTTCCACTTCTTGCAAAGAAAGTTCACCTAGACCCAGCAGTCGTGGCAAGTCCTTTTATTACAACAATCGTTGATGTACTTTCTCTTATCGTTTATTGCAGTATTTCAATCGCAATTTTAGGGGCATAAGTATATTAAAATTTAACAAATTGATAATCGCCTTTATTTTAAAGAGATTCATCACCGACCAATAATATCAAAAAACGAGTAGTCCGATTATTCGGTCTCTCTTTTTTTATTGTGTTTTTTTGCTTGAATTAAATTTTGTTTTATTAAAAACTAAAAAATTAAATCGTTTTTTTATGTTTTTTTATCCACAATTTAACAATTATATGTGTAAAATTATTAAGCAAAATAACTATGATAAATGTTGTAATTTTATTTTGTTAATACCCTAAAAATTGATATACTTTAAGTGAATTTATATATAGGAGTTTGTTATGCAACATAAAACAAAACAAATAATAATTATGTCTTGCCTGTCTTTTGTGTTTTTAGCACTGCTTATTGTGGGCACATTTTTTGATTTAGAAATAAGTCGTGCACTTGCAATAAAAACAGACGGATACTTCACAACCGATGCTTTTACAATGTTTTTTGAGTCCTTCGGCGAAAACATTTTATACCTACTTTGTGGCTGTGCTTTTGCAATAATTGTTTGGTACTTAAGAAAAGTAGAAAACAAAAAACTTAAAGTATGTTTACAAGTTTTGTTTTCAGCACTAGGTTTTGCAATTTGGTTTTTCTGTGCACACAGGACATTAGGATATATCGGTGAGCACTTGGGCGAAATCGGCGAAGCACATATGTCAAAATTTTATGTAACACTTATCGAAATTTTTACAGCAATCGTCTTAAACACTCTTACAATTTTTTGCTTTAGGGGTTTTAGCGAAGACACAATAAACAAACTTTTCAAATGGGCTTTGGTAGTAATTATTGCAGCAGCAGTTTCAAACGGAATTGTACAAGGTCTTAAAATCTTCTGGGGCAGATACAGATATAGGGCAATGAATTTAGAAGGAAGTTTTGAAAACTTTACACCTTGGTATATTATTTGTGGAAAAAGAGATATTACAACAACACAAGAATTACTTGGAATCGCAACTGACGCATATAAGTCTTTTCCATCAGGTCACACTTGTGCAGCAAGCTCTATTTTCCTTATAGCACTTCTACCAAGTTTGTTTGATAGATTAAACAACAAATGCACAAAAATCGTTTTATGGACCATTCCTTCAGTTTATACAGCAGTTGTTGCACTTTCTCGCATAATGTGTGGCGCACACTTCTTTACAGATGTTTTGATATCATTTATTATAACATTTGTTGTAATTATGCTTGCAAAATGGCTTGTTATAAATAATGGCTATAAAAAGTTTAAAAAGAAACAACAAGTACAAGAAAACAACTAAAATATATTAAAAATAAAAAAGAGTGACTGTTGCCACTCTTTTTTTGTCGGGAAAAACATTATTCATCTTCCATTGAAGCATTGCTTCTTTTTTTGCAACCACAGTTGCATTTTTTATTGCTTTTAGCAGTTTTTCCACAACCGTTGTTCTTTTTTAAAGACATAGTATAATTTCCTCCCGATATTACTTTGTGCATCTTTTGATTTTTTATACAAAAAATTTTAGAACGCTTGGTTTTTTATAAGATTTTAAAAACACCTAGTTTATTTTAAACCCCTTTATTTTTCTAATACTTATTTTATGACCACATAGTTTTACTCAAATAAAAAGCAAAAACACACAGGGGGTTTCCTGTGTGTTTTTTGTTATTCTTTTGTTATATAATGCTTAATATAGTCAGCGTCTTCTTTTAAGATTTCCTTTAAGATTCCTGGGCGAATTGTTTGGTTTTCAAGGTCTAGTTTGTCAAACCACCTAAACTCGTGATCAACAGGGCCGTCTTTGTCCATTTCGGTACGGTTGAAATCTTTTTGCTCGAAGTTGTCTGTTTTAGGGTTTGCAAGGTAATAATAACACATTTCGTGGAACTTACCGTTTTTGTTGTAGAAGTTTTCGTGGATTGCAAGAAGTTTTTTAACTTCTACTTCAAATCCTAATTCTTCTTCTAACTCTCTTTTTGCTGCAGACTTTGAGTCTTCGCCAAGTTCGATGTGTCCCCCTGGCAAGCAGTAAAAGGTGTTATAACCCATTCTTACAAACAAATATTTACCATTGTTTTCTAAGATTCCGGCAACCCTATATTTAAAATTGCCATGTTCGTTCTTTATTTTAACATCTATATTATTCATCTGCTTCTACTTTCTTCTTTTTATCTTTAATTGCTTGGATAGCTTTGCCAACTTCTACAATAGGGATAATTGCAAGTGACAATGCAACTGCGATAACCCATTGTGTAAGAGTGAGTGATGCTAAGTGGAAAACACCAGCAAGTACAGGTACAAGTGAAATTGTAAGTAACATACCAAGACCAACAATCATTGCTAAGATCATAGCTTTGTTCTTAAATGGATTTGATGTAAAGATTGAATGGTTTGTTCTAACATTGTACATATGAATCAATTGAATAAAGTTAAGTGTTAAGAAACCCATTGTTGAAGCAACAAGGTCATCATGGTAAACGAGTTTACCGATAAGGAATGCTGCGATAACTAATAATGCTTGGAAACCACCTTGATAAATAATGTTTACGCCAACCCTACCACCGACGATACTTTCACTAGTCTTTCTAGGTGGGTGTGCCATAACGTCTTTTTCTGCTCTTTCAACACCGAGTGCGATAGCAGGAAGAGAGTCAGTAACAAGGTTGATAAACAAGATTTGTACAGCAACGAGGAATGGGGTTTCTGGGAATGCAAGAGTTAAAGCAAAGATTGCAAGAACTTCTGCGATATTACAACTAATTAAGAATTGAATTGTTTTTTGAATATTGTTGAAAATTTTTCTACCTTCTTCAACAGCAACAACGATTGTTGCGAAGTTGTCGTCGGTTAAAATCATATCTGAAACTTCTTTTGTAACTTCGGTACCAACTTTACCCATACCGATACCAATGTTTGCAGATTTGATTGAAGGAGCATCGTTAACACCGTCACCTGTCATAGCAACAACTTTGCCATTTGCACGGAGTGCTTTAACGATTCTAACTTTATGTTCTGGACTAACACGAGTAAATACTCTAAACTTATTGATTTCTGTAACAAGTTCTTTGTCGCTAAATTTGTCTAAGTGAGCGCCATCAACAACTTGTTTCATATCCTTAACCATACCAAGTTCTTTTGCAATAGCATAAGCAGTATCTTTGTGGTCGCCTGTAATCATAACAGCTCTCATACCAGCTTTCTTACACTTTTCAAGTGCTGCAAAAACTTCTTGTCTAGGTGGGTCAATCATACCAACAAGACCAACAAAAGTAAGGTCTGTTTCTTCTAATTTTTTAGCGTTTGCTTTTTCTGTTTTAACAGCAAAACCAAGAACACGTAAAGCTTTTGAACAAAGATTTGTGTTTGCTTCTTTGATTTTGTCGATATCTTTTTGGGTTAGCTTCTTAACTTTTCCGTTAACCATAATGTTTGAACAACACTTAATAAGTTCGTCAACAGCACCTTTTGTGTATTGAACTTTACCGTTTAAGGTTGACATAAGTTTTCTAACAGAATCAAATGGAATTTCGTTTGCTCTTTCTTCGCTTGCTTCAAGAGATTTTTTAACAAAGCCAAGTTTGTCAGCATAAGCAACAAGTGCAGTTTCTGTTGGGTCACCAATGAAATCTTCATTTTGTTTCTTTGCGTCGTTACAAAGAGTCATACATTTGATTAAGTTGATTGTTGTTTCGTCTTTAACATCTGCTTTGTCGCAAGGTAAAACTTGCTCGTTAACATAAACTTCTCTAACTGTCATTTTGTTTTGAGTGATTGTACCTGTTTTATCTGAGCAGATAACTTCGCAACAACCCAAAGTTTCAACAGCGTGAAGACGTCTTATGATAACATTTTTCTTTGACAATCTTGTAACACCAAGTGACAAAATAATTGTAACAACGGCTGGTAAACTTTCAGGGATTGCCGCAACGGCAATAGCAACAGCAGTCATAAATGATTCGACCGGTGATTGATTTGTAAAGACAACGTCAACAACGAAAATAATAACAGCAATAGCAAGAACGATAATTGTAAGAATTTCGCCAAGTTTGTTTAAGCTTTTTTGAAGTGGAGTTGCCTCGCCATCTTCTGCTTGAGAAAGCATTGAAGCAATCTTGCCCATTTCAGCGTTAACACCTGTAGAAACTACAACACCAGCGCCCCTACCGTAAACAACAGTACTTGAAGAGAAGCACATATTTTTTCTATCCCCCAATGGAGTTTTTGTAGGAAGAACAACTCCTGCTTCTTTTTCGCTTGCAACGCTTTCACCTGTAAGTGAAGCTTCGTCACATTTTAAACTTGCGCACTCGAAAAGCAACAAGTCTGCTGGAACAACGTCACCAGCTTCAAGTTTTACGATATCGCCTGGTACAAGTTCTGCAGTAGGTACTTGCATTTCTTCACCATTACGAATAACCTTTGAATAAGGTTGGGACATCTTCTTCAAAGATTCCATGGCATTTTCTGCCTTCATTTCCTGTACCATACCAAGTGTTGCATTAAGCAAGACAATTGCGAAAATGATACAAGCATCAATAAGCTCGCTAGAACCATCTGGTTCAGTAAAAGAGAAAACAAGTGAAATAACAGCAGCAACAAGAAGGATAATAACCATAATGTCTTTAAATTGACTTAAGAATCTTACAATCCAGCTTTTCTTTTTGCCTTCTGGAAGTTTGTTTTCGCCATACTTAACAAGTCTGTCAGCGGCTTCTTGTGTGGATAAGCCTTTCTCGGAAGTTTTGAGTTCTGAAAAAACTTCTTTCACACTCTTGTCATAATAATTACTCATCTTTCCTTTCCTTTTAAAATATTTCTTTTGTTTTGTGATTGTAAGTTAATCAAAAGATAAACCTTAACTTACAATTATAATAACTTGATTTCCACCCCAAACCAAACTTATTAACAATTACATTTTCTCGATTGCTGAAATACCAAGAAGGTTAAGACCGTTCTTTAAAACAATCTTTGTTGCCTTTGTGATTGCAAGACGAGAATAATTTATGCCGTTTTCTTCAATAACTCTGTTTGTTGCATAATATTTATTATATGCCTTGCTGATGTCAATAAGAAGTCTGCTGATATAACAAGGTTCATAATTCTTAAATGCATATTCGACAGTTGATGGGAAATTGTTTAAAAGTTTTACAAGTTCGATTGATTCCGTGTTGTTTACTTGTGAAAAATCAAACTTATCTATAAGGTAATTGTTTTCCCCTGCCTTTTCTAAAATGCTACAACATCTTGCGTGTGTATATTGAATGTATGGACTTGTTTCGCCTTCAAAGTCGAGTGCTTCGTCGATGTTGAAAACAACGTCTTTGATTTTTTCGTTCTTTAAGGCGCTAAATATTACAGCACCCATACCAACTTCTTGAGCAACCCTTAGCTTGTCGACATTTTTGTTGCCCCTTTCGTCCATAATCTTTTTGGTTTTTGAAATAGAATATTCAAAAATATCTTTTAGGAGTGCTTGTTTTCCAAGTCGGCTTGAAATCTTGCCTTCTGGCAAACTAAATCTTCCATATGCCACGTGGACTAGGCCATCAGCATAAGGTCTGTTTAAAAGTTTTAAAATTTTGAAGAACTGTGCAAAGTGAAGTTTTTGTGAAACATCTGTAACATAAATGCTCTTTTCAAAATTGTAATTGATATATCTGTCATCAGCTGCAGCCAAATCTCTTGTTGCATACAAACTTGTACCATCTTTTTTGGTAATCAAGCAAACACCTAGGTTGTGCTCGCTAAGGTCAACAACTTTTGCACCTTGGCTATCTTGCAACAACCCTGCCTTATTAAGTTCGTCAACAACAGGTTTAAGTTTGTCAGAATAATAACTCTCTCCACGCCAAGAATCAAATGTGATGTTAAGCAAAGCATACATCTTTTCTGCTTCTTCGATTGAGTACTTAATAAACTTGCTATATATTGGGAAAATTTCAGGGTCTTTTTCTTCAATCTTTTTGAAAGTTTCTCTTGCCATATCGTCAAGTTCAGGATTATTTACTGCTTCTTGACAGAACTTTATATACAAGTCTTGAATATACTCAACACCCTTTTTTGCCAAATCTTCATCATTGCCCCAAAGTTTATAGGCTGAAACCATTTTGCCAAAAGGTGTGCCATAGTCACCAATGTAGTTTATTGCAACAGTGTTATATCCTAAAAACTTTGCAATCTTTGTAAGAGAATTTCCAATTGTTGTTGTGGACAAGTGACCAATATGCATATATTTTGCAAGGTTGATTGACGAGAAATCTAAACAAATTGTTTTGTCTTTTCCTACGTCACTTGAACCAAATTTATCTTCGTTTGATAAAATCTCACTTAAAACGTTGGAACATAAAATCTTTTTGTTTAAGAAAAAGTTTACATATCCGTTTAGCACTTTGGCTTCTTGAATAATGCCACCGTTTTTAATATTTTTGCAAATATCTTCTGCAATTTGTACAGGAGACTTTCTTAATTCTTTTGCAAAACCAAAACAAGGCAAAGAAAAATCGCCCATCTCCGGATTAGGGGGTACGGACAACATTTCTTCTTTGATTTGAAGACCAACTTGCTCTAAATTTATTGCTTCTAAAATCTTTGGTTTAATGTTCATTTTGCTTCCTTTTTACAAGTGATATTTTAGCATAACTAAAAATTTTTTTAAAGTGTTTTTTGCCCCTTATATATAATTATTTATATATATTTATACTATTTGTACATATGAATATGTAGCACTTTTTGAAATTTAAAATCAAACAACAAAAAAAGTTAAAATCGACAACAAAAATAGGTAAATTGCAAAGTATTTTAGTTTGATTTTCTTAGTGAAATTTATGGTAAGTTTTATAGAAATAAGCCCACACACAAACGACACAATAAAGCCGATTATAACAAACCAAATGTTAAAAGAAAACACGGTTTTGCCAAGCGAAAAAATCTCAAAAATTGTGGACGCAAAAATAATAGGCACACTCATCAAAAACGAAAAATCAAGCACTTCGTCAGGCTTACCCCCACTAAAGATTCCAGCGCACAAAGTAGAACCCGACCGAGAAATTCCAGGGAATATTGCAACTGCTTCAAACACACCCATAATCAATGCTGTTTTGTATGTAAACTGTGCATTTGGTTGATATTTTTTTGAAACAATAAAGGCAACATAAAGCATAATTGCAGACACCAAAAAACCAAACCCTAGGGCCTTACCATTAAAACTGTCTGTCACAAAATCTTTAAAAATCACAACAAAAATTGTTGCTGGAATTGTAGACAAAACAAGATACCAAACCTCCTTTGAAAATGGTTTTTTGATAAGAGAAAAAATTCGTTTTCTGTAATATATCAAAACTGCAAGAAGCGTGCCAAGGTGCATTAGAATAGACATAAACATCATATCAACTTTTACACCAAAAATTTGCTCCATTAAAACCAAATGACCAGACGAAGAAACCGGCAAAAATTCCGTCAACCCCTGCACAACACCCAAAAGTATAACGTATACAACCAAGATTAAAACCCCCTAAACCCTTTACAAAAAATTGTAAAGTTGTATAATTATTTGTATTAAGAAAAACTAAGATAAATGCGAGGTAATTTATGAAACTTGGTGTTGTAGGACTACCTAATGTTGGAAAAAGCACATTATTTAACGCAATCACAAAAGCAGGGGCAGAAAGCGCAAACTATCCTTTCTGCACAGTCGAGCCAAACGTTGGAATTGTAGACGTACCAGATGAAAGATTAAATGTTTTGACAGTTATGTACGACGCAAAAAAAACAACCCCTGCACAAATCGAATTTGTTGATATTGCAGGACTTGTAAAAGGCGCTTCTCAAGGCGAAGGACTTGGAAACAAATTCTTAAGTCATATCCGTGAAGTCGACGCAATTATACACGTTGTAAGATGTTTTGACGACGAAAACATCACACACGTTGAAGGCACAGTAAACCCAAAACGTGATATCGAAATTATCAACTTAGAACTAATTTTAGCCGACCTTGAATCTGTCACAAAACAAATCGATAGAGAACTTAAAACAATCAAGGGTGGTGGCAGTAAAGACGCATATAACTTGCTTGTAAAAATCAAAGAAACTTTAGAGGCAGAAAAAGCCGTAAGAACAATGACTTTTACCGAAGAAGAGCAAGCAATCGTTGACGGTTTCTTTTTGCTCACAAGCAAACCTGTAATTTATGTTGGAAATATCGCAGAAAAAGATATTATCAATATCCCAGAAAATATGCCTTACTTTTCACAAGTTATTGAGTACGCAGAAACAGAAAAAGCACAAAGTTTGGCACTTAGTTGTAAAATCGAAGAAGAACTTATTATGCTTGACGAAGACGAAAGAGAACTTTTCAAAGAAGAACTCGGTATCAAATCAAGTGGCTTAGAGCGTCTTATCGTTGCAAGTTACGACCTACTTGGTCTTATGAGTTACTTAACAGCTGGCGAAAAAGAAGTAAGGGCTTGGACAATTAAAAAAGGCACAAAAGCACCACAAGCTGCAGGCAAAATCCATACCGATTTTGAAAGGGGCTTTATAAGGGCAGACGTTGTAAAATACGAAGACCTTGTCGAACTTGGAAGTTATACCGTTGCTAAAGAAAAAGGCAAAGTTGCTTCTGTCGGCAAAGATTATGTTATGCAAGATGGCGACATTGTATTGTTTAAATTTAATGTTTAGTTTTTTAAAAAAGGATTATAAAATTTATAATCCTTTTTTATATATAGTATTCTTTATTTACATCATCTTTTTCGTTAATAAAATATTGCTCTTTATCTTCTACACAGACAAACATATCCATATTTGCTTTTTGGGTTCTGTCTAAACCCGTTAAATAGTTAATGATTGTTTGTAATTCTTCTAGTGAAAATCTTCTTATTAAACTTAATATATCTCTTTTGTTTATATAATATAAATATTTGTCTATCATTTCATAAAAATCAACGTAAGGAATTTTTATCCTTTCAGTGTCATTAACAACCATTTCCCACTTTATTAGAGAATTAACTTCTCTACATATAAAATATTCAAAATCTTCCACATTGTCTTCGTTAATTATATCAAGAGCTTTTTGTAGCGCAACAAAACCATACTGTATAGCATCATTTATTTCTATTTGGTATCTAAAACAAGCTTTTAAACCCACATAAAGCACAAAATTATAAAAATAATTTACATACTTGTTTAAATCTTTTTCCTTTTTATTTTTTGCGTTCATTATCTCTTGATTTAATAAAAATCTGTTCTCTTTAGAAATATTTTTAGAATAAACAATAAAATTTTTATCTACATTCAATGCAACCAATATCTTATATAATTTTCTTTTGTTTATGGTAAATGTTTTTTTTATTTTAAATTTACTCTCAAAAAACCTTAAACCCGCATTTCCATAAAACCCATACGTATTTATTGTTTTTAAAAAAAGCTCCACTTGTTCTGTTTTGTCCACACCATAAGTTTCAATAAATATTTCATATAGTGTATATGTTTTTCTTTCCTTTTTTTTCATTACAAATACCTCAATAAAA
This sequence comes from Clostridia bacterium, assembly GCA_045538175.1. Lineage (GTDB taxonomy): Bacteria > Bacillota > Clostridia > Christensenellales > UBA1242 > JAZSQZ01. The sequence continues at coordinate 21,748 of JAZSQZ010000083.1, forward strand.
ATACTTGTTTTTATATTGTATGAGTAGAATTCTACTATGTCAACATATTTAAGTATTTTTCTACTAAAATAATTATATGGAAAATAAAATATCAAAACGAATTTACGAACTTAGAAAAGAAATGAAGCTATCCCAAAAAGAACTTGCAACAAAAATAGGAGCAACACAAAAAGCAGTTGATTTTTGGGAAAAAGGAATAAACGAGCCAAAAGCAACATATATAATAAACCTTGCAAAATTCTTTGGTGTTTCTAGTGATTACTTATTAGGTCTTGAAGATTAAAAAAGAAGTGAAAACTCACTTCTTTTTTATTTTATTTTTTTGCCTTCAAGGTAATATCTTTTTTCTATTCCTTCGCCCATTGAGAAGGTCTTTCTAGGGAAGGCGCCCTTTGTTGAAACAAATGGAAAAAGTTGATTTTTGTCTAGTTTTTCAAACATAATTCCAACAGCACTTCCGTTGTCGTCAACAAGTTTTTTTAGGTTTTCGTCACCATGTATATAGTCGACCGTGCCACCAAATTTTGAGATGTAGTCTTTGATGTAGTTATCGACGGCAGTTATGCCAAGAGGTAGTGTGTTGTCCTTATCATAAAACTTTTCTTCCCCGTCATAAACACAAATTTTGCCACCGTTTACACCTTCTAAACCTTTTTTGAAGTTTTCTTTGTCAACCCCATAGACATATCTATGGATAGGCTCAAAGTAGATACCTTCGTCATAAATATTTACAATTTCGCAAAGGGCAAATCTTGCAGGGTGATTTTGTTTTTCTTCTTCGGTTAAATCTTTTTTAACATTATTCCAATGTGTTTTTGCAGTTGCCAAAGAGTGATTGCCATCGCCCACAGCAAAAGCGAAGTTATCGACTTTGCCGTATTTTTTTGTTAACCTTTCGTCGTCTAAAAGTTTAGCAAAAGCAGTTTTTACTTCTTCATAATTTTTAACAAAGTATCCGGTCAAATGTCCACCATTCATATTCAAATCGAAGTCATAAAGTTTGTCTTCTTCTTTTCTGTTGTTATAAAGGTTTTCGATAATTTCTCTTTTTTCGTCATCAATCAAAAGCATTATATGTGGAAATTCTACAGGTGCGTCCTTTCTAATTTTAAGGCGTGGTGGAATACGCTCTTCAATGGTTCCTTCGGTTGAACGGATAAGTGCTTCGCTCTTTTTTGAGTACTCATATTTTTCAAGGTCGATTGCACCAATCAAACCGATACGGCGTTCAACATAAGGTGTTTTTCTAATGGTTAAAATAAAACCTTTTTCAAGTTCTCTAAAACAATTATTATCAAGATATTTTTGAATATTTTGGTTTATTTTCTCAATCCTTTTATCCATATTATCTTCAAGATAAATCTCTGGAAGGACAAGGTCAAGGGCTGTGATTTTACCTTTAACCAAGTTTTCTAAGGTTTGCCAATATTCTTTTTCGCTAGTAAATTGATCACAAGCAACGCAAGCAAAAGATGTAAAATCTTCTGTGTTTGGTAATAATATATTAAATTCTTTTAAGCCCGTTTCTTTCATAATATTCCCCCTTAAATACAAAATAATATTATCACTTTTATATGTGTTAACGCAACAAAATAACAATCAAAAAACACATAAAAACTTCTTTATTTAAAAAACATCAACCACGACCACTTGGTTTTTTCGACCAAAGGGTTTTCTCTAAACACCTTTAATTTCCTAAGGATTATAAATTTTATAAACTTTTACAACTAAAAGTTCCAACAAAAAAAGAGACAGGTTTTCCTATCTCTTTTTATATTTTGCAATTTACAAATTACATTGCTTGGCTTACAGCAACTGCAACAGCAACTGTTGCACCGACCATTGGGTTGTTACCCATACCGATAAGGCCCATCATTTCGACGTGAGCAGGAACTGATGAAGAGCCAGCGAATTGTGCATCACTGTGCATTCTTCCCATAGTATCTGTCATACCGTATGAAGCAGGACCTGAACCCATATTGTCTGGGTGAAGTGTACGACCTGTACCACCACCAGAAGCAACTGAGAAATATTTTTTGCCCATTTCGACACATTCTTTTTTGTAAGTACCAGCAACAGGGTGTTGGAAACGAGTTGGGTTTGTAGAGTTACCTGTGATAGAAACATCAACACCTTCTAAGTGATTGATTGCGACACCTTCTCTAACATCGTCTGAACCGTAACATCTTACAGCAGCTCTGTCTGGGTTGTTGCCATATTTTGTTTCTTTAACAATTTTAACTTTACCTGTTGCATAATCAAATTCAGTTTCAACATGAGTAAAGCCGTTGATTCTTGAAATGATTTTTGCAGCATCTTTACCAAGACCGTTTAAGATAACTCTTAATGGTTCTTTTCTAACTTTGTTTGCAGTTTTTGCAATACCGATAGCACCTTCAGCAGCAGCGAAACTTTCGTGACCTGCAAGGAAGCAGAAGCACTTTGTATCTTCTGTAAGAAGCATTGCACCAAGGTTACCGTGACCAAGGCCAACTTTTCTGTCATCAGCAACAGAGCCTGGGATACAGAATGCTTGAAGACCAACGCCAATCCACTTTGCAGCTTCAGCAGCAGATTTTGCACCGTTTTTGATTGCAAGAGCAGCACCAACTGTGTATGCCCAGCAAGCGTTTTCGAAACAGATTGTTTGGATACCTTTAACCATTGTATAGACATCTAAACCTTTATCTTTGCAGATTTTTTCTGCTTCTTGAATATCTTTAATGCCATTATCATTTAAGCATTTGTTGATTTGATTTATTCTTCTTTCATATCCTTCAAATAAAGCCATATCTACTTACCCCCTTATTCCTTTCTTGGGTCAATGTATTTTACGCCATCATCAAAACGACCATATTGACCTTTTGCCTTTTCTAATGCTTCTTCAGCTTTCATACCGTTTTTGACAAAATCAGTAAATTTGCCAATGCTTAAGTATTGATAACCGATAATTTCATTATTTTCGTCAAGAGCAAGTTGTGTGATATAACCTTCTGTAAGTTCAAGGTATCTAGGACCTTTTTCCTTTGTAGAATAGATTGTACCAACTTGGCTACGAAGACCTTTACCTAAATCTTCTAAACCAGCGCCGATTGTTAAACCATTTTCAGAGAAAGCACTTTGAGTTCTTCCGTAAATGATTTGTAAGAATAGTTCTCTCATAGCAGTGTTAATAGCATCGCAAACAAGGTCAGTATTAACAGCTTCAAGTAAAGTTTTGCCAACTAAAGCTTCACCAGCCATAGCAGCACTGTGTGTCATACCAGAGCAACCAAGAGTTTCAATCAAAGCTTCTTCGATGATACCATTTTTAACATTAAGTGTGAGTTTGCAAGCACCTTGTTGAGGAGCACACCAACCGATACCGTGTGTAAACCCACTGATATCGCTGATTTGTTTGGAATATACCCACTTTCCTTCTTCTGGAATTGGAGCACAACCATGACTTGCACCACAATTCACCTTACACATTTTTTCAACTTCCTTAGTAAATTGCATAAAATTCCTTCCTTTTAAATATTTTGAAAAAATCGTTCTTTTTAGAACTTTAATTTCCTACCCTTATTGTACTCTTTTAAGCAAACATTGTCAATTTTATAGTAGATTTTGCCTAGCGAAAAGCAGATTTTTTTGTTTTTTTATATAATACTTATTGTTTAACTTACAACCTTTATAATATTACAAAACAACATTAACAATTAACAAGTTTTTTGTTAAAATAAGGACCAGGATTGTGATAGAAATATGCACAATCACGAGGGGCTTCGCGCGCCCTCATTTTTTATTTATACAAAAAGCAATAAAACAAATAAATTTAAAAAAAATACTAGACAAAATAAAATCATTATGGTATTATATTTTTCGTTAAATAAATATGGGCAGTTAACTCAGTTGGTAGAGTGTCACTTTGACGTAGTGAAAGTCAGGAGTTCGAGTCTCTTACTGCCCACCAAAATTAAAGAAGCCCAACGGCTTCTTTTTTTGTTTTTGTTGCACATTGACAAAATTTGTGCGTGGTATTAAAATTATTATAATAAACAAAGGGGGCAAAATGGGGAACGAAATCAAAAACAGTATAATGTGTTATGCTAGGCTTCAAAAGATTTTAAAAGCAACAAACCCTTCTAGCGATATTGTTGTAAATGAAGAAAACTTTGCAAAAATTGCTGGCAACCTACTTTTACAAACAGTAAGGGAAGAATCTTTTGAAAGTTTTCAGGCAGACTTTTTCCAAATTGCAAAATACATAGCAGACGACTATAACGCAACACAAGCCCCGGGCAAAGGAGAAATGTTAGAAGGTCTTGCACAAAAAATTTATGGCAGTGTAAAAGACAAAAATATTGATATGTTTTTCCTTGGTGGCCTTGCAATAAATATGCACGCAAGGACAGTCGCCCCAAACCCAGACCAACTTGTATACAGAACAAGTGGCGATATTGATTTAAGAGTTGATGAAACAAAACTAACTGAGTTTTTAACAATAATGCACAAAACCCTAGGATTAAAAACCGTTGAAGATAAAAGAACTCTTCCACCAGAAGAGCGACACATCGAAAGATTTACCACAAGGGGTTCGCCAAGATCTGGTCCACTTGTTGTTATGAGAATGGAAGACGGCTTAGGTATTGAAATCTTCCCTATGAGAGTAGACGAAGAAGGCAAAATCTATGACGTTGGATATTTCCCACAAAACGGCTCGCCAACAGCCTTTACAAGACTTAATAACTACACAATCCATAACAGTGGAAACGAAAACGATCCACCACATACAGACGTGGTTTCAGCTTTCCTTAAAAAATGTGAAATAAGCAGACCAACCGGCAAAGACTTTGTTGACGCATACAACCTTGTTGCAAGTGGTTGCGTAAACGCACAAACACTTGAAGAAGGCATCGGTCTTATAGAAAAATCGCCTTGGACAGCTTCGCAAAACCCTATTGACAATCACTCAGAAGACGCCCCACAAGAAGTTGTTGATTTTCAAGAAAACAATATGGGATTTGGTTTTAACGACAAACTAAAAGAAATCTCTCAAACCGAAACCGAAACGCACGACACATCTTCTATGTCAACAGATTCACACTCACTTGGTTTAGAATAAAAGAACAAAAAAACACACGAAAACTCGTGTGTTTTGTTTTTTATTAAGCAGCTGTTTTGATTTCTGTAACAACTTTGTAAAGATCGCTAAAGTTACCTGACATTGTATATTGTCCATAAACTCTAATTTGGCTTGTTGTCCAAAGACCAACCATAACTTGAACTTCTGTTCTTTCGTCTTCTGCTGTGATTACAAAATAAACATGGTCGTATTCTGTTTTCTTTTCAGCATCTTTAGTTGTTGGGTTACCCTTATCGTCAATATATTGTTTTTCGCTATATTGGAAAACGATAACAGCCTTGTCTTCTTCAGTTGTTTTTACGCTTTGATACTTGTAGCTACCAAATTTTTCATATTTAACAGCATCGTTAAGTGTTCCGTTGAATAAAGCTGTGATTGCTTTTTCTTTTGGAGCATTTGTAAATTCTTCCCAAACTTTATCAATAGTTTCTTGGTCACGTTTGTCATCTGCAGTTTTTGACAACAATGTTAAGTAGCCAGAACCAATTGTTGAAGTATCAGTTGTTGCAACATAAACTCTAAAGTCAGGTTTTTCGATTTGTGGAACTCTGCCTACAGGAATAAGAGCCATCAAAATTGTTGTAATTGCAATAACAGCAATTAGTCCTAAAGAAACAGATAAAACTATAATTCTTTTCATTTTCGTCCTCGTTTAAAATAGTATAAGATTAGCAATTAACAATTGCCACACTAATATCAATAGTTTATTAGTTTTTGTGACAATTGTCAATTGTTTAATTTGTGTAAGTTTAAAATCAATCTTTTTTGTCTGTCTTTTTGTCGTCAGTCTTTTTCTTTCTTGTAGTTTTTGGCTTTACAGTTTCAAGTTTAGGAGAAAAATTTTTGTCTTTCTCTTCTTCTTTTTTCTCTTCTTTTTTAGCCTCTACAGGTTCAGTTTTAGGTTGATTTTCTTTAAGGTCATTAAGTTTTGTTTCTGCCTCTGTTATGGCATTGTTGCACTCGTTTTTAACCTTCTCTACTTCTTCTTCTGTGATAACGCCTGCATTTCTCAATGCTTCAGCAGTTTTGATTCTTGCAGTTTTGTCTTTCTTAACTTTTTCAAGTTCAGCTTCTGCCTTTTCAATTTCTGCTTTCTTTCTGTTTTGGTTTTCTTCTTCTTCCATCTTCTTGATGATTTCTTCTTTGCTTCTGCCGTCCATAATCATGCCAACTTCTTCAATATAGATGGTTTCTTTTTCAAGCAAGACATCAACCATAACATTTATTTTTGCTACGTTTTCTAAGATAATTTTTCTTGCCTTCTCGTAACACTCGTCGACAATTCTCTTTACTTCTGCATCAATATCTGCAGCAGTTTTTTCGCTATAAGTTACTTGTGTTTGATAATCTCTACCGATAAATACTTCTGTGCTAGAACCGAAATTGATAGGTCCAAGATTTTTACTCATACCCCACTCTGTAACCATCTTTCTTGCAATCTTTGTTACTCTTTCAATGTCGTTTGAAGCGCCTGTGCAAATGTCATTTAACAAACATTCTTCAGCAACTCTACCACCAAGCATCATTGTGATTGTATCCATAAGTTTGCCATAAGACATATGATTTTCATCTTTGTCAGGGCGACTGATTGTGTAACCTGCTGCCATACCTCTTGGGATAATAGAAACTTCTTGTACAACATCGCAGTGCTCTAGAAGTCTTCCAATAATTGCGTGACCTGCTTCGTGGAAAGCAGTAATCTTTTTGTCAGCATCTGTAATAACTCTGCTCTTCTTTTGTGGTCCCATAATAACCTTGTTGATACCTTCTTGAATATCAACCATTGTTATCTTCTTTCTGCCACTTCTAGCAGTTAAAATTGCAGCTTCGTTAAGTAAGTTTTCAAGGTCTGCACCTGTAAAACCACTTGTAAGTTTTGCAACTGTTTTAAAACTTACCGATTCGTCAATAGGTTTCTTTCTTGCGTGAACTTCAAGTATCTTTTCTCTACCTTTAACATCAGGTGGATTTACAACAATTTGTCTATCAAATCTACCAGGTCTAAGTAAGGCCGGGTCCAAAACATCGCTTCTGTTTGTTGCAGCAATAACGATAATTCCCTCGTTTCCTTCAAAACCGTCCATTTGAACTAAAAGTTGGTTTAATGTTTGTTCCCTTTCGTCGTTGCCACCACCAAGGCCTGCACCTCTTTGACGACCTACAGCATCGATTTCATCAATGAAAACAATACATGGCGCGTGTTTCTTTGCTTGATCAAATAAATCTCTTACACGTGAAGCACCAACACCAACAAACATCTCAACAAAGTCAGAACCACTTATTGAGAAAAATGGAACGTTGCTCTCCCCTGCAATTGCTTTTGCAAGTAAAGTCTTACCTGTACCAGGTTGACCAACCATCAAAACGCCTTTAGGAATTTTTGCACCGAGTTCTGTGAATTTTTGTGGGTTCTTTAAAAACTCTACAACTTCTTCTAACTCTTCTTTTTCTTCATCAATACCGGCGACATCTGAAAATCTTGTCTTAATATTTTGAGCCATATTTGCTCTTGTTTTTCCAAATGTCATACTCTTAGAATTTGCACCAAGAATATTTTTAAGCAAGAACCAACCAAAGACCAAAACAACTAAAATGCTAAGATAAGGTAAAAGTGATTCAAGCCATGATTCAGATACAGGTTCACTCATATAAGTGATTTTTTCAAGTTTAGGTTTATCTGCGTTTGCAGGATCATTGTTATAAGTTTCAACTGCAGTGTTATAATCTTCAATCATTTCAAGAATTGTTGTTATGTCGGCAGTGTATCCAAATGTGAAGTAATAATCTGCACTGTTTGGGAATTGTGCAAGTTGAATTTTAGAGTCTTTGCAAAGAACATATCCTGTTGTTCCGTAGCAATAAACATACTTAACCTTTCCCTCATCTATAAGTTCTTCTAAACTCGTATAAGGTTGTGTTTCTTCACTATAAGCACCTGTAATACTAATGTATTGACCCTTGCTGCCGCTTGGCATAAAGTACATCAAAACAAGTATTGCAAGCACAAAACCAAGCAAGAAAATCCAGCCTTTGGACTTGTTTGTATTTGTATTTTTAGGATTATTTGTGTTCAAAATTCTACCTCCAATAAACTAGTCAAAATATCCAAAATAAATATTTGCCAAAATATGTAATTATTTTATCACAAAGAAAAAATTTATCAAACAAATTTTACTGCTATATTAGTATATATTAAAAAATAAAAAAATAATAAACAAATAAAAATAAGTTTCAACAAAATCTTTAAAAGTTTTTTGTTTTGCCCCCAAATTAAAAACATATAAAGACCAAATAGGGAAGTGTGCAAAAAAAATCTTTAAAAGCAAAGCATAAAAGTTCCCACAAAACAAAGATAGTTAATACTTTTACCAAACAAATATTTAAACACTTATACGCTATTACACCCCTTTACCACCATAAAAACAATCAAAAAAACTATCAATTTTTCATAAATTTGAAGTAAAACTTTTTAGCAAAAATAAAAATTGTTTCACGTAAAACATTTTAAAACACAATCAATATTCGCCTTTATTTTACTACAGTTTACACTTTGCAACAACACAAAAAAGCCAACAATATTTATAATTTTTAAAACAGTAATTACTTTTAAAAACAAAAAATTCCACTTTTTAAATAAACAAAATTTCGCTATTTTTATCGCTCATTTTATCCTTTAAACCTTGTGTTTGTTTGTAAATTTGCATTAAGTTTTTAAAGCTTAAAATACGAATTCAAAAACCCCAAAATTAAAAATTTTTAAAACTCATTTGTTTTAAATAAAATCCCTTAAAAAATCAACATTAAAAAAGAGCCTTATTAAGATAAGAATATAAGTTTGTCAAAACTTGCAGAATCATTTTATAAAAAACAAAATTTGCTAGAACCAACTTAAAAATTTGCCACAAGATAAAATTCTAAAATTTTGCCACAAAGAAAATGGTTTAAGACACAACAATACAACAAACCTAAAGAAACCTTGTTTTTAAATGCAACAGGGGAGTATCATAAAAACTATCACTTTTTACCCACAAACAAAGCAATCCATACACCCCTTATTTTCTCTAGATAAAATCATTTTTAGGCCAACTTATCCACATATAAACAACTATAATTATTCACAATTTTCAAAAATTTGTGGATAACTTTTTTATAACTATTTTTTAATTAAATTTTACAAAACCGACCATAAATTCTGCTATAGCAAAATCGCCAAATCCCTTTATTTTACTAACATATATCAATCGCATAAATTTTTAAGAAAAATTTTTCCGACCGGTCAACTGTTAAAAATTTTTACTTAAATTTTGGAGTTTTCCACAGTTTTCCACAAAGTTATCCACAATCGTTTTTACAAAATTTTACATATTTTTACTTCTCTTAACATGCAACAACTTTGAACATTTTTAAAACAGTTTATAAAACACAAACAATAAAAGTGGAGAAGTGACAAATCTATAAACATATTTTAAGAAGCTCTTAAAAACACAAAATCTAAAAATTCAAAAAAATTTTTAAAAACCACAAAATATATTTTTAACAATATTTTTTATTTTTTTGAAAAATTTCAAAAAATTTGCCACAAAGAAAAATTTTCTAAAAAATGCTAAAATTTAGACTCAAATAAGCCAAAATGCTCAAAAATGGGGCAAAAATGACCAAATTTAAAAAAACAAAAATGCAGGAAAATAAAGGGGTTTAGCGATTTTTTATCGTTTTAGACGCGCTGAGACAGAATTTCATATCAATTTTTTATTTTTGCACAATAAAAAACACCTCAATTTTACCATTTTTAAACCATTTTTCAAAAATCAACAGCAAATTTTCTAATCAAGGTGCAAAATTCAAAAAACAGTAGATAACATTAAACAAAAATTTTCCTGAAAGAAAAGTTTTACCAGAATCAAAAATTTTATAAACCAAAAATTTTGCCATAGAAACAAAAAATTTTACAAAAAACACAAAAACAATTTATTTGGCATCATTTCTTTTTTAAAAAACACCAAAACAAACAAAATTATTTTAATTAAAAACCACAAACAGAAAAACAGGGAAGTAGTTTGTTCTACCGACCAATCAAACTTCTATATTAAAAAAAACACAAACAAAACAGATATATCCCTTTATTTTTCTATAGTTTATAAATCGACCACGAATTCTTCAAGTTTTTAACCATTTTTACCAAACACACAAAACATCTTAAAACACAAAATCAGGTCACAACAAAAGCAATCAATTTTAAATATATAAATATTTTACAAATAAACAAATTCAATATTCTAACTACTCAATTTTTTCTCTAAATACTTTTATCACAAAGCGACAAAACCTATATACACTTTCAAAACATTTAAAATCTTTTTTACAACCAAAATGCCACAATGTTTGCCGACTATTTATATTTTTTAAGCAAATTATTAAGCACAAAAAAACCGATAAACCCCTTTGTTTTAAATAAGATTACGATTTCCGACCAATCAATTTTTATTTTTATATTATAAACCACATCTAACACGCACGCCGTTTATCCCAAAATCCATAAACATATTTTAAATCACTTATAAAAATCCAGGAACAAAACAAATAAATAAATGAAAAAGTTTTAAAAAGATTTTGCCACACCACAACCAATTATAAATGTTATTTACAAAACAAGCATTTTACTCCATATTAAAACCCAAACAGTTTTGCTTATTTTGTTTTTTCTGTATTTTACACAAATAACGCCGTGTTTTACACAAAAAACAAGCCTTTTATTAACCATTTGATTTAAAGCCAAATATACGCCCTAAAGCCAATCAAAACAATAATTGAAGAATTCCCCAAACAACCCCACAAAACACGCCTCAAACCCTTAATTTTAGCCCCAAACACACATCTTTTTAACAATATTTTTAAAATATCCATTATAACACTCATTTTAACGCCCAAATTTGCCCCCATTTGCCTTATTTGCGTTATTTACAAGACTTTCTCTGTAATTACAAAACGGTTGCCATAGGGCTTAAATTTCGCCCTTAAAGTGTTTCACGTGAAACATCAAAAAAAGAAAAACTGTATTTTACACAAACAAAAAAGCATACAAGCACAATACCGCAGTCCTAAACAAACTTGTTTGTTATTATAATTGCAAAAAATATAAGGCGATAAGATTAAAAACATTTAATATAGGGCACATTTGTTTATAAGGCAAGAAGCAAAAGATACAACACGTATTAGGCATTTTAAATAAAGATAGGAAACCACAAAAGAAACACCTTGGTTTACCAAACAAACAAAACCCGCAAACAAGTCAAGTGGCGACAAAACAAATGTTTTGAAGGATTTAGAAAAATTTGTTTCACGTGAAACAAATTTTAATTACATACAAAACAACACAAGACGGTCCAAACCATATATTTACTTTAAACGTTTTCTACAAATCGCACAACACAACAAAGGAAACAAATAGTTTATAAACCTGCCTAAAGTGTTTCACGTGAAACATTTTGCTTCCACGCCTACTTATTAAGTATTATTTAAAAAACAGTTTGTGCTAGAAAAATAAAGGTGCGTAGCTATTTTAAAGAAAGTTTTAATTACTTATACGAAGATTATATTTGAAAAGTTTTAAAAAACACTTGTTATTAAGTTAACACCCGTTTATTGTTTCACGTGAAACAATCTGTGGGGCAGTTTAATATTTTTTGTTTAGGTCTTTACTTTTTATAAAACATGTTTCACGTGAAACATGTTTTGCTTATTAAATCAATACAATTAACTTTGTTTTTGTTTGTTGTCGGTTTTAGATGTTTTGTAGAATATGAAATTTGTATAATGTTCTACAAAACAAAAACCTATGCTGTTTGTGTGTTTATTTTAAATACTCTAGTTCTTCGTTTATATTTTAAAACTGCTGTGATCTTGTTGTTTATTCAAAAAGATATGCCATGTCTTGCAAATCATTAAAACGAATTGCTATATACCAAACTTAAACAAACAATAATAACTCAAGCGTTTTTGTTTTTAAACCATACAATTATGTTTGCTATACAAATAGCAAAAACCATACTATAAAGGTTTTAAATATCTTTATTATTGTAGAATATAAAACAAAAAAGAAGGGGTGACCCTTCTTTTAAAAGTTTTATTAGTTTTCGTTGTTTTTAAGGTTCTCAACAAGTTCTGCAATTCTATCAAGATCATCTCGACTGAAGTAATCTAAGTAAATTCTGCCTTTCTTATCGTTTCCAAGAATTGTGACTTTTGTTTTGAACACTCTTTCCATATCCCTTACAAGTTCTTTAAGTTCTAGGCTTTGAACAACTCTTGTTTTAGGTTTTACAGGTTTAGGATTTTGATATTCTTTAACAAGTTTTTCTAAATCCCTAACATTCATTTTGCCATCACTTGCTTTATTTGCAAGTTCTGCCTGTTTAATAGGATTATCAACAACAACCAAACATCTAGCATGTCCTGCGCTGAGTTTGTTTTTCTCAATTAAAGAAATAACTTCTGGTGTAAGAGACAACAATCTTAAAGTATTTGCAATAGCCGGTCTGCTTTTACCGATTCTGTCAGCAACTGTTTCTTGTGTGAAGTTGTATTCTTCCATAAGTTCTTTAATTGCACGTGCTGCTTCGATAGGGTTTAAGTCTTCTCTTTGTAAGTTTTCAACAATAGAAACTTCTTTAACTTGTCTATCATTGTAATGCTTGATAACTGCTGGGATAGTTTTAAGCCCTGCAGCAAGTGAAGCCCTAAATCTTCTTTCACCTGCGATAATCATATACCTGTCGCCTTGTTGATTTACGACGATAGGTTGGATAACACCGTGTTGTTTGATTGATTCAGACAACTCTTTTAAAGATGCTGCATCAAAAATCTTTCTAGGTTGGTCTTTGTTAGGGTCAACCTTTTTGATATCAAGTTCGATAACACCGTCGCCTTGCTTTTCAACAATAACTTCTTTGATAACTTCCTTAACAACTTCTTTTTGTTCCGGTTGCTTTGTTTCCTTTATTTCTTCTTCATCGCCGAAAGCTGAAAACAAAGCATCAAGTCCTCTTCCTAAACCATTTTTACTTGCCATAATTTTTTCCTTTTTTAAATGTATTTTAAAAATAATTTTTATAAAATATTAAACCTTATTTGCGTCAAATTTTCGCTTTAATTTTTGTTTTTGAAAATTGAGTTATCCACAAATTTTACTCATTTTGTGTAAAATTTTGGTGGGGTGCAATAATTAAAATGTTATATTTTTATAACTATCGTTGTTTCTCTTTAAAAGTTCCTTAGTGACTTCTAAATATGCTTGAGCGCCCTTGCTTTTTGGAGCATACATAACAATTGGTTTGCCATGACTTGGGGCTTCTGCAAGACGTACACTTCTAGGAATTGCCTCATCAAAAACCTTATCTTTAAAGAATCTTCTAATTTCTTCTGAAACTTGTTGAACAAGATTTGATCTGCTGTCTCTCATAGTTAAAACAACACCTTCGATTTTAAGGTTTGAATTAAGGTGCTTAATAACAAGACGAATTGTGTTCATAAGTTGGCTAAGACCTTCAAGAGCGAAGAATTCGCATTGAATAGGAATAACAACAGAATCAGCTGCAGTTAATGCGTTAACAGTCAAAAGTCCTAATGATGGCAAGCAGTCAATCAAAATATAGTCATAAATTGAACGGAGTGGGGTTAAAATGTCCTTAACAACCCTTTCTCTTGCATCTTTTTGGACAAGTTCTATCTCGGCGCCAGCCAAATCAACAGTTGCAGGGATAATATCAAGCCCCTTTAAACCTGTTTTTTGGATAACTTCAGCACTTGTCTTTTCACCAGACATAACATCATAAAGTGTGGCAAGGTCTTTGTTTTTCTCAATACCTAGGCCACTTGTGGCGTTACCTTGTGGGTCCATGTCAACAACAAGGGTTCTTTTACCCAAAGCAGCAAGATAAGCTGCAATATTGATGCAAGATGTTGTTTTACCAACACCACCCTTTTGGAACGCAAAAGCAATAATTTTTCCCATATAGTTTCCCTTTATACTTTTTCATTATACCAAAAAAAATTAAAAATGAAACTAATTTTATAATTTTTTTTGATTTACACCCCTATATTTGTAGATAATAACTAAATAAAACAGGGAATTTTGACAAATTCTGAAAAATTTTACTACATATTATAAGAAATATTACCATATATAAATATATAAAAATAAAACGAGCAGATGCTCGTCTTATACAATAGGCTCTAATCTTGGCTTATTTTTACTTCTTGGATACTTTGGTGGGGTTTTTGTTGATTTAGTTATAACAACTGTTGCCCTTGTGTTTTCACCAATTTCAAATTTCTCAACAGTTTTTAGCGTTCCACCCAAGGTTTGTATTGCTTTTTTTGCAGTTTCTAGTTCGTTTTCAACTTCAATTGACTTATATGCCACAAATTTTCCACCTAGACGCACGAAAGGAAGGGTATATTCACATAAGGTGTTAAGACTTGCGACAGCCCTTGCAACAACAATATCAAATTTTTCTCTAAAATTTGGGTTTAAACCCAAGTCTTCAACCCTAGAGTGTATTGCTCTGGTGTTTGTTAACCCTAAAACTTCGATAACTGCTTGTAAAAATGTGACTTTTTTGTTTACAGAATCAACCATAACAAGCTCTATATCAGGATTCATAATTTTAAGTGGGATACTTGGAAACCCTGCGCCTGCACCAATATCAACAACTTTTTGTTGTTTTAAATTAGATAAAGGCAAAACAGAGTCAATAAAGTGCTTTTCAATAACAGCGTCAAGTTCGGTTATGGCTGTAAGATTGAATTTGTTGTTCCATTCAATCAAAAGATTATAATAATGTTCAAATTGTTGAAGTTGTTTTTCGGTTAACGAAAGATTATATTCTTCAAACTTTGTTTTTATTTTTTCTTTAACCATAATTTCTCCTTTTGTTAAAATCCCGACTGAGTGGTTTTGTTTTTTTATCTTTATTTTAAAGGTGTGTTATTTCTACAATTTATTTTAACGAATTTTAAGTCTTATACTAAAAATCAAAATAATATCTACAATTTTTATTTTTAAAAAATACTAAAAATATTTCTTGATATTTTTATTTTGTTTTTTAAAAAATATTTTTGCTTCTATATAAACATCTTAAAACAACCACGACTATTTGGTCAAAAACAAAGCCCAAATCGCTGATTGTTTTTGTTTTAAAGGAATTTGTCGTTCCGTCCGAACATTCAGTTGTGGGGCAAATTTCGGGCTTAAATTAAAGTGCTTATTTTTTGATTTTCTTTTTTGTTTTAATTATAAAACATATTTTAAATTTTTATTTCAACTTGTTTGCCCTTAAGAAAATTGTAAGCACTGCAATGTCTGCAGGTGATACACCACTAATTCTGCTTGCTTGTCCTAAGTTGATGGGTTTATGTTTGTTTAGCTTTTGAATTGCTTCAAGTCTAAGTCCTTTAAGTGTTGCGTAATCAAAATCTGTAGGAAGTGAAATTTCTTCATTTTTCTTTGCTTGTTCGATTACTCTTTTTTGTCTTTTAAGGTATCCTTCGTATTTAATTTCTGTATTAACATATTCAAGTACAGGTTTTGGAACACCCTTAAACATATTAAACTTTTCTGCAATTTTAAATATTGTTATATTGCTTCTTTTAATCAAATCTTTAACAGTTAAGGAATAGCTTGTGCCTGTTTCTTCATTTTCAATTAAGAAAGCATTTGCAAGTTTAACATGAATTAAAGTTTCACATTCTTTTTTAACCTTGTCTATAAGTTTTAATTTCTTTTGGAAAGACTTATATCTAATATCGTCAACAAGTCCTACTTTTCTTCCTATTGGAGTAAGACGAATGTCTGCATTATCTTGTCT
The DNA here is from genome assembly GCA_045538175.1 of Clostridia bacterium. GTDB lineage: Bacteria > Bacillota > Clostridia > Christensenellales > UBA1242 > JAZSQZ01. The sequence continues at coordinate 37,738 of JAZSQZ010000083.1, forward strand.
TAAAAGCAAACGATTTTCTGCACGGCTTGTCATCATTCTGTATGGCTCGTTGGTACCTTTTGTAACAAGGTCATCAATCAAAACACCGATATATGCCTCGTCGCGACCTATAACAATTTGTTCTTGATTGTTTATGTATCTACTTGCGTTGATGCCTGCAACAATACCTTGTGCTGCAGCTTCTTCATAACCACTTGTACCATTTATTTGACCTGCAAAATATAAGCCCTTAATGTGTTTTGCACAAAGGTATGGGGTAAGTTGTAAACTGTTTATGCAGTCATATTCGATTGCGTAAGCATTTCTCATAATTTCAAGGTTTTCAAAGCCTTTTACAGACTTATACATTTCTTCTTGAACATCTATAGGCATAGAAGAAGAAAAACCTTGAACATAAATTTCGTTTTCAGTTATGTCTTCTGGTTCTAAGAAAATTTGGTGCCTTGTTTTATCTGCAAAACGAACAACTTTGTCTTCCATAGAAGGGCAGTATCTAGGGCCTACACCTTCGATAACACCTGCGTAAAGTGGAGAACGATGCAAGTTGTTTCTAATAATCTCGTGAGTTTTCTCGTTTGTATAACCAAGGTAGCAAAGACATTTATTCTTTGGTTGTTTTTTTGTTAAGAAAGAAAATGTTTGAATATTTTCGTCGCCTGGTTGTTCTTCAAACTCGTTAAAATTTATAGAACTTCTTTTTACTCTTGCAGGAGTACCTGTTTTAAATCTTCTAATTTCAAAACCGAGTTCTCTTAAACTGTTTGTCAAAAGTTTTGCATTTGTAAATCCGTTTGGACCTTGACTTGCTGTAAACTCGCCAATAATGATTTTGCTATCAAGGTAAACCCCTGTACACAAAACAACAGCCTTTGCATAAATTTCTTCGCCAAAAGCTGTTTTGATGCCTGTGGTTACGCCATCTTTAGTTAAGATTTCAACTGCTTCACCTTGAAGAATTGTAAGGTTTTCTTGGTTTTCAACAGTTTGCTTCATTGTTTGGTGATATTGTCTTTTGTCGACTTGTGCCCTTAGGCTTTGGACTGCTGCACCCTTTCCACTATTTAACATTCTAAGTTGCAAAAGTGTTGCATCAGCATTTATTCCCATTTGACCACCAAGAGCATCAACTTCACTTGCAAGTTGACCTTTTGCAGTGCCACCGATTGATGGATTGCAAGCAAGAAAAGCAATACTATCAAGATTAAGTGTTAAAAGTAAGGTGTTGTTTTTAAGGCGTGCTAAAGCTAAGGCTGCTTCACAGCCTGCGTGTCCACTTCCTATAACAATCGCATCAAAAGTTTTTGCCATAATTTTTCCTTCTTTTAAAATTCGTATTTCATAACACCACAATTTATAAATGGTATGTGTTCAACTTTGTCTTTTTTAATGTTTCTGTTTTTTAAGTAAAAGTTTACAAACATATTAACACCGCTATGTGAAACAATCAATATGTTTTTACCCTTAAGGTCTTTTATTTCTTCTAAAAACTCTCTAACTCTAAAATAAACGTCTTCAAATCCTTCGCCTTCGTATTTTTTAGGGTCTGCGAAATATTTATCGATATTATCGGGGCTATAAGGTTGACCTTGCATTTTGCCTAGATTTGTTTCTGCAAGTCTTTTATCTTCAACAATTTTTAAGTTGTGATATTTGTTAATTGCTTCTGCTGTTTGCCTTGCGCGCTTTAGGGGAGAGCAAAACAAATAATCAAACTTTTCGTCTTTTAATTCAAGTGCAACATTGATTGCTTGCAAAGCACCAAGGTCGTCTAAGGGCTCATCAATGTGACCCTGAAAAATCTTCTGTTTATTTAGTTTTGTTTGACCGTGCCTTACAAAATAAATCATGGGTTGCTCCTTTTATTTTTCAATATCTTCTATAAATTTTTCTTCCACACCATTGTTTATAAAAACAAACTCGTTGTTGCCAATAGAAATGTGTGGTTTTTCTTCTAATGGTTTTTTATATTTTAGATAATATCCATAATACAATTCATCATCATAAACTTCGTTTGTTTCGTGATTTAACCTTCTTTTTGTTGTGTGTGCCAAAACAACTTTATCAACAAGATTTAAACTTTTATAAATCTCGTTTTGTTTTGTTTCCACTTTATCTAACAATGGTTCGTATTGTTCGGTGTATTTAATATCATTACCCACAACAACACTTCCAGCACTATCTCCAATATATGGAATACCTTTGTTTATAAGTTCTTTTAGATAGTCATACTGATTGTATTTTTTAAGGTAATGTATAAGTCTTAAAGAATTACCACCACTTACAACAATGAGTTTAAAATCAAACCTAAAAAGTTCGGTTTTCTTTGTGATTTCTGTTATGTTTCCCTTGGTAATTCCAAGAGAGTAGAGTTTTTCTTTAATTCTGTTTTTGTATGTTGTATAGGTCTTATCAGCGTATGGCACAAACAAAACCCTAGCACTCGACATATCAAAATCAAAGTTGTTTTTTAAAATTTCTGTGTCAGTTTTTATTCCACAAAAATCAGAGTATAAAAATAGTTTCATATTATTTTCCTAAACAGAATTTTGAGAAAATTGCATCGATAATTTGTTCGTTTGCAGTTTCGCCTGTTATCTCGCCAAGTTTTTCCCAAATATCTTTAATATCAAGTGCAATAAGGTCAAGAGTGTTAAACTCTATATTCTCAATTGCTTCCTTAATCAAAACTTCAACTTCTTTTAAAACAGACATATGTCTTTTGTTTGTAATTATAAGTTTGTTTTCAGTTATGTTTTCGTCAACAACCTTAGAGTATATAAGTTCTTTAAGTTCGTTTATTCCTTGATTTTTAATTGTGCTTATAGAAACTGTAGGGAGATTTGTTTCAAACTTCTTAGGTAAATCACATTTGTTTAAAACAATAATTGATTTTTTATCTTTTACAGAATCTAAAAGTTCTTTATCTTCGTCATCAAACTCTGTGTTAGAATCAAAAACAAGCATAACAAGGTCACAAGTGTTAAGCAAATCTTTTGCCTTTTTAACACCAATTTGTTCGATAACATCATCGCTTTCACGAATGCCTGCCGTGTCAAACAAATTAAACTTAATTGACTTATACTCATAACTTTCTTCTAAAACATCTCTTGTTGTTCCGGCAATATTTGTTACGATTGCACGGTCGTAATTGATCAAAGAATTCATCAAACTACTTTTTCCAACGTTCGCTTTGCCAGCAATTACAATGTTTATACCGTTTTTGATAATTCGGCCTGATTGTTCGGTAGCAATCAAATCGACAACTTCTTTGTGTAAATTTTTTAAGTTGTCGTTTATGTAAGAAATTGTTTTATATTCAATGTCGTGCTCAGGATAATCAAGGTTAACTTCAATCTCTGCAATAATTTCTGTAAGTTTCTTTTGTGCTTTTGACACAACCTTAAACAAGTTTCCGTCAACGAGATTAAACCCAGCCCTTGCTTCGCTTTCACTTTCGGCGTCAATAAGTTCTGCAACACCTTCGGCTTTGTCTAAACTTATCTTACCATTTATAAAAGCCCTTTTCGTAAACTCTCCCGGAAGTGACAACCTTGCACCGTTGTTTATACACTCATCAACAATCTTGTTTGCAATAATTGTTCCACCGTGACATTGAAATTCTACAACATCTTCGCCTGTATAAGAGTTTGGGGCTTTAAAATAGACAAGCATACCCTTGTCTTTAATTGTGTTTAAGTCAATTTCGCCAAGATAAAATCTTCTTGGTTCAAAATTTTTAACCTTACCCTTAAAAATCTTTTTTGCAATATCTAAACTATCTTTTCCACTAAGCCTAACAACACAAATTCCACTTTTACCAAGTGCTGTTGAAATGGCAACAATATTTTCATTTTCCATAGAGAGAATTATAGCAAATTTGTACCTTAATGTAAAGTTTGAAATATTATTTAAAATAAATTTGTTAATTATATATATAATAATAATTATAATTAAGCAAAATAAAAAAACCTGTGGATTTCACAGGTTTTTATTTACTTTTCTTTCTTAACAGGAAGAATAACTAAGTATCTATTTGGTTCTTCACCTTCGCTCTTTGTTGTAACAAGTTCGTCAGCTTGAAGGGTTGTGTGAATAATCTTTCTTTCGTAAGCACTCATTGCTTCAAGTTTAATTGGTTTGTTGATTTTAACAGCTTTGTGTGCCATACGGTTTGCAAGGCTAATCAAAGATTCTTCTCTTCTTGTCTTATAATCTTCAACATCAATAAACATATGTGTTTGCTTAAATCCGTTGTTTTTAAGAACAAGATTCAAAACTTCTTGTACAGCGTTAAGAGTTTCGCCACGTCTTCCAATAAGTTCGTTAACTTTTTCGCCTTTGATTGCAAATGTTGTGCCGTTTTCTGCCTTTACAACATTTACTTCAGCATCAACACCAAATTTAACAAGGAATTCTTCTAAGAATTTTTTACCAACATTGATTGCTTCTTCAACGTTTTCTTGTGTTTGAGGTGTTGCTTCTTTTTTTTCTTCAACAGCTTTTGGTGCTGTTTCTTTTTTTGTTTCTTTTGTAGTTTTTTCTTTTGCTTTTGCTGGTTTCTTTTCTTCTTTTACTGTTTCTTTTGTTTCTTTTTCTTCAAAAGACAACTCAACTTTAGCTTTTCTAAAAAAACCACCTTCATCAATAATTTTGATATCGACTTCTTCTTGTGTTAAACCACATTCTAAAAGTCCGTTTTCAATTGCTTTTTCTACATTTTTTCCTGTAGCAATAATTGTTTTCATTTTTCCCCCTAAAAACTACCTTCTATAATCAACTTTGATGGCATCTTTCTTCTTTTGTTCAGCCTTTTTGTCAATTTTGTCTGAAATAAACATAATAAGTGGCATAAGAAGTGTACTAATAAGTGAACTTGTGATGATGTATACTGAGAAAGCAGCACTTGATGTAAGTGTAAACACCAACATAATTGCTGGAAGTAAAACCATCATAAACCAATTTGTTTTTTGTTTTGGTTTCTTTTCATAAGGGTTTTCACTCTTAGGTTGCATCATTTTTGTGTTGAAAAATTGTGTTAAGACTGAAATAAGTACAGCAAGTACAGATAAAATATAATATCCGTTTACACCATTATGATTTTCAAATAAAGAATTCATAACAGCATTGTATTCTACTTCTGCAGCATTTTTTAGTTCTTCGGCAGTTGGACCGTTTTCAATATCTTCAAAAACTGTACCAGAAGCACCGATGTAAGATTTAAAATCTGGTATTCTGTTTGATACCGAATCAGAAATCCAAATATTTTTTACCCAAAGCCAAGAGTCTTTAATTTCTTGATATTTATCGACGACTGCTTGTTCAGCAGCGGCTTTTTTAGTTGAATCTACACCTTCTAATTCTGCAACAAGTTGAAGATAATTTTTGTTTTCTGTGTTGATTGAAACTGAATTGTAATAAGTTGTTTTTAATTGTTCGTATTGGTCAGTAATCTTAAATCTAGATATTGTACCCATCGAATTAAACAAAGTCATAAAGATAACAAGTGTTGAAACCATATAAAGTAGCATAATAAAGCAAGAGCCACCCATGTTTACACCGTTTTTCTTATATAATTCAGCTTGTTTTTGTTGTAATAATTGTTGATTGTTTGCATAACGCTTTTGCAACTTTTCCATTTCTGGTTGAATTGTAGCGTTTGCTTTTTGCATTTTAGCAGTGCTTCTTTTTTGTAAGAAGTCAATTGGCGATAGTAATAGTTTTAAACATATTGTAAAAACTATAATTGCCCAAGCATAGTTTGTTATAAAACTATAAAAAAATTTAATAAGGGTTGCCCAGAGCCCACCAGGCCATGTGGCACCCAGCAAGTTTACAAAACCCATTTGATTTTCCCCTTTATATTGTCAGGAACAGGGTCAAAAGATTTGTCCTTATTCCAAGGATTACACCTAACAATTCTCTTTGTTGCAATAAAAAAACCCCTAAAGATACCAAATTCTTTAATTGCTTTTATGCTGTAACTTGAGCAAGTCGGCGTAAATTTGCAAGATTTGGGAAGTAGGGGACTGATTAAAAATTTGTATAAATATATAAGACTTAAAAAAATCCACTCAAGTGGTTTAAATAAAATTCTAAAAAACCTATACATTATCTAACATATCACTTTTAAGTAAGATATTTTCAACCTTTTGTTTAAGTTCCAAAAAGCTTAACTCCTCTAACCCTTTTCTTGCGATAAAAACATAATTGTATCTCGGGTTAAGACGAGCGATGTACGGTCTAACAATTTCAGTAAGTCGTCTTTTAAGTTTATGCCTTACAACACTGTTTCCAAGTTTATTGCTAATGGAAAAACCAAATTTGTTTGGCTTCCATGTAGTTTTAACATAGAAAAAAGTTATAAGTTTACTACCAACAGATTTACCGTGTTTATAAACAAAATTGAATTCTTTATTTTTCCTAAGTCTATATTGCTTTGATAACATTCCCTAATAACCCAAAAAACTCTAAATTAAACAGACAATTTCTTTCTGCCGCGATTTCTTCTTCTTTGAAGAACTTTTCTACCGTTCTTAGTTTGCATTCTTTTTCTGAAACCGTGAACTTTAACTCTTTTTCTTTTGTTTGGTTGGTAAGTACCTTTTTCCATAACGTAACATTTCTCCTTTTTTAGTATTGCCCGTATAATCTTTGTCTAGGGTTTTCAAAGCAGTTGGCTTTATCTGTGGTAAAGTTATTGAAGGGCCAATTTTTTTTCAAAAATCGTACTGCAAGTATATAACAAAAAATTCTCGATGTCAATGGTTTTTAAAATCTGATTTAGAATTGTCAAAAATATACAAAAAATAAAATTTTTAAAAAATCTTCAATTTTTTTGTTGACAAAATTTTTTTAAAAGAGTATATACCCCGTCCAACCGGTCTAGTTTTTATAATAATATAATTATTTATATAATATAAGTTTTTGAACTCACCATAGTTAGTACAAAAACTAAATGGTCAAAAACAGTTTTCAAAACCCATCGGTTTTCTCTAAACCCTAGGAAAATAAAGGGGTTTGT
>JAZSQZ010000118.1:0-1968 GCA_045538175.1 Clostridia bacterium
CTCGTATAATATAATTATCATCAAAACTAAAGATAATTGTATTATACTTTTCCTTTCTTAAGATTTTAATATTTAACAACTGCAATTATCGGTTTTATTGATAATCTGTAGTTGTTTTTTTATTTTGTTTATACCAAAGGATAGCTACCTTTGATATAATATATAGGCACTGTGGATTTGTTCATTGTTTTTACAGCTTTGACTGTTCTAAGGAGACTCAAACCACAGCATTTCGCCTTAATTGTTAATCAGTTAGTTAACGCTTTGACGTTTTTATTTGCGAGATTACATTGTCGGAATTCTTGTGGCAAACAAGCAGTGCTAATTACTATTTAAGGAGGTTTTAACCTAATGTATTTTGTTGGAATTGATGTTTCCAAATACAAGCATGATTGCTTTATCGTATCTTCAGACGGTGAAGCTCCCTTTGGTGTGTTTTCTTTCGAGAACAACAAACAAGGTTTTCAATTATTACTTGACAGATTGAATTCTCTTGATTCTTCTGAAGAAAAAAGAATAGGATTTGAATCTACAAGTCATTACACTTTAAACCTTAAGCTGTTCTTAGAGAAACATTCCTACACCTTTATGGAGTTTCAACCAGCTCTGATTAGTCAGTACGGAAAAGCTCTATCGCTTAGAAAGACTAAAACCGATGCAATAGATTCGCAGACTATTGCTCGTTGGTTAATGACAGTAGAGTACAAACCCTATCCATCATCATTTTACCACAATTATTCTCTAAAGTCACTAACTAGATTAAGATTTTCTTTAATTAAACAAAGAACTTTTTATTTAATCAGGCTTACTGACATTTTAGACCACATTTTTCCTGAGTTTAAACCCTTTTTTAATAACAACTTTAGTGCTACAGCTTTACATATTCTTGAAAAGTATGGTTCACCCGAAAAAATAGCAACATTTAGAACTACTTCATATGATGAGTTTCGTAAAGTATCAAGAGGTAAGTTTTCTATGCAAAAATTTCTTGAATTAAAAGAACTTGCAAAAAATTCTGTTGGTGTCTCCAATCGAATTTTTGAAATGGAGCTTTCTTGTGTTTTAAGGCTTTATCGTCAAATTAATGAAGAAATCACCTATATTGAAGCTGAAATTAAAACTCTCACTCTCGAACTTAACAGACCTTGCTTAACCATTCCTGGAGTTGGCGTTTTATCTGCTGCAGTTATCCTTTCTGAATATGGAGATATATCCAAATTCAAATCGCCGGGACAGATGCTTTCTTTTGCAGGTTTAGAGCCTGGATATTTTCAATCTGGTCAATCGGAGCATACAGGTCATATGGTTAAGCGTGGTTCATCACATTTAAGATGTGCTATTATTAATTGTTGTTTACCCTTAATTCAGTTCAATATGACATTTGCTGAATTCTACGCAAAAAAGCGTGCTGAGGGCAAACCTCACAGGGTTGCTTTATCTCATGTAGCCAAGAAGTTGATCAGATTGATTTATACGCTTGAAACCACCAATCAGCCATTTAAAGCAGACAAGCTTCGATAACTAACATCTAAAACATATACTTTAGGCTTTTTAAAAAATTACTTTTAAAAGGTCTGTTTGCCGTGCAATTCTTTATTTCTAAAAAACTTTTTGTACTTTTCCCTGAAAAACTATTGACTTTTAATAGTTAGTCTCCTTAAACACAATTAATTTACTTAAAACATAATTCGTAATTACAATTACTATTTGAACAAACAGCTTTGCTATCATATGGTTTAATTCAAATGCAGAGACAAATACATACATAAGAAGCATATCAATTAAAAGCGTACCTATTCTTGAAGCAAAAAACTTAGTGATTTCGCTTAACATTAAGTTGTTGCTTTTAAAAACAAATATTCTGTTTGTTATATACGAAAACAAAACACTTAGAACCCAGGAAAAAACATTTGAAATTTGTATTTTTAACAGTTCGGGTGCACTAAACAAAAGCTAAGTCGGAGGCCA
>JAZSQZ010000141.1:0-10747 GCA_045538175.1 Clostridia bacterium
TCAGGATTGATGAATACTTTACAATTCCTGCCCCTGATATTTGGATGAAGTTAAAAGAACTCTTGGAAATTGAAACAGATGAATTTGATGAATCAATTATGACCTTTGTAGAGAAGGAAGGTGTGTTTGAGAAATCTGAAAGACATTACTTTACAGACGGAATAGCACCTACACTTACAAGAACTTCAGCCGGAAATGAAAAGTTTATTACTGAAGTACCTTTAAAACGAGGTTATTCGGTTGAGGTTCAGGAAGAAAAGGAAGATGTACCACCTGAAATTGATGTTATAGGCAATTATTCAAAGAGTGAGTATATGGCAACATCAATAGTCAATAAGAATGGTATAGCACCAACTGTAAGGGAAAATCACGGACAAGTAACCGCAGTTGCCATGCGTGGCAGATATAACGAAGACGGACAGGTTGAACAACATATTGAAGTATCTGACAGGGAAATTGCAAATGCCATTACTACTGCTCAAAAGGATTCAATGGTGGCTGTACAAAAGTTATTTGATATTCCAAAGGAAGTATTGAATGACAATGAAAGGCAAAGAAGAGTTTATTCGGTTGATGGTGCTTCACCAACACTTTTGAACAGAAGTGATAGTCCTAAAATTGCTGAACCTTACGCAATTATTGGTGGTATGCAGAAGAATCAGGCAATAAAAACAGATGGTATTTGTACCACACTTACTGCCGCAATGGGTACAGGTGGTGGATATGTGCCAATGGTTACAGAACCTGTATGTCTTAATAGCAAAGGTGGAAGAGGTGGTGTAGACGGCCTACAACCAAGTATTCAGGACAGAGTTTATGACAGTAACGCAATTAGCACAGCGGTAACAACATCCTTTATGCCATCTTATACTGACGGATTGCGCATTAGGAAACTCACACCAAAAGAGTGTTTCAGACTTATGGACTTTGATGATGAAGACTTTATAAAGGCTGAAGCAGTAAACAGTAACACGCAGTTATACAAACAGGCTGGCAACAGTATTGTTGTTGCAGTACCTGAAGTAATTATCAAGGCACTTATTGAATGTAGTGCATTAGGAGTAAAAAAGGAGAACAGAGAAATGGAGTTAAAGATTTATAACCCAACAGAAGACGACTTTGTAAAAGCTATCGAATGGAATCACGAAGAAATCAAACAGGAAGTATCGGCAAAGGTTGAATATTATAAAAACCTTGTCTATACAGATGAACAGATTAAGGATGCCAAAACAGACAGAGCAACTTTGAATAAGTTTGTAACTGCATTGGAAGACAAGCGCAAAGAAATCAAGAAGCAATGCCTTGTACCTTATGAAGAGTTTGAAAAGAAGATGAAAGAGATTGTTGCTATTGTCCAAGAACCTATCAACTTGATTGATTCACAGGTAAAGGCATACGAGGATAAGCAGAAACAGGAGAAACTTGAAAAGATTAATGAATATATGAAACAGGTTGAAGAAAATCTTCCTGATGAAATTCATATTCCTATAGATCCAAAGTGGCTTAATGCTTCGGTGTCTATGAAATCAGTTCAAGAAACTATTAACGAAAAAGCAGAACAGATAAAGAATGACCTTACAACACTTTCAAACTTGCCTGAATTTGGCTTTGAAGCAACAGAAGTATATAAAACTACTCTTGATATGAATAAGGCTATAAATGAAGCCAAGAGAATGTCAGAGATAGCAAAAGCAAGAGCCGAACACGAAGCGAAAATCAAGGCACAGGAAGAACAGGTAAAAGCACAAGCTGAAGCAATGAACACACCAATGGAAAATGAACCACATATTGTTGAATGTGGTGCGAGTGGAACTATAAAAACTGAAGTTGTTAAAGAAGCACCTGTAAAAGAATGGATGTCATTTAAGGCTTTGCTTTCTTATGAAGATGCAGTTGCTTTGGGTGAGTTCATGAGAAACAGAAACATTCAGTTTGAGCAGATTGTGTAGAGGGGGTGTGAAGTATGTACGATTTTGAAGATTATGAACCAACACAAGAAGAAATGGAAGAATATGAAGGTGATAGGGCATCAGAAGCAAATACGGATATGAAAACATTAGAAGTAAAGTTTGATGTTGAAAATTTTGCTTTGGGTATTGCAACTGAAGTTAAGAGAACTTTAAAGAAAGAGCTTTTAAAAGAATTGAAGTCAGGGGTAATAGCAGACCTGAAAGATGAGATCCAAAAAAATATTCATGAGATTTCATATGAACTTGTAAAAGAAGTGTATGAAAAAGAAACAGTATGCTTTGGGTGGGGAACTGATAAGAAGGAAATGAGTGTAAAAGACTATATCCTTAATCAGATTCAAACTTCGTTTGTAGACGGAAAATTTAAGTCAAAAACCAAAGACAGTTGGGGTAATACAAAAATAACAGAAGTTTCGCTTCAGGATTATATTAATAGCAAAATTACCTTTGATGCAGTTCAGAAGGATATCGACAGAGAAATTGATTCTATTAGAAAAGATATTAATAGAAAGATTAAAGATATTTTTGATACATCAACAAGACAAATGCTTGCTGATAATGTTGTTCAGGTGCTGATGGCTAATGAAACATATCAGAAAATTCAAAGTAATGTTGCTTGTATAGCAGATAGAAAGGAACAGGTGTAAAAGATGATTAAAGCAGATGAATCACAGGTGCGAATATCAGGTACTCCTGAAACAATTTGCACAGAATTAACAACCATTATTGATTGTGTTAGAAAAGTTATGACAAAACAGTATGATGAAAAGATTGCAGAAAAAATAATAGATCAGGCTGTGAAAATGACAAAAATGTCAAATGAAGAAATAGACCTTGCGAGTGAAATGCTTGAAAAGGGAAATAAGGCACTGGAACTTTTAGAAAAAATTCAGGAAATGATTGAGGAAGGATTAGGTGAATAATATGGCAGTACAGAACAGTTTAGCAAAGAAACAGGAACAGAGATTAACCTTTTCGGCATATCTCACAAATGACGCAATTAAAACAAAGATTAATAACATTGTAGGTGGCAAGGACGGACAGAGGTTCATTTCAGCCATTGTATCAGCAGTAAGTAACAATTCAGCATTATCAGAATGTACACATCAGAGTATTCTTTCGGCTGCATTGTTGGGAGAGTCCTTAAAACTTTCCCCTTCTCCACAGTTAGGACAGTATTATATGGTTCCGTTCAACGATAAGGAAAAGGGCAAGGTTGCACAGTTTCAGTTGGGTTATAAGGGATATATTCAACTTGCTATCCGTTCAGGACAGTATAAGAAACTTAATGTCCTTGCAATCAAGGAAGGCGAACTTATCCGTTTCGATCCATTGAATGAAGAAATTGAAGTGAAACTTATTGAAGATGAAGAAGAGAGAGAACAGGCAACCACAATAGGCTACTATGCAATGTTTGAATATACAAATGGCTTCAAAAAAGCAATGTATTGGTCAAAGAGTAAGATGCTTGCACATGCCGACAAATATAGTCAGGCTTTTTCAAAAGATGGTGGAACAATCAAAACAAGAAAAGGCGAGTTTAAAAAGGTATCATTCGCTGATTATGAAGCAGGTAATTACAAACAGGATGATGCTTGGATGTATTCATCATTTTGGTACAAAGACTTTGACGGAATGGCATACAAAACAATGCTTCGTCAGTTAATTTCAAAGTGGGGCATTATGTCTGTGGAAATGGTAGCAGCTATGGATGCAGATATGACAATCATAAACGAGGACGGAACAAAGTCTTATGTTGATACAGAAGAAGCACCTGAAGTAATAGAAGCAGAAATTGTAGATGATGTAGTACAGGCAGTACCAACACAGGCAGAACCAACACAATCAAATATATCGGCTGCCTTGTTTGGTAATCAGCAGTAAGGAAGGAGCGAAAGCATATGAACAAAGTGGAATTAAAGGAATTAGCGGGTGGAGCATTACAGGAAAAATTTAATAAGGCTTTTGAAAGCGTTATTGAAAATCTTCAGGATGTAAACACATCTTACAAGGTTAAGAGAAGAATAACAATCACAATGGACTTTACACAGAATGAAACAAGGGATGATGTGCATGTTGGCTTGGCAGTTGTAGAGAAATTAGCACCACAAGCACCTATGACAACATCATTTGCTATCGGTAAGAACTTAAAGACAGGTGAAATGTTTGCTGAAGAATATGGCAAGCAGATTAGAGGGCAGATGTCAATTAATGATTTTGGCACAGAACAGGTTATTGATGGCAAGGTTATTGATACTGATACAGGTGAGGTTATTGGTTCAACAGATGATTCAGTAGTGGATTTCAGAAAAGCGCAAGGACAGTAAGAAAGGTTAAATCAGGTGGAATTTATGATTAAAGAAGCATTGCAGTACATTGTGGGTTTGAAAGAACCTGTAATCAAGGAAATTAAAGCAGAAACATATTCAGATAAGCAACTTTACAGAATAGCTGATTACATACCAAGAGCATCAGCCATAACAATGAATACACTTACAGGCTTGGTAGATTACATTAAATCGAATATAGATTTTATGGATAAAAATATGGTTATTCAGGTAGTAAGTCCAACAAAGGTAAAATTATTTTCATCATTAGATCAGGAAAGAGAAAGGGAATATTTAGTTGAAGTAAACGCAATGATTCCTTCATTCGATTTTGATACATTCATTGAAAAAGAAAAGTTTGTTATCGGCTTACAGGCAAAGTTTTTAGATGACCCTGAAACAGACAAGTCACTTGTTTTGAAGTTCGCTGGTACTGTAGAAAACAAAACGATTGCTGAATATGGTGATGACGGAGTTACACAAAAGGCAACTGTTAAAACAGGCATAGCATCAAAATCAGATGCAGTTGTTCCAAATCCTGTGAAGTTAAGACCTTACAGAACATTTACAGAAGTTGCACAGCCTGTATCAGAATTTATCTTTAGATTAAAGGATGGCAGATATGATGGCATAGAGTGTGCAATCTTTGAAGCAGATGGTGGCGCTTGGAAAAACGCAGCTATGAAGAATATCAAGGATTATTTACAGTTTGAACTTGCAGATATGCCACAGTTCACAGTTGTTTCATAGTAATAAAATTATACCCCCTGTGGTATTTGCTACAGGGGGAGAATAGGAGTGAAAATGGATAGTAGATTAAAAGCAATAGCAGATCATTATGACCTTGAACCACAGAGCAGACAACTTATTGAAGAAATGGCAGAACTTACAGTTGCAATCAATAAGCATTGGCGAGCATTAAGAAAAGAAAATATGACAGTTGCTGATTGTCTTCAGTTAGAGCATTTAGAAGATAGGATAGTAGAAGAAATCGCAGATGTAGAAATTATGTTGGAACAGATGAAGTACCTTATGAGATGTGAAGATAGCATTGAAAAGGTCAAAGAATTAAAGATTATCAGACAGATAGAGAGAATTGAAAAGGAGAGATTGCAGAATGAACAAAGTAATCTTAATGGGTAGATTGGTGCGTGACCCTGACATTAGATATTCACAGGGCGAAAACACAATGGCAATCGCAAGATTTACCCTTGCAGTAGATAGAAGATTCAAGCGAGAGGGCGAGGAACAATCAGCAGACTTCATTTCATGCGTTGCCTTTGATAAAACTGCCGAGGTTGTTGAAAAGTACCTTGCAAAGGGCAGAAAAATTGTAGTAGAGGGCAGATGGCAGACAGGCAGCTATACCAACAAAGATAATGTCAAGGTATACACAAACGATTGCTATGTGGAAAATTTGGAGTTTGCAGAGAGTAAGTCTAATCAGGAACAGGCTGGCAGAACTGAACCAAGTAATGAGCCACAGTATGTAGATGTGGATGAAGGCGAATTGCCTTTTGATATTTAGGGGGTGCGCTTATGGGATGGTCAAATATAGCGCATATAAGAAGTATGCCGGAAGAAACCTTGGTTGATTTTCTGTACGAACATTTCACCTGTAAATCAGAGGGCGGCAACTGCCCTGTAGAGGGGTGTAATAGTACAGATTGCAAAAAGCACATAGAAAAATGGCTTTATGAAGAAAGGAAAGAGGACTAATGGCTACATATAAGGTTACTGTGCTTGGTAGGTTTCCTTCTCTTAATGAACTTATTTCTGCAACTAATATGCACAAACAGAAAGGAAATCAACTTAAACAGAAGTCGCAGAATGAAATATCATATTACATTTTAGATCAGTTAAGAAGAGTAAGGATAGACAAGCCTGTATTTATCAAATACAGATTCTATGAACCTAACAAGAAGCGTGATTTAGATAATATATCAGGCTATTTCCACAAGGTATTTCAGGATGCGCTTGTGAACTGTCGGATTATTATGAATGATAATTGGTATTCCATTGTAGGCTTTTCTGATGAATTTTTTGTAGATAATAAGAATCCAAGAATAGAAGTAGAAATACAAGAAATGGAGTGATTTTAGTGAGTAAATCAAAAGAATTAAATACAACTACAGAACTTGTTAAGGGCATTTTGCAAAGGTGTCCTGAAGCAAGAAATAGTGACAATGTTTTATATGTCAAGGTGTGTGAAGAAATTGGCAGAAATAACGGAGTAGATATAAATAAAATGTCAATGCCTTATTTCTTGCTGAATCTAAAAATTTTCCACATGCCAGCCTTTGAAACTGTCAGAAGAACTAGACAGAAACTTCAGGCAACATATTCTGAATTAGCTGCTGATAGTAATGTGGGAGCGCAAAGAATGTTGAATGAAGAAGATTTTAGAAATTATGCAAGGGGGTACTGCTGATGCTTACATTTTTTATAGGTCTATTAGTAGGAGCATTGTTAGGAACTTTAGTAACAACAGTATTATTGTTAGAAAAGGAGTGTGATAGTTATGATGAGTAATGAAGAAAAATATAAACTTGCCTTATTTTCAGTAGTTAGGAATTTAAAAGTAATGCCTGTAGGAATGGAAATAGGAAAGAGTATGGCTGAAATAAACGCAATGTCAGTACAAACAGTAAACGAGTTAATTAATATGTGTGACTTTGAAAAAATCAAACTTTCATACGATAACGGAATGGCAGAATTACAGAAGGCAAGTGTTGAAAATGGCTAATGCAGAATGTTGTGGTACTTGTGAATTTGCTCTTTATGACAAGGTTAATGGCTATGTGTGTACGAATGGTGAAAGTGATTATATAGCAGATTTTGTTGAATATGAGCATTGTTGTGAGGAATACGAAGTGAAGGAGTGTGAAAAATGAAAAATGACAAAGCATGTGAATATTGTATGTACAGGCAAGTTCCGTCAAGTTTTCAGCCTTGCCTTGGCTGTAAAAACAATATGGATCATCTAAAAGATAAAGCAAAAGATAAGGAACAGAAGAACAAGGGTAGGTGATACAGATGAGTTTTGGCTGGATATCAATTCATAGACAAATACAAAGTCATTGGGTGTGGGAAGATAAGCCTTTTTCAAAAGGACAGGCTTGGATTGATTTACTGATGATGGCAAATCATACAGATAAAAAAATCCTGTTGGGTAATGAGTTGGTCGAGGTTAAGGCTGGAAGTTTCATTACGTCAGAACTGAAATTAGCTGACAAATGGGGATGGTCGAAGACGAAAGTACGCAGTTTTATGGCACTTTTAGAAAATGATAAAATGATTGTTCAAAAAAAAGACCGAAAAAAAACCACGATAACCATTGAAAACTACAGCGATTTTCAGGTTTTAGAAACTGAAAAAAAACCACAAAAAGACCACAAAAAAACCACAAAAAAACCACAAAAAAACACAAACAATAATGTAAATAATGATAATAATATAAATAATATATTATATGCTGACAATCCAGCGCTTAATGAAACCATTATTGCTTTTGTGGAACATAGGAAGTCTATGAAAAAGCCAATGACAGATAGAGCCATTAAATTAATGATTACTAACTTAAATAAACTATCACCTGATGTAAATGTTCAGATTGATATTCTTAATCAATCTATCATAAATGGCTGGCAAGGTATCTTCCCTTTAAAAAATCAGAATAATCAGAAAAAGGGTAGTGGCAGAAAAGAAGTTGTTCCTGATTGGATGGATAAGCAGAAGAAAAAGAACAACTTCAACAACTACCCGCAAAGGGAATACGATATGGACAAGTTAGAAAAGGACTTACTTAAAAACCAAAGAAAAGAAGCCGGAAATAAAACGGATTTATCTGAAAGGATAGCAGCTTTAAAAGAAAAGCTAGGTCAATAATAATTTTAAGGAGTGTATAAGGATGGATGGTTTAAAGGAAAAGAATTTAGCAATTTTTAAGGAAATGGCAAAGGCATATGATGAACAGGAGCGCAAGGTTGTGTTATCTGTTATGCCTACAGAAGAACTGCTTGATTGCCTGAAAGACAGATTTAATGAAATGTCATTGGTAATCAAGCAGATAGAAGCAATTACAAAGAAGGAGTAAGCAGCATAAAGAAAAAGAAGAAGAAATTTAAAAAGGATCTGTTTAATCGCATATGTGAATGTTGTGGTAATGAGGTGTTTAGCAAGAAGAGAGTTTTTGCCTGTATCTACTGCAACCATTTAAACGGAATTGGGAAGGAGTGATGAAGAATGAGTAGGAAACCATTGTTTTTATTCGGTGATATTGTTGTGGTAGAGAATCTTCTTATAGGTGTTGTGGTTAAAACTTGGGAAGATAAATATGGATTTTATTATGAAATATATGTGCGAAGCCTTAACGCAATTAAGGAGTATAGGGAAGAAGATGTTGAGAGATACAGAGTAAGACACAAAGAGTTGAGCCAAGAAGAAGTATACTGGCAAAACTCATAGAAGGCAGGTGTAATAGATGGTTAGATTTTCAAATGGATTTTATAGTTTTTCAGATAGTTACCTTAAAAGTATGAAAAAGCAAGACTTAATCAATTACATAAGAACTATTGAAAAGAACTGGGAAAATGCGTTAATAACCAATGATATACAATACCATAATTGCAAAAGGTTATTAGCAGAAGAACGAAGCAAGGCTATTGATGATGTGTTTGATTTGCTGAAAACCAAAAGAGATAAAAGACATATGAAAATATGTTTTGATGATTTGGAAATAAGAAAATATAAAGAGCAGTTAAAGGCAGGTGTTAAGAATGAGTGATACAAAACAGGTTTTATCTGAAATTAAAGATGCAACCTATATTATAAGTATCCCATTGAAAAAATTTGATGATTTAAAGGATTTAGAAAACTTTGTGAAAGTAATGAATGAAAATGGAATAGGAGTTGCAATAAAAGCTGAATATAGCAATTTTTATCAAGGAATATTGGTAGAAGTCTTTAATAAAGAGAAATGTATTGTAAAACATTATATAGGAGTGTGATGAAATATGTCAGATTTAATAAGCAGAAGAGCATTGTTAGAAAAGTTTAATGATACAAGTGTACAAATTACATTTGATTTACCTGTTGAAGAAATGCTTGGTGAAGATGTTGATATTGATGATTTTACTATGTTAGTAACAGATGCTATTCAAGCATATAAAAAAATGGTTATCGGAGTTATCAAAGAACAACCTATTGCTTTTGACAAGGAAGAAGTTGTTTGGCAGTTGGAAACTTGTGATCCACAAGAAATGATGTCGGAAGAACAAAGAAATGTCTTAAATTATGCAATAGAGATAGTAAAGGCAGGTGGAATAGATGGAATTTAACGAAGAAATAAATTGCAAGACTTGTAAGCACGGATATTTTAAAGACATTGATTCTAGTGGTTGGCATAATTTATGTGGTGCAGATAATTGTTATTTATGCGCTCAAAACTGCCAATATTGTGATGACTATGAAAAAGGCGAAGTTTCTGATGGAGTAGAGCCAATGTAAGAAAGGATGGTGAAATAGATGGGTAGATATATATGTACACAAGACTTATACCTAGACAAATATGATGGTGATGGTTTTTTGATTGAAAATCAGTATGTGAGAATACCAAAAGATAGTATATGGGAAGAAGATGCTGAAAGTCCTAAATTTATAGCACCAAATGACAGTATACATCTTGATAGAGTGTGGAAAACCAAAAAGGCAAAAACATATCAATGGATTGAAATTGATAAAGAAACATTGTTGGCACATTTCAAATCTTTGGAGAAGAGAGAAGGTGTTTAGATGGGTAGATTGATAGATGCTGATGCTAACAGAGATGATTTTGTTGAAAGTGTATACGAGATTCTTTGCGACGAGCCAGACAACATTAAGGCTAATTTGATTATTGAATTATTTGATGACATGAAAACAGCCTATGATGTGGACAAGGTTGTGGAAGAGATACACGAAGTATACAGTTGCAAAGATTGTGAATATGAAGATGATGAGTATTCTAATGTATGCACAATTTGTTATGAAAAGAAAATAAAAAATGATATTTGCAAGATAGTCAGAAAGGGTGGTGTGTGATGAAGAAAGAATACGAGAAAATGCTATGGCAGATAAGAGATGATATGAAAAAAGTTCCTTTAGCTGTTAGTGGTTTAGGTTCACAGTCGGCACATTTAGCTTCATATATTTCTACTTGTAGAGATTTGGAAGTAGAACACGAAAATGTGGTTTGTTTTCTAGATTATTTGCAACAGACAGTATTTTGGGAAGAACATATAAAGAAAGTTGACGAATGTGACAAAGAGGAAATTCAAATAATGATAGATTACACCAAAGAGCAGATGTACCATTTTTATAACGAATATCATTCGTGGGTACAAGAACGGTGCAATGCAAGATGGAGTTAAGAAAATTGAAATAAGTCGGAGGCCAAGCGGTCTTAGGAAG
>JAZSQZ010000059.1:0-6385 GCA_045538175.1 Clostridia bacterium
GTAGGTTTTTTTAAAACAGGCGAAAGCCTTGTAGGTCAAGTAGCAAAAAGACAAGCAATCGTAAACCCAGACAAAACAATCACATCAATCAAAAGAGAAATGGGTTCAGATTACAAGGTAAATATTGATGATAAACAATATTCACCACAAGAAATTTCAGCAATGATTCTTCAAAAATTAAAACAAGATGCAGAAGCTTATCTTGGACAAAAAGTAACTCAAGCAGTTATTACAGTTCCAGCATACTTTACAGATTCACAAAGACAAGCAACAAAAGACGCTGGTAAAATCGCTGGTCTTGATGTATTAAGAATTATCAACGAACCAACTGCAGCTTCACTTGCATATGGTCTTGATAAAGCAGGGGACGATAAATCACATAAGATTTTAGTTTACGACCTTGGTGGTGGTACATTCGACGTATCTATTCTTGAAATTGGTGATGGCGTTTTCGAAGTTATCGCAACAGCAGGTGACAACCGTTTGGGTGGCGACGACTTTGATGCTAAAATTATCGATTTATTAGTTGCAGAATTTAAACAAAAAGAAGGTATTGACTTATCAAAAGATAAACTTGCAATGCAAAGATTAAAAGAAGCAGCAGAAAAAGCAAAAATTGACCTTTCAGCTGCAACAAGAACAACAATCAACCTTCCATTTATCACAGCAGATGCAACAGGTCCAAAGCACTTAGAATATGACCTTACACGTGCAAAATTTGATAGCATCACAGAAGACTTAGTTGCAAGAACAAGAGTTGCTGTTGAAAAAACAATTAAAGACAGTAAACTTTCATTATCAGATATCGACAAGGTTATCCTTGTTGGTGGTTCAACACGTATCCCAGCAGTTGTTAACGAAGTTAAAAAGATTACAGGTAAAGAACCATTCAAAGGTATCAACCCAGACGAATGCGTTGCACTTGGTGCAGCAATTCAAGCAGGTGTTCTTGCTGGAGAAGTTAAAGACGTATTATTACTTGACGTAACACCACTTTCACTTGGTATCGAAACAATGGGTGGAATCTTTACAAAACTTATCGAAAGAAACACAACAATCCCTACAAAGAAATCACAAATTTTCTCAACAGCAACAGACAATCAACCAGGTGTTGATATTCACGTATTGCAAGGTGAAAGAGAATTTGCTTCAGGTAACAAAACTCTTGGAAGATTTAGTTTGGTTGATATTCCACCAGCACCAAGAGGCGTTCCACAAATCGAAGTTACATTTGATATCGACGCAAACGGTATTGTACACGTATCAGCAAAAGATTTAGGAACAAACAAAGAACAAAGTATCACAATTACAGCTTCATCAAACTTAAGCGAAAAAGATATCGACAATGCTATCAAAGAAGCAGAGAAGTTTGCTGAAGAAGACAAAAAGAAAAAAGAATTGTTCGAAACAAAGAACAATGCAGAAAATGTTATCAACTCACTTGAAAAAATGATGAAAGAAAGCAACGATAAGATTACTGACGAAGATAAAGCAGCATTACAAGAAGCAATCGATAAATGCAAAAAAGACATCGAAACTGAAGATGTAGAACAAATTAGAAAAGCATTAGAAGAATTGTCTTCAAGTTCAAGTGGAATTATTTCAAAATTATATGCACAAGCAGCAAGCGAAGCAAAAAATGAAGAAGCAGCTGCAGGAAACGACGATGTTATCATCGAAGACAAAGACGATAAGGATAACAAGTAATTTTTTAGGAGTGCAAAATAATGGCAGAAAGAAATTATTATGACATTCTAGGAGTATCTAAAACAGCTTCTGCCGACGAGATAAAAACAGCTTATAGGAAGTTAGCAAAACAATATCACCCAGATCTTCATCCAAACGATGAAGAATGTGCAAAGAAATTTAAAGAAGTCGCCGAAGCATATGAAGTTTTAAGCGACCCACAAAAGAAATCAAATTATGATCAATTTGGAAGTGCAACCAACAACCCTAACGACTTCTTTGGAAGAGGTGGTTCAGGGTTTGGTGGTGCAAACTTTGGAAATGGTTCATTTAGTGGTTTTGAAGATATCTTTAATATTTTCTCTTCCTTCGGTGGTGGTGGCAGGGCAGACTCTGCACACGCACAAATTCCGGGCGATGATATTGAAATAAGTTTAGATTTATCTTTTGAAGAAGCAGTTTTTGGATGTGAAAAAACAGTAAAAATAACAAAAACAGAAAAATGTTCTTCTTGTCGTGGTACAGGCGCAAAAAATGGTACAGCATATGAAACTTGTTCTGAATGTCACGGAAGTGGTAAAGTAAGATATGCCCAAGACACAATCTTTGGCAGAGTTGTAAATGTTGGCCCTTGTAAAAAGTGTAACGGCACAGGTAAAATCACAAAAGAAAAATGCCCAGACTGTAAGGGTAGTGGAAACAAAAAGATTGCAAAAGATGTTACAATCAAAATTCCAGCAGGTATCGACAATAATCAAGTTATTACAATGCGTGGTCAAGGTAATGCTTCAACAAAAAATGGACCTGCAGGCGATTTAGTTATAGACATAACTGTTGCAAAACACGACTTGCTTGTAAGAGACGGTTTTGATTTGTTACTTGATTTGCCAATTCCTTTTACAACAGCATATCTTGGTGGCACTGTAAAAGTTCCAACAACAAAAGGTGTGTACGAACTTACAATCCCACAACTAACACAACCAAACACAGTGTTTAGATTAAAGGGTAAAGGCATCAAACACTTAAACCGTGAAGCTTATGGCGATATAATCGTCACAGCAAGGGTTGAAATGCCAAAACAAGTTGGCAAGAAAGAAAAAGAAATGATGCTAAAAATAGAAGAAGAAATTTCACAAAATAGTTATCAAAAGAATAAAACCTATCTTGATAAAATGAAAAAATATGATAAATAGATTAAAAAAATATCAACTTTAAAGGTTGATATTTTTTTGTTTTGTTGTTAAATCGTATTGAAAAAAGAAGATTGTGTGGTATAATCGCAGTATGGAAAAAAGATTTTTTATAAATAAAGAAGATATATATCAAAATAAAATAACAATCAAAGGTGAAGAATTTTTGCACCTTTATAAAGTTATGCGTATGAGAGTAGGGGATATCATTGAATGTTTTTATGACGGTAGCGAAATTTACTCTTGTGAAATTTCAAAAATAGAAAAAACTTTTGCAGAAGCAACTGTTATAGAATCTTATCCTTGTGTTGCAAATCCTAAAAAACAAGTTACACTTTTTCAAGCATTGCCCAAACTTGACAAACTTGAAATGGTTGCACAAAAAGTTTGTGAGTTAGGTGTGTCAAAAATCGTGCCTTTTGAGTCAAGATTTACGGTTGCTAAACCAAATCAAAACAAGATAGAAAGACTTGAAAAAATCTCAATATCTGCTTGTAAGCAGTGTGGTAGGACGGCTCTTCTGGCCCTAGAAAACACAATTACATTTAAACAACTATTATTAAGTTTAAAAGAGTTTGACCAAGTTATCCTTGCAAATGAAACCGAAAACACAAATGCTTTAAATGAAATTAAGGGTGATAAAGTCGCAATCATTGTTGGCTCTGAAGGTGGTTTTGCAAAAGAAGAAATCGACGAACTTGTAAACGCAGGTGCAATATCAGTTACACTCGGAAAAAGAATTTTAAGAACAGAAACTGCAAGCGTTGTTTTATCAGCCCTAGTTTTAGATAGATTGGGGGAACTTAAATGAAAGTTTGTTTATTAAATTTAGGTTGCAAAGTCAATCAATACGAAATTGATGCAATTTTAAACTCGTTGTCAAAAAAGTACACAACAACAACCGAACTTGAATTTGCTGATATTTATATTGTAAATACCTGTGCAGTAACTAGTGAAGCAGAAAAAAAGAGTAGACAATATGTTTCAAAAATAAAATCAATAAATGAGAATGCAAAAATAATAATTTGTGGTTGTGCTTCTCAAAACAATGCAGAGCAATTTTTAGAAAAAGAAAATGTAACTTTGGTTTTGGGTACTGCAAGAAAAGGTGAGATTGTTGACCTTATCGAAAAGGAAAGTGGAAACCTTGTTTGTGATATCCCATTAACTTATGAAGACAATATGTTTTCAACAAATGTTAGAACTCGTGCATATCTTAAAATTCAAGATGGTTGCAATAATTTTTGCTCATATTGTTTAATACCTTATGTAAGGGGAAGAAGTAGGTCAAGAAACTTAAGTAGCATAATAACCGAAGCACAAGAGTTGTCAAAAACCGCAAACGAAATTGTTGTTACGGGGATAAATATATCTGATTATAAAATTGATGGTAAATTAGCCCTTCCTAAACTTATGGAAAGTTTAAGTGAAATCAATTCCAGAATAAGAATAGGGTCGCTTGAAGTAAATGTAATTACAGACGAACTTTTAAGCGTTTTAAGCAAAATGAAAAACTTTTGTCCGCAATTCCATTTGTCACTTCAAAGTGGAAGCAATGCAGTTTTAAAGAAAATGAATAGGCACTATACAAGAGAAGAGTATCTAAAAAAAGTTGAACTTATTAGAAAGTATTTTGTAAACCCTGCAATCACAACAGATATCATCGTAGGTTTCCCAACCGAAACTGAAGAAGATTTTTGCGATACAATTGATTTGATTGAAAAGGTAAGATTTTCTCAAATTCATTACTTTGCTTATTCTTCTCGTACAGGCACTGTTGCATCTAAAATGCCACAGATAAATGGTAATATAATTAAAGAAAGAGAAAAGAAATTAAAAGTCGTTGCCGATAAAATAAGAAACGATTATCTTAATCTTTTTATAGATAAAACTTTATAAGTTTTGATTGAAGAAAAGGCAGAATCTGGTCTTTACACCGGTTTTAGCGATAACTACTTAAGGTGTTATACAGAAGGAAATGATAACCTTATAGGTAAGATTTTAACCCTAAAAGTAAAGTCGATTTATCTTGACGGCTTTATGTGTGAATGAAAAATTAAGAGAAAGTATCCGGGTTGGAATAAACCAGAAAATAAAGAACACCCAGAAGAGTTTGTAGACGAAAACAAATAGTTTCAAAGTTTAATTTTCAAAAAGTAGTTGACAAAATCGCATAAAAGGGTATAATTAGTCATAGTTTGTTCCAAAGGGGGTGAATTCAGTATGTCAACAGTTAGAGTTGGAGAAAACGAAAGTCTTGAAAGCGCATTAAAGAGATTTAAAAGAAAATGCCAAAAAGACGGTATCATCGGCGATTTAAGAAAGAAGGAAGCATACGAAAAACCTTCTGTAAGGAGAAAGAAAAAAGAAATCGCAGCAAGAAAGAGATTACATAAGTAAAATCTTAAAAACCACTTGAATTTCAAGTGGTTTTTTGTTTTTATATTGATTTGTTTTTTAAACTTGAAGTTTGAAATGCAAATTATGAAAAAATAATTGTTAAATATGTTTAGATAAATTTTATTTGTGATTTAATTGAAAAGGGGAGTATTGATAAGAATATAACCAAATCAAAACAAACAATTTATAATAAACACTAAATAAATAATTTATAACAAAAAAAACCGAGCGTAAAGCTCGGTTAATTTTATGGTGGGAAGAGATGGATTCGAACCATCGAAGTCGTGGACGACGGATTTACAGTCCGTTGCATTTGACCGCTCTGCAACCTTCCCATATCACTCGTGATATGGTGGGATAACATGAATGATCATATTATTTGGTGGTAATACCACAACTGATTGGAGCTAGTGGTCGGAATCGAACCAACGACCGGCTGATTACAAATCAGCTGCTCTACCATTGAGCCACACTAGCATAAGGGGTAGGGCTATTTAGCCCAAATTTCATTAGATTCTGGATGGGGATTAGAATCTAAAAGGGGAGGGGACTTTATTTTTACAAATAAAGTCGTGATACATTAAATGGGAAAACATAATGTATCCATACTTATAAACCAAAGTATGATGGTGCCTTGGGGCGGAATCGAACCACCGACACAGGGATTTTCAGTCCCTTGCTCTACCGACTGAGCTACCAAGGCAAATTTGCAACAAAGTTGCTGGCGACTCGGAAGAGACTCGAACTCTCGACCTCCGCCGTGACAGGGCGGCGTTCTAACCAACTGAACTACCAGGCCAATGAAATTTATAGTGTAAACAATAAGTTAGTGGTGGGCCCTCAGGGACTCGAACCCCGGACCGATCGGTTATGAGCCGACTGCTCTGACCAACTGAGCTAAAGGCCCAATCAATTCCCAGAAGGAAAATGGTGACCCCGAGGAGAATCGAACTCCTGTTACCGCCGTGAAAGGGCGATGTCTTAACCACTTGACCAAGAGGTCTTATCTTGCTATCGGGGCGACAGGATTTGAACCTGCGACCCCATGCTCCCAAAGCACGTGCGCTACCGAACTGCGCTACGCCCCGAACTAACCGGTTTTTAGGAAC
>JAZSQZ010000087.1:0-3883 GCA_045538175.1 Clostridia bacterium
ATGGCTACGATCCGACTTTGATGGTAGTGTTCACTTCTAGCAATGTCAGCACCATCTAAACGGCCACCGACCATAGTTTTAATACCCTTTGCGCCAGCTTTCATTGCTTTTTGCATGCAGAGTTTCATAGCTCTTCTGAAATGAACTCTCTTTTCTAATTGATTTGCAATGCTTTCAGCAATTAAAGTAGCATCTAAATCAGGGTTTTTGATTTCCTTAATGTTGATAGAAACTTGTTCAGCTCCAGTCATTTTAAGGATTTCTTTCTTTAATGCTTCAACACCAGCACCCTTTTGTCCAATAAGGATACCAGGTCTTGCAGTATAAACACTAATAGTTAATCTCTTTGCGCTTCTTTCGATTAAAACTTTAGAAATAGCACAAGCGAAATATTTTTTCTTGATAAAAGTTCTAATAGTGTTGTCTTCTTTGATATTCTTTGCGATATCTTTCTTGTTTGAGAACCACAAAGAATCCCAACCTTTATTTATACCAACTCTAAGCCCATTTGGGCTAACTTTTTGTCCCATCTTCTAAAACTCCTTTAAACCGTTGCTGTGTCTAGTACAACATAAACATGACTAGTTCTCTTTAAAATTCTATCAACTCTACCACGAGCACGAATGTTTTGTCTCTTCATAATAGGGCCTTCACCAGAATAAATTTCTGCGACAAACATATCTGCCTTGTTTAAACCCATATTGTTTTCGCCATTAGCAGCGGCTGATTCAATAACATCTTTAATGATATCTGCTGCTTTGTTAGGAGTGTTTGCTAAGATTGCAACAGCATCAGTATATTTTTTGCCTCTAACTAAATCCATAACAATTCTAAGTTTGCTTGCACTAATTCTAACGTGAGTTACGCTAGCTTTAGGACGAGTATCTCTAGTCTTGTTGATTTTCTCGGCCTTTTCTCTAATTCTCTTTGCCATATTTAACTCCTTTACCTTGCCTTTGAAGTATCCTTGCCACCACCGTGACCTTTGAAGGTACGTGTTGGTGCAAATTCACCAAGTTTGTGTCCAACCATTTCTGCTGTACAATAAACAGGAATATGTTTTTTGCCGTTATGAACTGCAATGGTATGACCAACAAATTCTGGATAAATAACAGATGCTCTTGACCAAGTCTTTAATGGTTTTTTTGTATTTGTTTCGTTGAGTTCTTTAACTCTATTCATTAATCTTTCTTCAACGAAAGGTTTTTTCTTTAATGACCTACTCATAAATTCTCCTCATTACACCCAAACTACTTAGCACGGCTAACAATAAGCTTGTTTGTATTTTTCTTTTTATTTCTTGTCTTATATCCAAGTGCTGGTTTACCCCAAGGAGTAACAGGTCCTGCCATACCAACAGGAGATTTACCTTCACCACCACCATGTGGGTGATCACAAGGGTTCATAACAACACCACGAACAGAAGGTCTGACACCCATGTGTCTTTTTCTTCCAGCTTTACCAAGGTCAATGTTTTCATGGTCTAAATTACCAACTTGACCGAGTGTTGCTCTACAATCTAAAAGTATCATTCTCATTTCGCCACTTGGCATACGAAGTGTTGCATATTTGCCTTCTTTAGCCATTAAACGAGCTGCGATACCAGCAGAACGAGCGATTTTTGCACCTTGTCCAGGTTGCATTTCAATGTTGTGGATAACACTACCAACAGGAATGTTTCTTAAAGGAAGTGCGTTACCAACTTTAATTTCAGCATCTACACCGCTCATAACATAGTCACCTACGTTAAGACCAACAGGAGCTAAGATGTAAGATTTCTTACCATCAGCATAGTTAAGTAAAGCGATGTTAGCTGTTCTATTTGGATCGTATTCAAGTGCTGCAACTTTAGCTTTTACACCATCATGATTACGTCTAAAATCAATAAGTCTATATTTTTGTCTATTTCCACCACCGATGTGACGAACACTGATTTTACCTTGAGAATTTCTGCCACCCTTGTTGTTTTTTACAGCAAGGAGTGATTTTTCAGGTTTCTTTTTAGTAAGAACAGAAAAATCATGTGTTGAAAGATGTCTTTGTGCTGGAGTTGTTGGATTATGTCTAATAACTGCCATTTTAATTATCTCCTAATTCCTAATTCAAACTTTCAAAAAACTCGATAGGTTTGCTATCAGCGGTAAGCCAAACAACTGCTTTTTTGTAATCACTTGTTCTACCAACACTTCTACCTTGTTTTGTGTTTTGAGTTTTTTGTTTACCCTTAACATTAAGAGTGTTTACACGTTTTACTTTAACTTTAAAAATTTGTTCAACTGCTTGCTTAATTTCGATTTTGTTAGCATCATTATCAACAACGAAAGTGTATTTCTTGTCTGAAATGGTTGCATAACTTTTTTCAGAAAGCAATGGTTTCTTTATAATATCGTAGGCGTTCATTATTTATAAGCCTCCTCAATTTTCTTAATAGCTTCTTTAGTTATGTAAAGTTTGCTGTTAGCAACTATATCATAAGTATTTAAAACAGCTGAATAAGTTACTTTAACATTAGGGATGTTGTTTGCTGCTCTAAGAATTGTTTGATCAACATCAGCAAGAACAAACTCAACATTCTTTTCGACTTTGAAGTTTTCTAAAATTTTTGCAAATTCTTTTGTTTTAGCTTCTTTCAATGTGATTTCGTCTAAAACGATAAGGTTTCCTTCAGCAAGTTTTGCACTGATTGCACTCTTGAAAGCACCTTCTTTCATTGTTTTGTTAACTTTTTGAGAAAAGTCTCTTGGTTTTGGTGCGAAAACAATTCCACCACCAACCCATTGTGGGCCTTTTGTAGAACCTTGTCTAGCTCTACCTGTACCTTTTTGTCTCCAAGGTTTCTTAGCATGACCTCTTACTTCGCTACGAGTAAGAGCACTCTTTGTACCTTGCCTTTTGTTGTTGTTCATTGCAACGATAACTTGGTGAATAAGTGGTTCGTTATATTCGCAACCAAAGACGTCATCATTTAAACTGAGTTGACCAACAACTTCGGCCTTAGTATTATAAACTTTAACTTTTGCCATAAATCTTTAACTCCTTATTTCTTAGCCTTTTTTGCAGAACCAATCATAACAAGTCCGTCTTCACTACCAGGAATTGCACCCTTAATAAGAATACAGTTTCTTGCTTCATCAACTTTAACGACTTTTAAGTTTTGGATTGTAACTTGTTCGTTACCATATTGTCCAGGCATTTTTCTGTTTTTGAAAACTCTGCTTGGTGTACTGTTTGCGCTCAATGAACCAACTTCTCTATGAACAGGACCAGTACCGTGAGTCATTTTTAATCTTGCAGCATTCCATCTTTTGATAACGCCTGAGAAACCATGACCTTTGCTTGTGCCGGTTACATCAACGATGTCGCCTTCAACAAACATACTGCATTTAATTTCGTCGCCAACATTAAGGGAACTCATGTTGTCTAATTGTAATTCCTTAAGATATCTCTTAGGAGTTACGTTTGCTTTTTTGAATAAGCCAAGTTCTGGTTTATTTTTAAGATTTTCTCTAATATCTCCGAAACCAACAACTACTGCTTCGTAACCGTCAACTTCTTTTGTTTTCTTTTGAACTACTACGCATGGTCCAGCTTCAACAACTGTGACAGGAACGATAACACCGTTAGAGTCAAAAACTTGGGTCATTCCTAATTTTTTACCTAAAATTGCTTTTTCCATAATTTTTCTCCTCTAACTTACAATTTGATATTGATATCAACACCAGCAGGAAGGTCAAGTTTCATAAGCGAATCAACAGCTTTACTTGATGGACTGTAAATATCAATAATCCTTTTGTGTGTACGCATCTCAAATTGCTCACGACTATCTTTATATTTATGAGGTGCTCTAATAATTGTTACAACTTCCTTTTCAGTAGGAAGAGGG
>JAZSQZ010000109.1:0-1522 GCA_045538175.1 Clostridia bacterium
ATGTTATGAAATTTTCAAAATATAAGATTAGATCAGATGCTCCAAAAAGAGCACTTAAAGGTTTTGCAGTAACTGGCATTATTTTTGCTTTGTTAGGTGTTGCGTATGTAGCTCTTGAAATTTTAATGAAGGGTGGCATACTTGGACTTATCGGAGTTAAGAAAGGTATCGTATACAATATCCTTAACGCTATACCAACTACATTTAACGCAATCAATACATCAATAGGCGTTATCGTTGCTATGGGCGTTAGCTTTGCAATATTTGTATATTTACAATTTGCAGACATTATGGTTTGTGGCACTATCAAAAAACAATACGAAAACGGCCTTGTAAAATCAGAAGATGCTCACTCAGTAAAAAAGACATTAGTTATTAACTTAATTTTAGGAATAATAAGCTATGTAGTTATGTTTGCAACCGTTCTTATCGGGCTTGTTTCAAGCGCAGACGCAAGACTACTTGCTGCAAAAAATTACTTATTACCAATTCTTACACTAATCAGTGTGTTTATTGTTATTAGATTATCTCTTTATATCAAAGCATACTTTGCATATAGAGGTGCAGAAACTGTTGAAGTTACTGGATTTAGCGAAGTTCAACTAGACGAACGCAAGCATAAAAAATCTAAAAAGTCATCAGATTCAGAACCTAAACAAGACAAATCTAATGAAAAGAAAGAAAAACCAAAGAAAAAATCTAAAAAGGGTGGAGAAGACGAAGGTGGTAGCGAACAGCCAGCACCACAACCAACAGAAAGTATAGCTAAACCCGTTGTTCAACCAGCTCCAAGTCAGCCAGCACCACCACAACCAGCCCCTGCTCCTGCGCCACAGCCGGCAGCAAACACTACTTCTGACAAAGGAGGTAATGCATAATGGCTAAAAAAGAAAAAGAACCAAAACAACAAAAGCCTTTAACTCCAAAACAACAAGCAAAACAAGAAAAAAGAGAAAAGGCACTTCAAAAACAAAGACAAAGAAAAATAATTATCTTAGATAATTTTAACAAAAAAATCCTTAACGTGGTTTTAGCCGTATTAATTATCTCAATACTAGCTCCACTTATCGTGTTTAGTTTTGTTTCTCCAACAAAACTTGTGTCAGTAGATAACAAAAAAGGCGTTTCCTTCTATGCCAAATACTCAGACGGCAAAGTAAATAGCCTAACATACACCTACAAACAAGTAGATGACACAATCACACAAGACTATTTATTCAAAAACAACGCTGTTTATAAAAGAGTAGAAACTACAAAAACTGCGACTACAACAACAGTTATAGTTATTAGAAAGCTTAGTATGTTAGATAAAGATTACATCAAAGCTAACATCTCAGGCTTATCAGAAGCCACAGATACACAAATCAAAGACTATTTATCAACATCAACAGATTATATTAAAATCGTCAATACAAAAACAGCAGAAGATTTTGTTGTGACAAGTCAAACTATCACAACTCAAACTGAGCTAGAGGTAGACGGTGTGTCTTATAAAGATGTTTATACAAAACTAGGTTTTAGT
>JAZSQZ010000041.1:0-3833 GCA_045538175.1 Clostridia bacterium
TGAAGATTAACTTTAAACTGTTTATGTTCAAAGAGTATTTACAAACTGCATAGAATTTAGTATATTGTAATTATGACTGTTGAAGAATATGAACAATTTATAATTGACATTAATCCAGATATTGCTTATCAGTTCACACCTGAGTTTGAAGAAAGATTAGCAAGGGATTATCACGAATTTAAGATTGCGACTTATATGTCGGATTTAAATACCCACTGTATGGGTCAGTGGTTTGACAGTAATGTTTATTATAAAGATGTTTCTATTGACGAAATGTGGGAATTTCAAAAAATCCACGACCAGTTTACGAAAATCTGGGAAATTCAAGAACGCATTGAAACTATGGAACAGGATTTTAAGGAGAACTCAGATGACAGCGAACCAAGCGAAAACAATAGCTGTACAAGCCAATGCCGAAAATGAAGAAAAGTTAATTAAAGCGATTGACAGAAAAATTCTTGACCAAGCAAACAAAGGAAAATATAGAGTTGGAGTGCCTTTAAGAATAGCAACTCCAAAACTTTTACAGCATTATCGTGACCAAGGCTTTAAAATAATTGAAGATTTTGAAACTGTTAGTTGGGTACCTCCAAGATATTTGATTACTTGGGATGAAGCAAAAACTTTATCACCACTAGAACTTAAAGAAGAAGAAATTTATAGAAAACTAGAAGAAATTTCAGATGACTTCAATTGAAAAATATATGACAATGACAGTAGACGAACTGAAAAATCATCTGGTGTTTCTTGCCCAGTCTTATATTGATACTGTCACTTATTCCTGTATGGCGAAAAACCCTATGGCGGCTAGAAGTCTGGCCTTACAGGGCGAAGCCTTGCGAAAAGATATGGCAGAGTGCAGGCGTGTTTATAATATGCGTTTGAAACAACAGGATATTGAAGGAGATTTTGATGAACTGGAATAAAGTGTTTAGAAACATAGAAAAGAAATATCCAGAACTTAAAGTTAATAGAGCATTTAACGGTGATATTGTTGATTTTAGTTTACCATATGTAAAACATATTGTAGTATCAAGAATTACAACTATGAATAACAAATTGGTTATAACTGTTATTCCAGATTTGGTTTTACACAAAAACGAAATAATATCGTGTACTGTACAAAAATCACCAACAAGTTCACTTTTGGATTATAAGTATTATGATAAAAATTCTTATAAAGCAATATGTAAACACTTGGACAGAATTTTATTAAAGAGAAAAGAGCTTCTCATTCAAAAAAGAATGAATGAAATGAGCACCGATTTTTAACAATAAAACTAGGAGTAAAATAATGGATAAAGCATTACTTATCAGATCAAATGAAACAGAAGCATACAAGCAGTTGGGTTACTGGAACTTGGACAAAGTTTCAAATCTAAAGGATTTGAAGTACATCTTCGTTCACAATGGTGCTGGTGCTGTAACTGGTGCCTATGAACTTGTCTATGAAAAGAATGGTTTTCGTACTGACAAGCCATATTCTGTGATTTCAGGTACTGTAGAAAAGAAAAACCAAAATGGTGAAGTTACAACTGTAAAGAATGTTCGTGTGAACTTCTACGAATTTACAAAGCCATTGAATGTCAAGTATTTCTCTGTCTGTGTTCCTGTTACAAAGCAAGGTCAAGCACAACCTGTTCAGGTAGTACAGTTTGACAAGAAGAATATGACAATCGTTTAAGTTTATATTTCTCCTTTGGGGTCGCCCTTTCCACATTTGGGGCGACCCTTTTTGTTGCCAGTATAATATGTAACTTTTAGTTTACAATCACTATTGACAATATTTGGCATAATTTGTAAATTGTTATATACAAACATTAACTATAGGTATTAACTTGTCAATAAGCACAGACTCTCAAAAATATGTTATCGCAAAAACTCCTTTAAATAAGATTGAAGGATATAAAACTGGTGTAAATTCTAACAAGAAATATATTTGTCACCACTTGGAAGAAATTAAAACTGTAGATGGTCAGTATATTACAACTGTTGAACAGTTGAAGAATACTCCGATTGAAAACATTATCCATAAGACCAGTAAGGATTTAATGTTTAGTAATCAGTATTTTGGTTTACCGCCAGAGAAGCTCTTGTTTATGCGTTATGATATTCACAACGAATTACACCGTGCTGTGGAACGAATGCTTAAGAAGGGTGCTTGTAAAACAAAGGTTGAACCAACAGCAAAAGCTAAAACAAAATCTTATTCTGTTGTTGGTAAAGGTAAAACCATTCTAAAGCACTTTAATAACAACATATCTAAGGAACAATTAGAAAAAGAAAAACAGTTCTACAGTCGTCACCGGTAAATTTAGTTGGGAGAAATCTTTCAAACAAACTAAGGCTGATAAAATGCGACAAAAGTTCTTGAAAGATATGGGATTGACTGCAAATGCTAAAACTGAAAAATTCTTTAAGTCAACTACTTGGGAAAATATGGTAAGTTCTTATAGTAGAACGATGAAGGCTCCCTGGGATATAATTAGACAAAAGGCTGCAGAATTAGACAAATTAGCTGAACGATTGAAATAATAAACTTGCCCACTTATGTGGGCATTTATTTTATATGAAAAGCAAAAATTTTTTAGAAGTAACTTATAATATGTGTACAAAACACGGTGATAATTTCACCAGTACAATAGAATATATGTACAATATTGTAAGTAAAATGACCACCAGACAACTTGAAAGTGTCTGGTTACCACAGTTAGATGTTGATATTGCGCTTTATTTGATGAATGAATTAGGAATTTACGAAGCTGCTTTACGAGGATATTATGTTATCAATTTTTGGTCTGTTGAAGATATAAAAGTAGCATACAAAGTAGTTAATGCTTATAAAGCAAAATTACAATTAAACAAAGATTTTGACATTTAGTAAATTTTATTTTACAAAGTATTGATTGACACTCCTTTGTATTTTTTCTATATTAATGTTTAAACAAAGGAGCATTATATGCTGGGTTATGGTGAAGCACACGAATTTCTAAAGTCTCTTGGATTTACATTTACTTACGATAATCGTGGGTCCTTTTCCTTTAGTGATACTCATGTTTTTTGGCAAGGCATGGAATTTGGTGTGTTGCACGTACACAATATGATGTTCAATAAAGATGGATATGTTCATCAGTTCAGTTATAATAGTTTCCAACCAGGACAGGTATTTAAGGATTTTGTAACAGATTACATTACTGGTCTAAAACAAAAATTTATTGAACAAAAGAAGAAAGAACTTGAACAGGATTTTGTGTTGTGACTTGGCAAGATTGTGAAAAACGCCTTTCGGAATCAATAGTCAATGAAGATTGGCTTATTGCTAATTGTACCGGTCTGACGCTGGACGATGCAAGAACAGATGACGATTCGGCTTGGTTTAATTATTCTAACGATGATTATACATTGACTTTGCTTGTTTTGGCAACTTTATCTGGAGACCAAAAAACGGTTAATCTTAATTACATCGCTAGTGTAGATTTGGATATGCCTGAAGATTACGAAAAACATTTTGAAGAAGGTGAAGAACAAGATTTACTTGAATTTCTAAAAGCAGACAAAAAAATTCACAAAATGAATATAAAAATTGATAACCTTAATAAGGATTTTAAAAAATGACTGATGAAGAAATTTTCAATAATCATACTCAATGGATGATTGATAATTATGGAAAGCAAGAACAGTAGAAAACTGAGAGAAAAGGAACGAAAAACATATTGTGATGAGTTGATTGCGCTTGAGTCTGTTTATGTACAAAATGCATACAATAGTGGAGTGTTAGATTTATATAAATTATTTGTATGGTTTACTGTTAATATAGAAATTGTGTTAGATAG
>JAZSQZ010000011.1:0-10390 GCA_045538175.1 Clostridia bacterium
GCGTCAGCCATTGCACTTACGATAAGTTTAACTGATCTGATTGCATCATCGTTTGCTGGGATAACATAATCTACGTTATCTGGGTCACAGTTTGTATCAACGATACCAACAACCGGAATACCTAAATTCTTTGCTTCTTTAACAGCGATGTGTTCTTTCTTAGGGTCAACAACAAACATAATTCCAGGAAGTTCGTTCATTTCTGCGATACCACCAAGTGTTGTTTCGAGTTTGTTCTTTTCTGTCATAAGTTGTTGAACTTCTTTCTTTGGAAGTAATTCGAATTCACCAACTTTTTCCATTTGTTTTAATTTGTTTAATCTTTCAATTCTTGAACGAATTGTTTTGAAGTTTGTAAGTGTACCACCTAACCATCTGTTTGTAATGTAGTACATACCACATCTTTTAGCATCTTGTTCGATTGCTTCTTGAGCTTGTTTCTTTGTGCCTACAAAAAGAACTGATTTGCCACTTGCAACCATATCTCTGATAAAGTAGTAAGCTTTGTCACAAAGAACTGATGTGTCCTCCAAATTGATAATGTGGATATCATTTCTTACTGTGAAGATATATTTCTTCATCTTAGGATTCCACTTTTTTGCTTGGTGACCAAAGTGTACACCAGCTTCTAATAATTGTTTCATTGAAATTACTGACATATTTTCCTCCTTGTTTTGTCCTCCCAAAGTTCCGTAAATTCAAGATTTACTATTCACCAAATTGAAAAATTTTTTGGCAACAAGAATAAAACCTTGGTGTGTAATTTAAATAACTGTGAGAGTATAACATAAAATTATTAAAATTGCAAGGGTTTTTAGTAAAATAAAAGAACTCTTTTAAAAGAGCTCTTTTTAATTTTTAAATATAGTTTACTATTTCTTTCTTGCAAGTTTTACTTGTTTTTTATAGTAGTCTGAAATTGTTTCGCTGATAGCTTTAACTGCGAGTGAAACACAATCAATCTTTTCCGGTGGTAAAAGACCGATTTCGTCTAAAATGTCTTGCTTTGTAATTTGTTTTGCTTCGTCGATTGTTTTATCTATTAAAAGGTTTACAGCAATTTCTGAAGCAACAATTGCAGGTGCACAACCAAATGTTTTGAATTTTGCATCAACAATTCGTTCGTCTTCAACCTTAATAAAGATTTTTATGATATCGCCACAGCAAGGGTTTCCAGCAACGCCTGCCCCACTTGCACCTTTAATCATACCTGAATTTTTAATGTTTTGGAACATTTCAATTATTTTGTTTGAGTACATGAGCAACTACCTCCTAATTTACTTTTTTTATTAAGAGGAGAGATTTCTCTAAGCTTTTTGACTTTTGCTTTTAGGACATCTACAACATAATCGATTTCGTCTTTTGTTGTAGCTTTGCCAATAGAGAATCTAATTCCACCTTGAACAATTGCTTTTGGAAGACCAATTGCATGAAGAACGTGTGAACTTTCCTTATTACCTGCAGAACAAGCAGAGCCTGTTGAAACTGCAATACCTTCAAGGTCAAGCAACAACATAAGTGCTTCGCCTTCGACAAAGTTAAATGAAATATTTACAAGACCTGGCAATGTTTGATAATGATGACCGTTTATTGTAACGTCTTCGATTTCGTTTTTAACACGATTTACGAAATATTCTTTAAGTGCTTTGATTTTTTTATTGTTGATTGTACAATCTCTACAAGCGATTTCGATTGCTTTACCGAAACCAACAATTGCAGGAACATTGAGTGTGCCGCCTCTTTTGCCATTTTCTTGGTTGCCACCATTTATAAGGTTTTCAATTTTGACACCTTTTTTAATATATAGGGCACCACTTCCCTTTGGTCCATAGATTTTATGTGAACTCATTGACATTGCGTCAATACCAATATTTTTTACATCAAGTGGAACTGCACCGATTGCTTGAACTGCATCTGTATGAAACAAAACATTTCTCTCATGTGCAATTTTTGAAATTGCTGAGATATTTTGGATAGTACCAATTTCGTTGTTTGCTGTCATAATGCTAACTAAAACAGTCTTTTCATTGATAACGTGTAAAAGTTCTGCAATATTAACCAAACCTTTCTCGTCAACAGGAAGATATGTAACTTTAAAGCCCATTGTTTCAAGTTTTTTACAAGTATCAAGGACACTATGGTGTTCGACTTGAGATGTAACAATGTGGTTTCCTTTTGATTTATTTGCAAGTGCAAGACCCATCAAAGCCCAGTTGTTTGACTCTGTACCACCACTTGTAAAATAGATTTCTGTTGAATCTGCGTTGATTGCGTTTGCAACTCTATCTCTTGCTTTATCTACAAAAGACAAAGCTTCTCTACCAAAATGGTGAGTGCTACTAGGATTTGCAAAGTTTGTGCTAAAAACCGGCAACATTTCTGTTAAAACTTCGTCAGATACAAATGTTGTTGCAGTATAATCTAGATATACATTTCTCTTCATATTTGCTCCCATAAAATAAAAACACTAAATATCACAAACGGATATTTTACTCTGTAAAAATAATAACATAGGGCTGACCAAAAGTCAACCCTACATTTTTTTATAAAACACTATAAAACCCCTATTATTCAGAGATTTTTGTAATTGTATCTTCAATTACTTTCTTTGGACGAAGACCCATAAGTCTTTCTTTTTCTTCACCGTTTTTGAAGAAAATCATTGTTGGAACACTCATAACACCAAATTCTTTTGCGATATCAAGTGCTTCGTCAATATCAAGTTTTGCAATAGTTACGTTATCGTTTTCACCTGCAACTTGATCCAAAATAGGTGCAAGCATTTTGCAAGGGCCACACCACTGTGCATAAAAATCTACAAGTACAGGGCCTTGTGCGTTTCTAACAACTTCATCAAAATTTTCGCCATTAACTGTAATAATTTCCATAATTTTTTCTCCTATTTCCTAGTATTTTTAAAGTTACAAATATTATTCTATGATTTTATTTATAACATAACTAGCCATCATACACCCTGACACTGCAGGATAATAAGCAATACTTCCAACAACGTTGTTTTCGGTTTTTTGTGGAGTATCTTTTGTATAAACAACTGCTAAGTCTAATATTCCTTCGTCTTTTAGAAGTTTTCTAAGTTTTCTTGCTAACCCATCATTTTGTGTTTTATAAATATCACAAACTTCAAAGTTTGGAATACCTGCCCTGTTGCCTGCACCAAGCGCTGAAACAATATTTATATTGTTTTCCTTACAATACTTAATTAAGGCAACTTTGTCGTCTATAGAATCAATTGCGTCAACAACAAAATCAATTTTTCCTTCAAAAAACTTTGAAATATTGTCGCTTGACACTCTTTCTTCAAAAGTTTCAACAACAAGGTCTGGGTTGATATCTAAAATTCTATCCTTCATAACAGAGACTTTAGACTTGCCAATTGTAGAGTTTAGTGCAATGATCTGCCTATTGATATTGGTTTCGTCTACCTTATCAAAGTCGACAAGGATAATTTTGCCTACGCCACATCTTGCAAGCATTTCTACTGCATAACCACCTACACCACCTACTCCAAAAACCAATATACAACTATTTTTAATTTTTTGCAACTGTTTGGAGCCAAGTAGAATTTCACATCTTTGTAAATTCATAATTCACCATTACAAAACATATTTTCTTAAATCGTGTTCTTTTGAGAAATTTGCAAATGCTTTTGATACATATTCCTTATCAATTGTAACATCTAACATAGGATGATCGCCACTTGCATTAAAGCTTATATCTTCAAGCAACATTTCCATAACTGTGTGCAATCTTCTAGCACCTAGGTTTTCGCTTGATTCGTTTTCTTGTTCTGCGTAATTTGCAATTTCTTTTAATGCTTCTGGTTTAAAAATAAGATTTATGTTGTCAACTTTCAATAATTCTTGATATTGAAGAGTTATTGCATTTTTTGGTTCGGTTAAAATCTTATAAAATTCTTTTGCTGTAAGGTTGTCAAGTTCGACTCTGATTGGGAATCTGCCTTGAAGTTCAGGGATTAAGTCTTCTACTTTTGATACATGGAATGCACCTGCTGCAACAAAAAGGATATAATCAGTTTTTACAATTCCGTATTTTGTGTTAACAGTGCAACCTTCAACAATTGGAAGAATATCTCTTTGTACACCTTCTCTGCTTACTTCTGGGCCACTACTCTTGTGTCCACCTTTACCTGCAATCTTATCGATTTCGTCAATAAAGATAATTCCGTCTTGCTCAGCACGAGTTATTGCTTCGCTATTGACACTGTCAAGGTCGATAATCTTATCGCATTCTTCTTGAGTGATAATTTCTCTTGCTTGTTTTACAGTTAATTTTCTTCTTTTCTTTCTTTGTGGGAAAATTCCACCAAACATATCGCCTAAATTGATTTCAGCCCCTGATCCTGGCATCATTTCAATTGTTTTTGGTGCGTCTTTAACGTCCATTTCAATCATATCTTCGTCATATTTACCATTGTTTAAGTTTTCTAAGATATGATTTTTGTAATCTTCGCCGTCAACATCTACGCCGTCAACTGTTTTCTTCTTAATAGGATAAACAACATCAAAAAGGCGTTTTTCAACTGTTGGTTTTACTTTTTCGGATACTTCTCTAAACTTTTCATCTTTTACAAGTCTAACAGATGCTTCAACAAGGTCTCTAACCATACTTTCAACATCTCTACCAACATAGCCAACTTCAGTATACTTACTTGCTTCAACCTTAATAAATGGTGCTTTAACAAGTTTTGCAAGCCTTCTTGCAATCTCTGTCTTACCAACACCTGTTGGTCCTTTTAAGATGATATTTTTAGGTGTAATTTCGTCTTTTATGCTAAGTGGCAATTTGCTTCTTCTATATCTATTTCTAAGTGCAACAGCAACTGCTCTTTTTGCTTTATCTTGACCGATAATATATTTATCTAACTCTTGTACAATTTGTCTTGGTGATAAATTCATAATTAAACCTCCTCAACTGTGACGTGACCGTTTGTAAATACGCAGATATCACTTGTAATCTTTAGAGCTTTTAGGGCAATCTCTTTTGCTGAAAGGTCTGTATTTTCAATCAAAGCACGAGATGCTGCAAGTGCATAAAATTCGCCACTACCGATAGCAGCAACGCCATATTCTGGCTCGAAAACATCACCATTACCTGAAACATATAATAAGTTATCTTTATCTGCTACCAAAAGCAAAGCATCAAGTCTTCTTGCATATTTGTCTTCTCTAAAGCCTATTGCAAGTTCAACTGCACTTCTCATAAGGTTACCACTAAACTTTTGTAAAAGTTCTTCAAACTTATTTGACAAACTAAATGCGTCTGCTGCAGAACCAGCAAAACCGATGATAACTTTGTCGTTATAAATTCTTCTTACTTTCTTTGCATTGTTTTTGATAATAAATTTTTCGCCAACGGTAACTTGTCCGTCACCTGCGATTGCAGTTTTACCATTTCTTTTTACTGCAACAATAGTTGTACTTCTAATTCCTTCCATTTTTTACTCCTTACTATCTACTCTTATAACTTCTCTATTTATTTCTTCCATTGCTCTTTCAAAGTATTTTTGCTTTTTTAACTTTTCGTCACGAATCGGAATATCTAATGGTTCGATAATTCCAAAATTAGCATTCATAGGTTGAAAGTTTTTAGAATATCCTGTTGTTATATAGTTAATTATAGCACCTATCATTGTTTTTGACGATAAATTTAGTGGTGTTTTTTGATTGATTAACAAATAACAGTTTATAGCAGAAACAAGACCTGCCATAATACTTTCAACATATCCTTCAACTCCACTTAATTGTCCTGCTATAAAAATATTGTTAAATTTTTTAAGTTGAAATGTTTTTTCTAAGACTACAGGTGCGTTTACAAATGAGTTTCTATGCATAACACCATATCTTATATATTCGGCATTGTGAAGGGCTGGTATCATACTAAAAACTCTTTTTTGCTCTCCAAAAGTTAAGTTTGTTTGAAAACCTACAAGATTATAATTTATACCTTCTTCATCTTCTTTTCTAAGTTGAACCACGGCATAAGGTTTTTCTCCTGTTTTAGGGTTTGTAAGTCCAACCGGCTTTAGTGGACCAAATCTAATTGAGTCCTTGCCCCTTTTTGCCATAATTTCAATCGGCATACAACTTTCAAAAATCTCTTTCTTTTCAAATTTGTGAAGTTGTACGGTTTCAGCATTTATAAGTTCGTTATAGAAGTTTTCGTATTCTTCTTTATTCATTGGACAGTTTACATAATCGCCATTACCTTTGCCATATCTATCTCCAACAAAACTTAAGTCTTTATCAACCGACTCATATGAAACTATTGGGCTTGAGGCGTCAAAAAACGAGAGGTTGTCCGTATCCAACATCTCTTTTAACTTATTTAAGAGTTTTCCGTCTGTCAAAGGTCCTGTTGCAACTATTGTATAGTCACTATCTTTTGGTATATCTTCAACAACAGCGTTTACTATTGTTATGTTTTTAAACTCATTTATTCTTTTTGTGACAGTATCTGCAAACAAATCTCTATCAACTGCAAGTGCTCCACCTGCAGCAACTCTACATTCGTTTGCACATTTTAAAACAATACTATCAAATGCTTCAAGTTCTCTTTTAAGTAAGCCCGAAGCAACCAAACTATCGTTCGATTTTAAACTATTACTGCAAACAAGTTCGCAAAAGTTTGGGTTTTTATGGGCAGGGGTAAAAGAGTGTGGCTTCATATCGTATAAAACCACATCTATTCCCCTTTTTGCCAATTGATATGCAGCTTCGCATCCAGCAAGACCTGCTCCAATTATTGAAACTTTAATTTTAATCAGCCCCTTTTAATTATCTTTGATAATCGCATTCTTTGTTTGAACACTTAAACTTATCGCCGTCTTTTGATGTCTTTTTAGTTAAATATGACGAACATTTTGGACATTTTTCATCGGTTGGTGTTTCCCAACTTGCAAAATTGCATTTTGGATACCCTGAGCAACCATAGAAAATTGTGCCTCTTTTTGTTCTTCTTTCCATAACGTCTTTGCCACAAATTGGACAGTGACAAACTGCACCTTTCTTTGTTGCAAGACTTTTTATGTTTTGACATTTTGGGAAATTAGGGCAAGCAAGGAATTTACCAAATCTTCCTTCCTTTACAACCATCATTGCCCCACATTTGTCACATTTGACATCGCTTACTATAACAGGAACTTTTACTCTTTCTGAGCCTGTTGCTGCAAAGTAGACTTCATCTTCAAATGTCGAATAGAAATCAGCAACAACATCTTGCCACTTTGAGTTTCCTTCTTCGATTCCGTCAAGTTTGTTTTCCATTTCAGCTGTAAAGGAAACATCCATAATATCTTTAAAGTATTTTTCCATAAACTCGGTAACGATTGTGCCAAGTTCGGTTGGAATTAAATATTTACCTTCTTTTTCGGTATAATTTCTTGTTGATAAAACAAGCATTGTTGGTGCATAAGTCGCAGGACGACCAATACCCTTTTCTTCCATTGCCTTAATAAGACTTGCTTCTGTAAATCTTACAGGTGGTTTTGTAAATTTTTGTTCTTTTAGGACATTTATAAGTTTTAAAATATCTCCAACTTCTAGGTTACACATTTTAGGTTCGCCCTTATCGTCGTTGTCGTCGTCTTCAGTATAAACCTTATATGCTTTTGTATAACCTAAGAATAATGGGGTTTTCCCAGCAACTTTAAAGCCATAATCACCTGCGTTTATTGTAACGGTTAGCGAGTTGTATGTTGCTTCAGACATTTGACTTGCAACAAATCTTTCGTAAATCAACTTATACAACTTATAGTTTTCAGGTGATAATGAGCCCTTTAAGGACTCAGGAGTTCTTTCAAGAGAAATAGGTCTTATCGCTTCGTGAGCGTCTTGAATATTCTTTTTTGCCTTAAAAGTATTGTATTTTGCTGGAGCATAATCTTTACCATAAGTCTTTATGATAAATTCTTTTGCTTTTGCTTGTGCTTCTGGTGAAACACGGGTTGAGTCTGTACGGATATATGTGATAAGAGCAACTTTACCTTCGCCCTTAATTTCTACGCCTTCATATAGTTGTTGTGCGCTTCTTGATGTTTTTGCAACCGACATACCAATTTTGTTTAGGGCGTCTTGTTGCATTGTACTTGTTGTAAATGGTGGTGGTGCTGAAGATTTTGTTACACTCTTCTTTACGTCCCCTACAACAAAGTTTTGTGCTTTTAAGTAATCTATAACATCATTTGTTTCTTGTTCGCTTCCACTTGTATATTTTTTCTTTTTGTATGTTGCAAGTGCAGCTTTGATTTTTTCGTCACCTTTTGTAAGTTCAGCAACAATTGACCAATACTCGACAGGTTTAAAGTTTTTGATTTCTTTTTCTCTATCTACTACAAGTTTAAGTGCAACTGATTGTACACGGCCACCACTTAAGTTGCTTTTAATTTTTTTACAAATA
Source organism: Clostridia bacterium (assembly GCA_045538175.1). GTDB lineage: Bacteria > Bacillota > Clostridia > Christensenellales > UBA1242 > JAZSQZ01. The sequence continues at coordinate 8,437 of JAZSQZ010000011.1, forward strand.
ATAGGTGAAACCTTGTATCCCACAAGTCTGTCTAAAACCCTACGGCCTTGTTGTGCATGGACCAAATCCATATTTATTTTTCTTGGCTTTTTTATTGCTTTATTAACTGATTCTTTTGAAATTTCGTTAAACTCAATTCTGCAAGGTGTATCTTCGCTAATTCCTAATGCTCTCTCTACGTGCCAAGCAATTGCTTCCCCTTCTCTATCAGGGTCGGTTGCGATATAAAGATTATCACACTTGTCATACTTTGTTTTGAGTTCTTTAATTATCTCTTCTTTATCTGGCATTGTGACATATTTAGGTTCGAAATTGTTGTTAACATCAATAGCCAAAGATTTCACAGGTAAGTCAATAATATGACCCTTTGTTGCTACGACATCATAACCTGTTCCTAAATACTTTTTTAAAGTGTCTCTTTTGCCAGGACCTTCAATAATAACTAAATCCATTTAATCTTCCTTTCTATAAATCAAGCAATAAAAATTGCCTGCAAGTTTTTTTATTATTCCACGAAAAGACAATGTTGTCAACAAACTGTTTAAGGTTTTTGTATCTAATTTTGTTTTAATTAGTATTTCTTGATAAGAAACTTCCCTATCTTTTATTGTCTCAATTATCTTTTTTTCGTCTTCATTAAAAGACAAATTTTCGTCTTCCTTCTTATTATATACAAGATTATATTCTTCCAAAATATCATCTATTTCTTGGACGATTTTCCCTTCGCCTTTTGCAATAATTTGATTACAACCCCTACTTTCAGGGCTTAAAATACTGCCAGGAACCACGAATACATCTTTGCCATAGTCTAAGGCATAATTCTTTGTGTGCATTACACCGGACTTTATTCCTGCTTCTACAATAAGCACGCCTTTTGAAAGCCCTGCAATAATTCTGTTTCTTATAGGAAAAATCCAAGGGTCCGGTTTTATGCCAAGGCGTTGTTCACTTATAATTAAACCAGCATTTTCTATCTCTTTTGATAGGTTAAAATTTGTTGTTGGATAAATATTATCAAGCCCACCTGCAACAACGGCAATTGTGTTTCCGTTATTTTCAAGTGCTGTTTTGTGAGCAACTGTATCAATGCCTAGTGCTAAACCACTTATAATTGTAAATCCCGTTTCTATAAGTTGCTTTGTAAAATTTTCTGCTATTGTTTTTCCATATATAGTTGCCTTTCTTGTGCCCACAATACCGATTGATAAAGTATCAACAAGTGATAAGTCGCCTTTATAATATAAAACAAAAGGTGGTGTATCAATTTCTAAAAGTTTTGTAGGATAATCATCACTCTTTATAGTTGTGATTGATACGCCAAGGTTTGTTGTTCTTTTAATGTAATTGTCTATTGCCAAAATCGAACATTCTTTTAGCATTTTATTATAGACTTTTTCATCTATAATAGACAGCAATTCTTCTTTGTTTGTTTTAAAGTTTGTAAAGATGTTTGAAGGCGACAAAAACAAACCCATAATTTCTTTCTTCTTATTATAGGTAAGCTCTGTAAAATAATCCAACCAAATTATTGCCTTCTCGTCTAAACTAAAACTCATTTTTTATACCCAATATTTTTCATCTAAACTTCTATAACCTATTGCTTCCATAATATTGTTTGTTTCAATATTTTCGTTGCCTTCAAGGTCTGCAATAGTACGTGCAACTTTCAAAATTCTGTTGTATGCCCTTGCACTAAGCCCCAGCTTTTCAAAAGCGTTCTTTAAAATACCGGCTCCTTCAGGGGAGAGAGTGCAGTATTTTAGAATATGGTCACTTGTAAGGTTGCTGTTTGAATAGATTTTCTCGCCCTTATATCTTTCAAGCTGAATTTTTCTTGCAGCGTCAACTCTTTCCTTTATTTTAGCAGAGCTTTCTTCCTTTTTTGAAGACTCTAATTCGTTATAGGAGATGGCAGGGACCTCAATATGTATGTCAATTCGGTCCAAAAGCGGAC
>JAZSQZ010000136.1:0-23768 GCA_045538175.1 Clostridia bacterium
GCTTTATATAATTTTTCAAGTGCTGTCCTAAATCTTTCTTCGTTTTCGTTATTTCTGTTTGGCCAATAACCTTCGTGCATTTCAAGATCGTAATATTCAATTTTAAAGTCTGTTTTGTCAGGTGCAAAATCAAAATTTTCACAACTTTCAATTTGAAGAATTTCACCTGTTTTTCTATTTCTTATTATAAATCCTATAGGTCTTGTGACTGCTGCGTGACCGTCTTTAAACTTGGGTTGAGATATAACAGGGTAGGCGAGCATTATTTTTTTATTTACTTTTCTAAATATTGGAGGCAATATTGCAATTTTGCGTGTAGGATTAAGGCCTGCAAATTTGTCTGCATACCTTTCTTCCATCTCTATTATGTCAAAATATTTATAAATTTTAAACATATTATCTCCGCATATATTATATCAACTAGAGCCTAACTTGTAAAGATTAAAGTTTATAAATATTCTTTACAAAATTTTAAAAATGTTGTATCATACCGGTATTATGTGGGAAGAATTATGGCACGCCCTAAAGGGCTCTTTAATGATTATACCATTTCTGTTTTTAGCATATTTGCTTATAGAATTGGTTGAAGAAAAGATTGTTGATAAATACAAAACAAAAAAGATTTTAACAAGTCCACTTGCTCCTGTTGTTAGCGCTGGTTTTGGACTTGTGCCACAATGTGGATTTTCTGTTGTTGCAACAGATTTGTTTTCACACAAATTTTTATCTCTTGGTTCGCTTCTTGCTGTGTATATTGCAACAAGTGACGAAGCAATTCCAATTTTACTATCTCAACCAGATAGATATGTGGATCTTCTTTTGATTATAGGTATCAAATTTGTTTTTGCAGTACTTGTAGGCATTATTGTTGATTTGATATTTAAAAAATATAAACCTGTGATTACTGAAGAAGCTACATTTTCAAATGTAGAAGGTTGTTGTGGTCACGATGTAGAAGAAGGTAATCACGAAGAAAAGGCAAGTTGGAAACATTGGTTACTTCACCCAATTGTTCACAGTCTAAAAGTGTTTGCTTATATTCTTGTTGTAAATGTCGTTTTTGCCTTGCTTGTTTACCTTGTTGGGGAAGACTCTCTTATAAACTTTATGATGTCAACAGGCATCTTTCAACCATTTATTGCAGGTCTTGTTGGTTTGATACCTAACTGTGCTTCATCTGTTATTATTACAGAGTTATACCTAATTGGTGGATTATCATTTGGTTCATGTATTGCAGGTCTTTGTATAAACTCAGGTATTGCAATTATGGTATTGTTTAGGCTCAATAAAAACATAAAACAAAACTTTGCAATCTTAGGTGCATTGTATGTTTTAAGCACTGTGCTTGGTGTTGTTATAAATTTATTTTAGTTAACATATTGGCATTTGCTTGCATATATTCTTAAAAGGAGTTTTATGAGTATGTGCAAAAAAGCAGATGCCTTTTTTTATTCTAAAAATAAAAATGTAGGGGTCGAAAAACCTAAAAATTTTAATCACTTTATGTTAAAAGAAATACTTGATGCTGTGGGTGATTTAAAGAAAAATTTATCCTTTTATATCGCAAACCTTGACCTATCTTAAAATTCTCAAAACTAATACAAAAGTGTTCTAGAGCCCAAATTTTCGCCTCAAATGAACTGTATGATGTCGCTGTTTTTTGTAAAAATGCAATAAAAAGCAAATTTTCAACAGAAGTTTTGATAGTAAAAAATGAAGAAAAAATAAGGGCAGAAATTTATAATAATAAAGAAGATTTATCAATATTTTTTATGTCTTCAAAAAATTTTGATATTCCTAAAAATCTAAAAACAAAAAAGGTTGCCTTAAGTTCGTGTGAAAATTTTGTAGATAAAAATTTTGATATTTTTCTTCCTGTTGTTTTTGACAAAGAAGAAATTGCGATTAAGACAAAAAGTATTGTTTTATTTTGTTTTGCAATTTTGTTTTTGTTATCAAATGGAGAATTTGAAAATTTAAAACTTGCAATTGATATGATAGACGACTTTGATATTATGCCGATTGTTGATTTTTCAAAACAAATGGCAAAGCGTGAAAATGTTGTCTTGATTGATAATGGAAATATCTTTTGTGCTGACTGTGTTTTGTCACTTTTAAAAAAGATAACAAGTTTAAAAGTTGAAAAAAGATTTTGTATTGGCAATAATATCGAAAATATTAGAAAGTCGAGTTTCTTATTTTTAAAAAAGGAAGAAAATTCCTTTGAAGATTTGTTTTGTCTTGATAACTTAAATATAAATTATTTTATTTTATCAAAAGATAGAAAGATGGGTTTTAAAAATTGTTTAGAAATATCAATAGGTAAAACATTAGGTGATTTAAGCGAAATTGTTTTTATGTTCTATATACAAATGATTTCTTTTTATATTGCTTTATTTCAAGATATAAATCCTGACACAAAAAACTAAAAAAGTGTTTTGTTTATTTGTTTGCAAAAGGGTAAAAATTGTATTAAACTAAAAGCATTGGAGAAAAATATGGAACTTAAAGAAAGAAAAGATATTGAAGATAAATTCAAATGGGATTTAAGTGATTATTACTTAAACGAAACCGAGTATGAAAAAGATTTAGAAGAGTTTGTAAATTCTTATAAAAAAGTTTCAAACTATGATGGAAAGTTAAAAGATAAAAAAACAATTTTAGAATGTTTTAAGTTTACCGATAAGTTAGATGAAAAATTGGAAAGATTATATGTATATGCAAGCATAAGTCGTGATGAAGATGTTGCAGTTGAGAAAAATCAACAAAGATATGGAAGAATTAGAAATATTGCAAATGATTATGATATGGTTTGTTCGTTTTTGACTCCACAACTATCAAATCTTGATGATGAATTTTTAAAAGACTTAATAAACGATAAAGATTTTAAGGATTACGACAAAACAATTAAAAATATCTTAAAAAACAAACCACATATTTTGAGTGAAAAAGAAGAGAAGTTGATGTCTTCTGTTTCAAATTTCGCAGGCGATTTTAAACTTAATTTTTCAAATTTTGAAAACGGCGACTTAGAGTTTAATGATGTTGAAGATGGTAAGGGAATTAAACACCCTATGAATCAAAGTGTTGCCGGAATATACTTAACTGACGAAGATAGTGTTTTAAGAAAAAATGCTTTTAAGGAATTAAATGGCGCTTTTGGAAGATATAACAACTTTTTAACATCAAACTATGTTGCAAGTGTTAAGAAAGATATTTTCTACGCAAAAACAAGGAACTTTAATTCTGCAATCGAAAAAGCTTTATTTTATGAAGATGTTGATAAAACTGTTTATTATACACTTTTAAAATCAGTTAATAAGTTTTTAAACCTAGAGTATAGATTTTTTAAATTAAAAGAAAAAATGTTGGGTGTTGATAAAATATCTGTTGCTGATATGAGAATAAACCCACTAAAAGAAGTTGATACAAAGTATACCTTTGAAGAAGGTTTTGACCTTGTATGCAAAGCATTATCTCCATTAGGGGACGAGTATATTGCAAAACTTAAAGATTTAAAAAACAATAGAAAGATTGATGTTATGCCAAACAAGGGTAAATGTAGTGGGGCATATATGACAAGTGCTTATGGTTGCTCTCCTGTTGTTCTTACAAACTTTATGGGAAGATTTAATGATGTTTCAACAATTGCTCACGAGTTAGGTCATGCAATGCACTCATACAATTCAGATAAATCTCAACCTATAAATAAGGCAGGTTATACAATTTTCCTAGCAGAAATTGCAAGCACCGTTAATGAATGTTTGCTAAATAGATATATGTTGGATAATGCAAAAACAAAAGAAGAAAAGATTTATTACCTAAACGAATTCTTATCAACTTTCCATGCAACAGTATTTAGACAAACAATGTTTGCAGAGTTTGAAGAAAAAATTCATACAATGTGCGAAAATAACGAAGGGGTTTCAACAACAGTTGTAAATGATGTTTACTTAAGTCTTGTTGAAAGATACTTTGGTAAAGATGTTGAAATTTATGATGAGATTAAATACGAGTGGAGCAGAATCCCACACTTCTTTACTGCATTTTATGTATATAAATATGCAACAGGTTTGATTTCTGCAATTGCAATCTGCAACAAAATCTTATCAAAAGAAAAAGACGCTGTTGAAAACTATTATAAGTTTTTATCTCTTGGTGGAAGTATGGACCCACTTTCAATTTTGTCAGTTGCAGGGGTCGACTTAAAACAAGAAAAAACATTTGAAGATTCGTTTAAATATATTGAAAATTATTTAGACCAACTTGAATCATTATTGTAAAAAAAAGAGCCTAGGCTCTTTTTTTAGTTGAAAATTTATATTTTTTTGTGCCATCTTTGGTTTTAGGGTAGATATTGACTTTTGACTTATTTTGTAGTATAATGTTACCGTATTAAGTTTGCATTTTAGGGGGACTTGCAAATTTAAAGACCTCTTAGGACAATATCGAAAGATAAATATTTTATGGCTAAGAGTTAGAGGTTAAAAGTTTAAAATGAGTAGTTTAATTGATATTGCGCAAAATATTTGTGACAATATAAACTCAAAAGTAAAGAGTCGAGAAGGTAAGGGCAAGATTTACTATAAGCCAATTACCTATAAAGATTCGATTATTAAGATTTACAGTACATATGAAGGACCAAAGGATTTCTTAAGAATTCCAACAGGGGACAAAATCGATTGTATCTTAACAGGTGACAATTGTGTATTCCTTGGGGCATACTTAAACGGAAGACTTGCAGGTATTTCATATCTAAAGGAAATTCCAGAAAATTATCCTTTTTTTAGAGCCCCTCAAAGCGAAGGTCAAACAGGAAAAGTTTTCACTTTTGGTGGATTATATGTAAGACCTGAATGTCAAGGTTTTGGTAGTGCAACAGGTATGGTTGGAATTTTGACAGAAAGCGCAAGAAGATATATTGACTTGAAAAAAACTGATGGTGTTCAAAATTTACCACAAGGGATTTTCTTTGAAGCAGATTATAGAAATGTTGGTAGTATTTCAGTATTATCAAGACACGGGAATTATGTAGGTTTTTATGTTGACGAAAAGAGACTTGAAGGTCCAACAATTATGTTGTATGATTCATTTAAGTCTTCACCTATTGTTATAAGCAATCTTCCAAAAATTCATATTCCAGAAGATAAGGAACAAGGTATTCTTAATCTTCAAAGATTCACAAGCGAAATTGCAAGTCAAGTTGGTGGTTCTACAGAATATAATATTCCATTTGATGATCAATCAAATCATATGGTTGTCCTAAACAATATTCCAGAAACCACAAAAGCAAGTAAAGGTATGTTTGAGTTTGAAGAAAAATATACAACTCAATTTGTAAATTATGAACCAGGCGAAGCAAGAGAAGTAATGACAGGCTCTCGTGAAGAACAAGACCCAACCATTATAGAAATGCCTCCAAGGGAAGCTTTGGATGAAGTCAAAAAGTCTTTGGATATCCCTGCAGGCGAAAGTGGTGCAGAGTCTACAATTCAATCGGGTGGAAGGGGATATGCTAGTGTAACAAACTTTAGCCCAATATTAGGTAGAGTAGGTTCAATATCAATGAAAATGCACGATGATAGTTTTGAAATGAAATAAAAAAAAGACTAGAAATTTCTAGTCTTTTTTATTTCTATAGTTCTTCTTCAATGTTGAAATCTGGTATAAAGTCTGTGGTTGCGCTTTTAAGGTCTTGTGAAAAACCGTTTTTGAAATCTAGGTCGCAAAACTTTCTTAAAACAAGATTATATTCAAGTGGTTTTAGTTTTCTATTGATTTCTGGGTATTTCTCTGCCTTATCGCAAGGCACATATTGTCCCATAATACTAATATAAGTTTTTGTGCCTAGGTTTTCTTTTATCCATTCCAAGATTTTAAAACTATCCTTATAGTTATTTGGCAAAATCAAATGTCTTATAATTATGCCTTTTTCCATAAGTCCATTTTTAATAATATCTTGTGGACAATTCTTTCTCATTTGCATAATTGCTTTGCTTGTTTTTTCAAAGTAATCTTCGCAGTTTGAATATTTTTTTGAAACTTCGCTTGAGTAATATTTTAAGTCGGTTAAAAATATGTCAACATAACCCTTTAATTTTTCTATTGTTTCAACTGATTCATAACCGTTGGTATTCCAAACGATAGGGATATGTGGTTTATAAGTTTTAAGTGCTTTTAAAATTTCGTCTGTAAAATGGGTTGGGGTTACAAAGTTTATATTTGTTGCGCCACTTTTTTCAATTTTTTTAAATAGAGTTACAAGGTCATCTGTTGAATATTCTTTTCCAAGATTGCCGTGGCTTATTTCATAGTTTTGACAATACACGCATCTTAAGTTGCACCCTGAAAAGAAAATGGTGCCACTACCTTTTTTAAAGGTATAATCTGTGCCAGAAATAATAGGCTCTTCCCAGAAGTGCTTCATAACTTTTACAATTTTTGCTTTTTTACCACTTTTGCAGAAACCAAAGTTTTTATCTCTGTCGATTTTGCATAATCGTGGACATAGGTTACAAACTTTATTCATATCGACATTTTAGCACTAAAGTTGTGTTTTGTACACAATTTGTTGTTTTTTTATTGTTAAAAAGAAAAATATTTTTTATAATAAAAACATGAAAGTAGTTTTAGCAAATAAAAATGATTTAGAAAAAATAAATAAGATTATTACAAATGTAATAGAGAATATGAATAAGCAAGGCATCAAGATTTGGAATGAGTATTATCCAAGCGAATGTTTTTTAGGTGATATAGAAAAAGAGAATTTGTATTTGCTTAAAAACAATGACGAAATTGTGGGTATGGGTGTGTTATGTGGTTTTGATGAAAGTGGGGACGTGTTTAAGTTCAGTGGCACAAAAAATAATCTTTTTTTGACTAGATTTGCAATCAATGTTGATTATCTAAATATGGGATATGGTAAAAAACTTTTAGAAGAAATGATACAGATTGCAAAAAATAAGGATATGGATAGCATAAAACTTGCAGTTGCAAAAGTGAATATTCCTGCAATAAGGTTATATGAAAAATATGGTTTTAAAAAAGTTGATGGGGTGTTTTATAACAAGTTTATTACAAAATGTAACAATGAAGAATATGGTTACGAATTGATATTAAAAAAAGATACAGTTTAATCTGTGTCTTTTTGATTGCAAGAAGTTTTTTGTTTTCTTTTGTTTTTTACTTTATCAAAAAGTTTTAAAAATAGTTTGCATATATATTTTTTACCTAAATCAAATAAAAGGCATACTATAAATGTTGTAAATACAAATAATATAAACCAAAGTAAACTTGTAGGTTTTAAGTAGAAGTTTTGGGTGCAGAATATTTTACTATATAAGATATTTCGTGTAAAAATGCTATCGTGCAATAAATATATCCCAAGTGTGCAACTTTGAATAACCATTATTATTTTTGCAAACTTATTGTTTTTTATGTTGATATCTTTAAAAAGATTAAACAAAGAAATTGTCTCTAAAATTGCAATTGCGCTTGTGTATATTGGATGTTTGACAACTTCGCCCCCAAACACAAAAAATGAAAGTGAAATTGCTATGATATAGATAATAAGCCAAATCCATTTTTTAAGGTTTATTTCAAACTTTGCTTGATATCCTGCAAAGAAGAATAGAAAAACAAACCACATCCAAGTAAAACCATTGTTTAAAATTGGAAAGAAAGGGGTGTATGTAGAGAATAAAGTGATTATAAAAAGTGTTAACAAAAGTATTAGATAACCATTTTTATTTAATTTATTTATAATCATTAGTAGCACGGGGGATAGTAAATACATAAAAACATATGCATTTGTAAACCAAAAATAATTTTCAACAGGGTTTAGGCAAGCAAAAAAAGTTTTTATGTTAAATTGTTCTTTTGAAATAATTAAGAATAAAAAGTAAGTAAGCAAAGCAAAAAAGATAATTTCTAAAAAGAGATATAAAAGTTTTTTAAGACTAAATTTGTTTTTCTTAACAATAAGATATGCAGAAATAAAAACAAAAACATTTACGCTTGGTAAAAACAAATCGTTTAAAATTAAAAGAAATGTTTGTGTAAAACCTGTTGCATTTTCATAAAACCCACCGTGTTTTGAAAAGTGGTGGATAAGTATAAAAAACATTGAAAGAATTTTTAATATGTCTAAGCCTACAAGGCGTTTATTTTCTTTCGGTGTTTCTTGTATAATTTGGTTTTGTTTTTCTACTAGAGTTGTGTTTTCCATAAGATAATTATACTTTTTGTGCTAAATATTCGTCAACTAAAAAAACACACAAGAAAATGTGTGTTTTATTTTAATTTTAAATTGTTTAGTGTTGAGTATGGAATTTTTAAATTGCCTTTGCCAACTCCTATACTTATGTCAGGTTTATTTGTGCCGTGGAAATCGCTACCACCACTGAATTTAAGATTATATTTCTTTGCGATTTCTTGTGCTTTTTTTGTTTCTTCTTCGGTGTAAGTTGAATAATAAACTTCCATACCGTCAAGTCCGTTTTTAACTGCAAGTGGTAAAAGTTCGTGCAAATCTTCTTCGGTATGTTTAAATAGTGGGTGAGCAAGAATTGCAACTGCACCGATTTCTTTTATAAACTTAATTGTTGTAAGAGTGTCAAGACGCCTTGGTTCAACATAAAGGCCATAACTTTTTGATAAAACTGTCTTAAATGCTTCGCTTATTGAAGAAATATATCCTTCTTTTACAAGTTCTGCAGCAATATTCGCTCTATTTAGCCTGCCATCAGGTGTTTGTTTTTTGAGGTTGTTATAATCGATTTCCATACCTATGTTTTTAAGTTTTTCAACAAGGTCAAGATTGCTTTCTTCTTTTAAGTTGTCAAACTCTTTTACAAGTTTTGAAATTTTCCCATAATCTTCTTTTTTTATAAACAAGGCAACAATATGATATTCTTTTTCCATAAAGTGTGTTGAAAACTCAATTCCTGATATTGTTTCAACATTGTTTTCTTTGCCTGCTTTTAAAAATCTATCAAGCCCTGTGATTGTGTTGTGGTCGGTTAGAGCAACTGCTTTAATGTTTTTGTTTTTTGCTAAGATAACTAATTCTTCAGGGGTGAGTGTACCGTCTGAGTAATTTGAGTGAGTATGTAAATCACAAAACTTTTCCATAAAATTCTCCTACATAAAATCTATCAAATTTTAAAGATTCAGTCAAACGCTAAAAAAAACAAAAAGACAAGTCCTAAGACTTGTCTTGTTTGGCTCTTCCTGTCGGATTCGAACCAACAACCTATCGGTTAACAGCCGAGTGCTCTACCGTTGAGCTAAGGAAGAATATGAAGTTTGCATAACTTTTTTGTTATGACTTGGTAATAATAGCACTTTAAACTTTGGTTGTCAATAAAAAATTTCATTATTTTTAAAAAAATTTTTAAAAATTTTAAAAACATATTTAATATATGAATTTATTTGTAAAAATGCTTTTAAATTGATAAAATAACACTAGGAGAAAAAATATGATAGTTATTGGTTGTGACCATGGTGGTTTTGAATTAAAGAATATAATTAAAGATTATCTAGTAGATTTAGATGAAATAGTTTTAGATGTTGGTGCTTTTGAAATAGATAATCTTGACGACTTCTCAACATATGCAAAACTTGTTGCTGAAAATATGAAGGAAGAAGGCGCAAAAGGTATTGCAATTTGTGGTTCTGGGGTTGGAATGTGTATTGCACTCAACAAATTTAAGGGCATATATGCAGTAAACGGAATTGATGAAGAAAAGGTTGAGTTGGCTCGCGAACATAATAATGTAAACGCTCTATGCCTTGGTGGAAGAATGGTGGAAGTTGATAGTGCTAAAAAAATGGTTAAAGCGTTTTTAGATACAGAATTCCTAGGTGGAAAATATCAAAAGAGAATTGATGATATTGACAATATGGGTTAAACATAAATAAAAAAAGAGAGAAGTGATTCTCTCTTTTTGTTTTTAATTAAAGACCTTGTCCACCATCGTCTTGAGTGAGTGATGAACCAACTGACATTGTCGAAAGTTTAAATCCGCTTTCAACAAGAGATGTTTCTGCTTTCTGGGCAGTTTCTAGGGTTTCGATAGGAACATAAGAAACGGTTTCTGATGAGATGTATTCCGATATTTTTCCTAATCTTTCTGCTTCTGCAAGCTCGTGACCTATGTCGTATTCTTCTGGCATATAAGAATCATCATCAAATGTGAGTGGGTCGATATTCTTTGAAGATAAAGGTTCTTGTGTTAGTGGATAACCAAAAGGTTTTGCGTCAGTCAAGAAGCAATCAGGGTTTTCTGCTCTAAATTGTTCGACTTGTGGTAAAATCTCTTCTGTAATTCTTAATGCTTCTAAAACATTTGTAACGCCTAAACATACAACGTGGAAGCTGTTATTGTCATAAGTTCCACTAAGGTATGGGTTATCTGCAGTGGAGAAGGATACAACCATATTTGGTTTGCCATTGATTTTTGCAGGATCAGGAGAAATAACAATTCTTCTATCCTTATCTGTTGAAAGATATCCTGTAATATTTGAAAAGATATCTTCGGTATATGGGTAAAACTTGTTTTCAGGGTCATATTCTGTAGCAGTTGTAGGGTATGGCATAGAACCATTGATTTTAATAAGAGTTTCTATAAAAGATATTCCATATGCTTCGTCGACAGGCACTTTCATACCGTTTCCGTTTTCGTAATATGCTGCGATTGAAAAACCAGAGCCTTCCATTTGACCACGAGTGTCGATTTTAAGGTTGGCTTCTTGTTTAAGTCTAACTGTTGGAAGGCAACCATTTTCTCTTATATAAGCAACAGGAATTGCTTTCATAAACTCTTGAATAGTAAGGTCGATTGCAGGTTGTTTTGTCTTTTTAGCAAAAGCAATCTTTTTTGATTTGCTACCTGTGTATAATTCGGGGTTACTCTTCATAACATAAATCTCCTACCTAAAGTATAGCAAATTAGACTGTTTTTTGCAAGAATTATTTTGGTTTAAAAAATATAGTATATACATATAAATATATATCTAGCGCTTTTAGGGGAAGGGTATGCGTAAAAAGGGTATATGTTTTTTGTTGTTTTTTTGTTTTTTAATAATTTTTTGTGTAAGTTGTAAGGATAGTGTATATGAAATTTGTTTAAGGGAAGTAAGTGAAATAAGAGAGAATTTTTACTTTGCAAGAAACGAAAAATTTGTTGCAACATTTACAAGTGGTAAAAGAGAAAAAGATTATGTCCTAAACGGAAAGCACACAGAAATGGTTGATTATGGCGTTTTGGTTGTGGATTTTGTGGATAAAAACTTTACAACTTTGCCTGACTTTAAATTAAAAATTGACGATAAAATTTATACGGGAATTATGGAATTTAATCCCTATAACGGTACCTTTTGTGTAGATATCGAAACGCGTATTACGGGTGGCGAAAATATAACTGTTTTTATCCCAAGTTTGGGGCTAAAAGACGACCTTGTTTTTGTTTCGGAAATGTGGCAGGTTGATAGTGATTTGGCAATAAAAATTGCAGTTTCTGCTTTTGATAAAAAGATTGAAAACCTTATCGTTGATGGAAAACTTCAAGGTGAGATTTTTCAAAAGTTGTTAAGTAGAAACAGAAGAAGTGCTGAAGATATGTTTTGGAATATCTGTTTGTTTACAAAAAATGGTGAAATTTTAACTTGTACAATTGATGTTATAACAGGACAGATTGTTGCGATGTAAAATACCATTTGGCACAAAAAAGCATAAATAAACGGCTATATTTTGTTTGTAATTTTTTTAGAGCTTGTTTCAATTTTGTTTTTTGTGCCTTTTAAAATCAATTGCAAATATGTTAAAAAAGTGGTATTCTAAAAGTATGAAAAAATTAGTATTAAAAGTTTCTCTTATAACGGTTGCAGCGATTTTAGTTTTGCTTGGAATAGTTTATGGTTGCTTTTCGTTGTTTGCGCCACATCTGCTTGGCTCTTTGTTTGAAAAGGTTGGGGCAAATAATGCAAGCCTTTATTTTTATGAAAAAGAGTACAACAAAAACCAAAACACAAGCAATCTTTATCGTGTTTTAAATAAAGCAATTATTTTTGAAAACAACCCTAAAATCGTAGAGTATTTTGAGAAGTTTTATGCTCTTGAAAATTATGAGCAAAATATCGAAACAATAAACGAAGCAAACTACAATGCTAACGGCTCAGTTTTGGAAAATGTTTCTTTGTCTAATGCTGATAATAGATTAAAGTCTAGATATGCAAAAGCCCTATGTAGTGGTGGCAATTTTGAAAAAGCCTTTGAGTTTGCAAAGGTTGATTTAACTACTTTTGATGACACAAATATTAACTTTGTTTTCTCAGGCCTTGCAGATTTTGTAAATGCTGAAAACGGGGATATGTTTGATAATGAAAAGATAGGCACAAAAACAGTTGCTGAAAGTATTTACAACTATTATCAACAAGTAAAAGTTTTATACGAAAATTCAAAGACAGCAAACAAAGATAAGTTTACACTTGCAACTTTAGCAAATAAACTTTTAGTTATTGCAGATTTTATGGATACTATTAAAGAATTTTCAACAAACGAAGTTTATAATGATGCAAATTTTGCTGTTATAACAAATTATGCTCAAGAATTAAGGGTTGCACTTGCAACTTATGTGGGGTAATTATGGCAAAAATTTATTCAACTGAAGAAGAAAAGGAAAAAGCCGTTATAATCGGTGTTTCTTTTAATAAGATGCCAAAAGATGTTGATTTGGTTTTGTCCGAACTTGAAAGTTTGTGTTTTACTGCAAACCTAGAAGTTGTGGGCAAGGCTTTTCAAAACATACAAGAACACACTCCTGCAACCTTGCTTGGTAAAGGTAAAGTAGAAGAAATTGGTTATTTAATAAATGAAGTGGGGGCAGATGTTGCAGTTATTGACACTGAACTTACAGGTTCTCAAATTTCAAACTTATTAAGTATTTGGAACATAAAAGTAATTGATAGGTCAATGTTGATTTTGGATATCTTTGCAGGCAGGGCAAAAACTAATGAAGGAAGATTGCAAGTTAAACTTGCTCAACTTAAATACACATTGCCTAGAATTTCTGGTATAAGTGGCACAAGTGGAAGATTCGGTGGTGGTGTAGGAATGCGTGGTCCGGGCGAAACAAAACTTGAACTTGACAAAAGAACAATTAGAGATAATATCACAAAACTTGAAAAAGAAATTGAGAAGGTTAAAGCACAAAGAAGTGTACAAAAGAGCAGTCGTAAGAAAAATAATATGAAAATGGTTGCAATTGTTGGATACACAAACGCCGGCAAAAGCACCTTAATGAATACGATTACAAAAGCCGGTATTTATGCCGACAACAAACTTTTTGCAACACTTGATACAACAACAAGAAATGTATGGCTTGGCAACAATAAACAAATTGTGCTTACAGATACCGTAGGATTTATCGATAAACTCCCACACGCTTTTATTGAAGCATTTTCAGCAACCTTAGAAGAAGCAAAAGATGCAGACCTTTTATTGCACGTTGTTGACATAACAGACCCAAATTACAGGCAACACATCGAAGTTGTAAATAAAGTATTAAAAGACCTAGGGGCAGAGAATATTGAAAGGATACTTATATATAATAAGATAGACGACAATAAAAAGCCTTTCGTTATGCCAGAAGATGTGTTATGTATTTCAGCAAGAAAAAATTTGGGTATAGAAGAGTTGAAGGCAGAAATTCAAAATAGATTATTTAAAGATTAAGGCAAATTGCCTTTTTCTTTTTTTTATAAGTATGCACATTTTTTTATGTTTCCTTATATTATGAAATGTACGGAAGATTTTTTAGAGTACGAAAGATAAAAAATACAAAAGAGATGTGCTAGGGGAGTTTTTCCCCTAACACACTAAACTTTATATATAAGGAGAAGGGGAAAGGGTAAGTTATATATTAAAGTTTATACATATGTATTTAATATCATATTTATATAGGGGGACTGTTATGCACGGATTTTTTGGTGGAAACTGTGGTGGCGGCAGTGGTTGTGGTTTCGGTGGCGACAACAACTGTTGTTGCTGGATAATCTTATTATTGCTCCTTTGCAACTGTGGTTCAGGTATGAACGGTGGTTGTGATTGCACATGGATTATTATCTTAATTTTATTGTTATCTTGCTGTGGTTGTGGTTGCAATAATAATTGCTAATTTAAAAAATATTGCCGTAGGGTTTATGCCTTACGGCTTTTTATTTGGTTAAAATTTTGTCTAGTTTTGAAAATTTACATATTTTGGAAATTTTATCAAAAAATATAAATAAAGTTTAACCAATTATTAGTTTATTTTGTTGACAAAGGGTGTTTTTTGGGTTAAACTAACAAAGTTAAATTTTCTAGCTTAAAGCGAGGGTAAACGAATAATGAAAAAACTTAAAAAACTTTTAACACGTTCAGTTATGGTTATAATGGCTTTTGTTTTAGCTTTGGCTGCACCTATTGTAAATTTGTGCCGTAAAGCTTTTGCTTCAAGTGGTTATGACTACACAAGTGGACAAAACGAAACAGGTTCTATTAAGAAAGGTGCTACTTTCTCAGTAAGCAAAATTAAGTCTAAATGGACAATTGCTGACACTGTTCAAGTTCCTGCAATCGATGACGCTCAAATTAGAAGTGTTGAAACAGGCGCAGTAGTTTCTGCACAAGAAAAGAAAGTTGTTGTCTACAATCCAAATGGTAAAGTTATTGAAGCATATGATGCAACAAACAATCCAAATGGTTTAAAAGAAAATGGTGCAAACTATGAATTTAAACCAACTCAAATTGGAACATATAAAGTTGAATATGCTGTAAAATACAACGATGTTTGGACTGTTGCAAATAAATATGAAATCAAAGTTACAGCTTCAACATACAATTATGCTTTTGTTGAAAATGATCCAATTATTTTACCTGTAACAATTGATACAAAAACAGAAGGTGTTTCAAATGTTACACTTCCACTTCCAAAAGTTTTTGTTGAAGAAGAACAAGTAAATTTCTTTAAACTTGGCTCATACACAAACAAAGTTGTTGTTGCAAACTATAACAAGGCAACATATGCTTACACTGTTAAACAATATCAAAATATCGGTCAATTCGTAGAAGAATACAACGCAGCAAACACAACTGCAACTATCACTGCTGATGATGTTAAGTATACAATGATTATGGAAGTTAACACTGATACAAAGAATTACATCAACAACCAAGCAGTTGTCGAAGCAACAGGTTCAAATCACGTAGCACTTCAATATCACACAAGTGGTGCAAATGCTTATTACTACAACTTCAAAGCAGAAGAAGGTTCAAACGTTATTAGATATCGTTTAGTTGATAATGAAATGAACACTTGCTATGAAGAAAGCAAAAAAATCTCAGGTAGCAATTCAACTGATAGCACAAAGGTTGATATCGGCTTTACAGTCAACAATGCTACAACAAAAGCAAGCTTGATGGACAAAACATACCTTCCACTTGCAAGCGCATATGACAAAAACAATGCAAACACAGCAATCTCTGTTCATACAATTGTTACTGTTAAATTCTACGAAGGTAGAGATGAACAAGGTAACTTAAAATATTCAGATGTTGCAGTAAGCAAAGATGATAATGGTATTTACTTTATCCCAACTAAAGCTGGTGACTACGAAATCACTTACAAAGTTAAAGATTTCTATGGCCACGAAGGTTATACTTATAACTACACAATTAAAGATGTTAAGGATACAGTTGCTCCAACTCTTTACATTGTTGACAGTTATGACCTTGACAAAATTGATGAAATCAAAGATCAATTAAAATCTCAAGATTACAAATATATCGTTCCTACAAAGTACGATTTAGATTCTGTTGAAATTACACTTCCTGCTATCTATGCTGAAGACAGTGCAGTTTCAAACTTCAAAGACCTTACAATTAGAAGAAGAATCACTTCAAGTGACTTCGTTACAAACAACACAGGTTCTATTTACCTTGATACTGATACAAAATATACAGTTTACGAAGATGTAGAATATTCAAACATCGAAGTTAAAGATGGTAAATTCTATAAGAAAGGTACAACAGAAGCTGTAGACAAAGCTCAAGCATATATGGCATCTCAAACTGCTAAAGTTAAATTAGATGCTGAAAAATTCGCTGCTGGTAACTACACAATCTACTACACAGTTAGTGATGGCAATGGTAACACAGCAACATGGTCAACAACATTAAACCTTGTTCAAGGTTATGAAGATGAAGTTGCTCCAGAAATCAAATATCAAACAAACCAAACTGTTACAGTTAACAACAACGAAACTGTTACATTTGATGCTCCAACAATCACAGACGACACTGATAGCAACCTTGTAAATAAATACTTCATTTATTTCCCAGCATCAGTTACTCTTGGTGGAGATGCTGCTCCAAGCTTCTTATATAAAGAAGTATTCTTAAACGAAGATGGCAAAATCGAATTCAACACAAACGAAGTTGTTACAAATTACAATGACACAGATTACACAATCTATGACATTGCAAGAGAAAATGGTTGCACATTTACACTTGTCACATACTCATTTGACGATTATGCATTACTCGAAAATGATGTTAGAACAGAAAGTGAAATCAAAGCATTATGTGAAAATATCGCAGATCCTGCAAACATTCAAGCTGCTGAAGCTGATGCTTCAAACATTGGTGTTAGAACAACAAGATTCGCTGTAATCGACGAAACTGATGGTTATGCACCTATCGTTGCAGATGTTGCTGGTACAGACTTAAACACAAAATTTGGTTTTGATGCAACTGCTGAAGAATCATACGAACAAAATGGTAAAATCTATGTTGATGGCGTTAAGATTTGGGACAACCGTAAAGGTTTAACAATCGTTGCTATCGTTAGAGATTCAAACGGTAATGTTGTACAAGCTTACAACACACTTGGTAAAGTAACAAGTGAAGAAGTTTTAAAAGATGCTGTATTAAAAGGCGATCTTAAAGCTCCAGCTGATGGTTATGTTTACTCAATCCCAGGTATTTCATTTACAGCTTCACTTTGTGATAGCTACACAGTAACATATGTTGCTACAGATAGAGCAGGTTATGTTACAAGTTATACAGCAGTTCTTCCAAAGACTGTTGATAAAGAAGCTCCTGTTATCTCAGGACACAAAGCAAGCACATATGAACTCGAATTAGGTCAATCATTATCACTTGTTGATATCGTTGCAAAAGATAACGACAAAAACAATATCAAAGTAGAAGCAGACTGTGTTGATCACAGTAACTACATCCACGAAATTGTTGATGGTATCTACGAATTTGCTCCACAACAAACAGGAACATACAAACTTACATTTGATGCAACTGATGGTACAAATGACGCAGACCAAGTCACAATCACAGTTCAAGTTAAACACACTGTAAAACCTGTTATCAAATTATTATCAGAAAGTGTTCAAACAACATACTTTGGTGATAAAGTTGATTCAAAAGATTTCAAAGAAATCTATCTTCCAGGTTATGTCGTAGTTGACGAAACTGAAAGCCAATTTGGTTTCGAACTTGACGAACTTAAAAACTATTCAGAAATCAAAATCACAGGTCCTGTAACATACACAGAAGATGCAGAAGATGCAAAATATAAGATTACTTACCACGAAAATGGTGCAAACAATGAAAAATATTCATTCAAACCAACCACAAAAGGTACTTACACAGTAACTTATACTGCATGGGACGAACACAATAACGAAGCTGAACCTTATGTTATTGAAATCACTGTTGGTGAAACAGTTGCTCCTACAATCAATGTAGAAAAAGAACTTTCAGACCTTCTTGATAAAGAAGTTTTAGTTAATACAACATTAACAATCGATATGTCAAAAGTTAACGTTACAGATAACATTATGACTTACATCGATAATGAAGGCGAAGAAAAAACTTACGAATACAAAGCAGAAATCACAATCACAGATGCTCAAGGTAATGTTGTTTCTCCTGACGTTGTAGAAACTGAAGAAGGCGAAGAAGCAGACGACACAGTTAAGAATTACACATTCGAAACTGCAGGCGACTATACTTTAACATTCACAACAAAAGATACTGCAGGCAACAGCCAAACATACACAAAGACAATCAAAGTTGTTTCAGAAGAAACAAAGAAGTCAGATGTTACAACAGTTGTTGGTACAATCTTAATTGTTGTTTCACTTGCTATCCTTGCTGGTGTTATCGTTTACTTTGCTAGAACTCCAAAAACAGCAAATGCTGCTCCTAAAGCAAAAAAAGCTGAAAAGAAAGAAAGCAAAAAAGACGAAAAAAAGGACTAATATAAATTTTAAAAACGACTAAGAAATTAGTCGTTTTTTTTTATTATTTTTTATCTAAAAAATGGGGTATTGAAAAGTAAGAAGTTTTATATTATAATTAAGATAGTTTTAAAGGAGAGTTTTATATGGAAACTTTTTCACATTTTGATATGTTAAGAGCTATGAGTATTCCCAACAATTTTCTTGGAAGAAATAGCATAAATATGTCTATGCGAAATCCAAACCTTATAAATCAATATACAACAACAACTAACTATTTATCTTGGACAGATGAAAATGGTTTTAGTTTTACTTTAATAAACGATTCTGCAATTAGAAACTTTTTAGAAATTAACGGCATAAAGCCAATTTATGGTATGAAAAAACTTGATGCTGAGTGTTTAGATAAATGTGGAAATTTAACTTTTGACGAAGTTATAAAAGAACCTTATTCGCCTGAAGGCTCAGGTATGCTTTATAGAAACCTTGCAGCATATATGCAATACTGTGCAGGTATTGAAATTGATTATAATGAAATCAATCCTGATGATGAGCCAGACCCTTATTTTGAAATAGAGAAGATGTATGCAATGTTTATGTCACCAGAAGTTATGCAAGCAAGTGAAGAAAATGTTCCAGGATATAATTCGCAAATCACAGGTTTAGAATTGTTAGAACAAAACAAACAATTTCTATCTTTAATGCAAACTGAAACACAAGATTATCCACAATAAAAGAAAGGTTTTACATCTTTCTTTTTTTTGTAATATCTAACTATCAATTGTTAATAATTTAATTGTTTAACAATTGTGATTTTGATGTGTCTGTGATATACTTACAAGGTAAGGTAAATAATTTTTGTTATTATGGAAGAAAATCTTTTTAAACTAAAATCTAAATATTCGCCTACAGGCGACCAACCTAAAGCAATCGAAAGCATCACAAAAGGCTTAAAAGAAGGGTTAAAGTCTCAGGTTTTGCTTGGTGTTACGGGTAGTGGTAAGACCTTTACTATGGCAAATATTATTAAAAACATAAATAAGCCAACTTTAGTTTTGGCTCACAATAAGACCCTTGCAGCTCAACTCTGTAATGAATTTAGGGAGTTTTTCCCAGAAAACAGAGTGGAGTTTTTTGTGTCGTATTATGATTACTATCAACCAGAAGCTTATATCGTAAAAAGTGATACCTATATCGAAAAAGATATGAGCATAAATGATGAGATAGATAAACTTAGGCACTCTGCAACAAGTTCTCTTTTAGAACGAAAAGATGTTATTGTTGTTTCGTCTGTTTCTTGTATATATGGTTTAGGTGAGCCTGAAGAATACTTAAAACTTCATATATCTCTAAGACCAGGGGACAGAATTTCAAAGGAAGCACTCATTTTAAAACTTATCGAAATAAGATATGAAAGAAACGAAATTGACTTTAAGAGAAGCACCTTTAGGTCAAAGGGTGATGTTGTTGATATTTTCCCTGCAAGTTATTCCGAAAAGGCTGTAAGGGTCGAATTTTTTGACGACGAGATTGAAAGAATTAGCGAGTTTGATGTTGTTTCAGGTAAATCCATATGCACACTTTCACATATTGCCATATATCCAGCTTCTCACTATGCAGTAGGAAGTGACAAGTTAGAAAAGGCCTTAAAACAAATCGAAAAAGATAAGGTCGAGCAAGTTGAAAACTTTACAAACAAAGAAAAGTATGTTGAGGCACAAAGGTTGGGTGAGCGTACAAGTTATGACCTTGAAATGATGCGTGAAATTGGTTATTGCAGTGGTATTGAAAACTATTCAAGGTATTTTGATGGTAGAAATCCTGGCGAGCCACCATACACACTTTTAGATTATTTTGGCGACGACTTTTTATTGTTTGTTGACGAAAGCCATATTACAATTCCACAAGTTAGGGGTATGTATAATGGCGATAGGGCAAGAAAAGATAGTTTGGTTAATTATGGTTTTAGATTACAATCTTCATACGATAATAGACCACTTAATTTTGATGAGTTTAATGATAGGTTAAAACAAGTTGTTTATGTTTCTGCAACGCCGGCTCCTTATGAAATGACCTTAGCAGAAAATGTTGCAACACAAATTATAAGACCTACAGGACTTTTAGACCCTGTTGTAGAAGTTAGACCGATTAAAAATCAAGTTGATGATTTGATAAATGAAATAAGAGAAGTTACAAGCAAGAAGGGTAAGATACTTGTCACAACTTTAACCAAAAAAATGGCTGAAAACCTTACTTCTTATCTCACAGACTATAAAATAAGAGTAAGATATATGCACTCTGATATTGATACTTTAGAAAGAATGCAAATTGTAAATGCCCTAAGGCGTGACGAGTTTGATGTGCTTGTTGGTATAAATCTTTTAAGAGAAGGGTTGGATATCCCTGAAGTTATGCTTGTTGCAATTATGGACGCTGATAAAGAAGGCTTCTTGCGTAGCGAAAGGTCGCTTATTCAAACAATCGGTAGGGCAGCAAGAAATGCAGAAGCAAGAGTTATTATGTATGCAGACACGATGACCGATTCTATGAAGAAAGCAATCGAAACAACTGAAAACAGAAGGGAAATTCAAGACAGATACAACAAAGAGCACGGTATTATACCGAAAACAATTATAAAAAGTATTTCAAACACTCTTGAGATATCCTCAAAAGATGTTGAAGATAAAAAAGATACAAAACTTTCAAGGGCAGAAATTCAAAAAGAAATTGAAAGATTGAAGTTTATGATGGATAATGTTGTAAAGTCATTAGACTTTGAAAGCGCCATCAAACTTCGTGATAAAATTAGCGAATTAAAATTGATGTTAGATAATTGAGGTTTTTATGGAAGACAAAATTGTTGTTAAAGGGGCAAAAGAAAACAACCTTAAAAATGTTGATATAACTATTCCTAGAAATAAGTTAGTTGTTTTTACAGGTGTTTCCGGAAGTGGTAAATCTACACTTGCCTTTGATACCATTTTTGCAGAAGGACAAAGAAGGTATATTGAGTCTTTGTCTTCATATGCAAGAATGTTTTTAGGGCAAGCACATAAACCTGATGTTGAAAGTATTGAAGGTTTATCTCCTTCAATTTCTATTGACCAAAAAACAACTTCTCACAACCCACGCTCAACAGTAGGTACTGTTACGGAAATATATGATTATTTAAGGTTGCTGTTTGCAAGGGTAGGCACACCATATTGTCCACATTGTAAAAAACCAATCGACAAAATGTCAGTTGATAATATGGTCGACAAAATCACAAGTTATCCTTTAAATGAAAAGGTTATTTTGTCGGCACCTGTTGTAAGGGGTAAGAAAGGGACTTTTGCAAAACTATTAGAAGATTTTAGAAAAGATGGCTACGCTAGGGTCGAAATTGACGGCGAAATTTACTCTCTAGACGAAGATATTGTGCTTGATAAGAACATTAAGCATAACATAAATATCGTGGTAGACAGACTAATTTTAAAGGAAGAAATTTCAAAGAGATTAAGCGAAAGTATTGAGACTTGTCTAAAACTCAGTGATGGAATTTTAAACGTAACAGTTGCAGGCGAACAACTTGTTTTTAGCAATAAGTTTGCGTGTTCCGAATGTGGTTTTTCATATGAAGAATTGTCTCCTAGACTCTTTAGCTTTAACAGCCCTTTTGGTGCTTGTGAGTGTTGTGACGGATTAGGTTTTACAAACGAAATTGATGAGTCAATTGTTTTAAAAAACTCTCACAAATCTATTAGAGAAGGTGGACTTAGAATTTCCGGTTGGAATATGGAAATAGGGTCTGTTAGCGAAATGTATTATAGGGCATTGTCTGAAAGGTATGGTTTTAGCTTAGATGTGCCTGTTAAAGATTTGCCAAGAGATATTCTTGATATCTTGTTATATGGCAATGGTGGAGAAATCTTAAACCTAAAGTATAACTCTAGAAAAATTAGTGGCGAATATACAGGAAGTTACGAAGGTATTATTCCAAACCTTAAGAGAAGATTTAAAGAATCAAATAGTGATTGGGTAAAGAGCGAAATTTCCAAGTATATGGTAGAAAAACCTTGCCCTGTATGTGAAGGAAAAAGATTAAACGAAAAAGCTCTTTCTGTAAAAATTGGTAAATATAACATTGTAGATATCTGTAATATAAGTGCAAGAAAATTAAAAGATTTTTTTGAGAAACTTGTTTTGTCTAGCACAAAAATGATTATTGCAGAACCGATTTTAAAAGAAGTAAATGCAAGATTAAATTTCCTATGTAACGTTGGTCTTGATTACTTAACGTTAAGCAGGTCTGCTGGCACATTAAGTGGGGGCGAAGCACAAAGAATTAGGCTTGCAACTCAAATAGGCAGTGGTCTTGTTGGTGTTTTATATATCTTAGACGAACCAAGCATAGGTTTGCACCAAAGGGATAATGAAAAACTTTTAGACGCTCTAAAAAAGTTAAGAGACCTTGGAAACTCTTTAATTGTTGTTGAGCACGACGAAGAAACAATGAGAATTGCTGACCATATTGTTGATATCGGTCCTATGGCTGGGGTGCACGGTGGAAAAATCGTAGCACAAGGAAGTGTTGAAGATATTATAAATTGCCCAGAATCAATCACAGGTAAGTGCTTAAGTGGAGAATTAAGTATAAAGATTCCACAAAAAAGAACACCTATCGAAAAAGGCTATATAACCATTAAAGGTGCAAAACAAAACAATCTAAAGGGTATAGATGTTGAAATTCCTATCGGTGTTTTAACTTGTGTTACAGGTGTTTCTGGAAGTGGTAAAAGTAGTTTAATTAACGACATTTTATATCCAACACTTGCAAATAAATTAAATAGAGCAAATTTGCTTGAAGGAAAGTTTAAGGATATTTTAGGTCTTGAAAACTTAGATAAAGTTATAAACATAGACCAATCTCCAATAGGAAGAACACCTAGAAGCAACCCTGCAACTTACACCGGAGTTTTTAACTACATTAGAGATTTATTTGCAAGCACTCAAGAAGCAAAGGCAAGGGGATATAATAGTGGAAGATTCAGCTTTAACGTAAGCGGTGGTAGATGTGAACATTGTACGGGCGATGGAGAAAAGAAAATAGAAATGTATTTCTTGCCTGATGTTTATGTTCCTTGCCCTGAGTGTCGTGGTAAAAGATATAATAGAGAAACCTTGCAAGTAAAGTATAAAGGTAAAAGCATATATGATGTTTTGAATATGACCGTTGAAGAAGCATTGGTATTCTTTGAGAATATTCCAAGCATTAAAACAAAAATACAAGCGCTATATGACGTTGGTTTGGGATATATAAAACTTGGTCAAAGCGCAACAACACTAAGTGGGGGCGAAGCACAAAGAGTTAAACTTGCAACCGATCTTGCAATAAGAAGCACAGGAAAATCCGTTTATATCTAAGACGAACCAACAACAGGACATCAGACATATGATATTACAAAACTTGTTACAATTATGCAAAAACTTGT
>JAZSQZ010000152.1:0-31680 GCA_045538175.1 Clostridia bacterium
CAAAAACGTATTTGTTGAAATTGAAGGTTCAGGCAATTGCACATTTGGTACATTGTTTGGTATTTCAAAAGATTATGCTGGACACGGTATCAAAAATGTAAAAATTAAAAATGTTGAAATGAAAACTAACTTCTACACAGCTGGTGGCGTCGTTGGTGTAAACTATAGTACTATTTCAAATGGTCCATTAAACGGACAAAGTGTAGACCCTAACGAAATTCTCGTAAACAATATGGTTCAAGATGTTAACCTTATTGCAAAGAGAGCTGGTGGTGTAGTTGGTGAAAACAAATCTTCAGGTATTATCGAAAAAACAACAGCTGTTGAAATTGTTTTCAATCAAACAGTTACAGAAAATCCTACATTATTCACAGGTGATATTGGTGTTGGTGGTATCGTTGGTGCAAACTTCGGTGGCACAATCAGCAATGTCTATGTAATCAAATCAAACCTTCAAGTTCCTACAGGTGCTTCATACAATGTTTACCTTGGTGGCGTTGTTGGTACAAACGCTAACGCTGGTGTAGTTGTAAGAGCATATGTTTCAAACACAAAAATCTCAACAACAAGCAACTATGTTGCAATTGTTGGTGGTGTAGTTGGTGACAACCAAGGTGCAGTCAACCTTTGCGTTGTTGATAAAGTAACAGAAGTTAAATCTTCAACAACATTCGTAGCATTAAACAACACAACTGCAAACTCAGCTAACTTAACATTTACTTGCAGTATGGTTGGTGGTATCGCAGGTTTCAACAGAGCTGGTTCTGCAGTAGCAATCACACAATGTGCTTCTATGGCATCAGTTGAAGGTTTCTATGCAGGTGGCCTTGTTGGTATCTCATATGCAAACATTTCAAAATCAAGTTTCGGTTATGTTGATGGTGGTACAGCATTTAGAGTAACAAAAGCTAAAGTTACAGGTTTCTATGCAGGTGGTCTTGTATCTCTTGCAGTTTCAGGAACAGTTTCTGATTGCTACACAATTTGCGACATTATCGGTGCAACATTTACAGGTAAATCAGCAGATTGGACAAAAGTTACATTAAACACTGCTGCTAATATGGTTTGTAGCCAAGAAGTTAGTGCTAAAGCTGGTTTCTCAGTTTTCGTAATTAACAAAGCAGTTATTAAGAATTGTTATGCAGTTGTAGATTTCTCAAGTGATGGTATCAACTTTGCAACAACTTTAACAGAAGTTCAAAGAAGCGATGCTGACAGAGCAAAATACAACTATGGTACACTTAAAAATTGTGCTTACCAAACTTATGGTAACTACAACAACGGTGGTACAAGATTAACTCAAGAACAATTCCAAGGTGGTGGAAACAACTATAAAGCATTTATTCAAGTTGGATTTGACACAACAACAATTTGGGATATCAAAACAAACGGTGGAGCATATCCTAGATTCTACAAAATCTCAACACAACTTCCACAAGCACCTACAGCTTACTAATAAACAGAAAGAACAAGTTTAAACACTTGTTCTTTTTTTTGTTTTATTTAAGTTTGCATTTTGCACAAATAAAAATTTACACCCCTTGTTTGTTTTACTAAAATTATTTTATTTGATATACTATTTATATAACCATAAAGAGTGTGTTAGGGACAGCCCCTATGACCACACAGCAACCTGGTTTAAAAAACTAAGGTGCTAAAGGCTGAACGATGGGAAAGTTTTTATATTAAAATTAAGTCCCATCTGCTATGGGATTTTTTTATTGTCTTTTTCTCTTTATGGTTAAATTTGTTTTAAGGAGAAAAAATATGAAGACTTTAGGAGATTTATTAAAAGGGAGAGATAGGGTTTGGTTTGAACTTAAAAGGGAAGAGTTTCCTTTATTTATTGAATTTGCAAGAAGAAACAAATTGAAATGGATAAACGGAAAACATACTTTTAGTCAAAGCGATTTTGAAAATCATTTTATGTTTGCCCATATTGAAGTTGCAAAAGATCGTACCTGTTGTTTTGTTCCTATGTTTATGTGGATTGACAAAAAGCATAATCATTTAAAGTTAGGGCTTAATCAATAGAACAAACAATTAAAAACAAAATAAAAAAACCACGGAAGGTCCGTGGTTTTTTTGAAATCGTATTTTAGCAAAATATAAATAAGACGTACATATTTATATACGAGATTTTTATATCTATATTAAACGATAAAAGTTGTTATTATTCAGCTGTGTTTGCAGCTTCTGCTTTTGCAACTTCAAATTGTTTTAAAATTTCTGCTCTGATTTCTTCTCTTGTTTCTGTGTTTAATGGGTGTACAATATCTTTGTATTCTCCATCAAGTGTTTTACGACTTGGCATTGCAATGAAATAACCATTGTCGCCTTCGATAACTTTGATATCGTGTACAACAAAACAATCGTCGATTGTAATTGAAGCAACAGCTTTTAATTTGTTATCGTTCTTTTTGATAATTCTAATGCGAACATCTGAAATTTTCAAGTCCTTTGTCTCCTTCCTTATAAATTGCCTAATCAATGTTGGCTAACTACATTTTATAAAAAAAATCAACAATTGGCAAATAAATTACAACACTTTTTTGTTATGTCAGGTATAATGTGGTTTTATTTTGTCGCATTTGGGTGTTTTTTTTCATATATAACGATATGGAAACAAAAATTGATTTAGGCAAAGTAAAAAGAATTCATTTTGTTGGTGCTGGTGGGATAAGTATGAGTGCACTTTTAAAAATTGCAAAAAGCAAAGGTAAAATATGCTCTGGCAGCGATTGCGGGGCAAAAGGTGTGCTAAAAACTTTAAAACAACAAAAGATTAAAGTTTATACTAAACACAAAGCAAAAAATGTTTTAGGGGCAGATTTAGTTGTTTATTCGTCGGCGATATCAAAAGATAATGTGGAAATTTTAAAAGCAAAAGAACTAAACATAAAAACTATCACTCGTGCTGAGTTTTTAGGTCTTGTTGCAAAAGAGTATAAAACTGTTGTTGCAATATCTGGCTCTCATGGTAAGACCACAACGACGGCGATGATTTCAAGTTTGCTTTTAAGGTTTGGACTTTCTCCTACAGTTCACTTAGGTGGCAATTACTCTTTGATTTCTGGAAATTTAAAGTTAGGTGGAAATGATTTTTTTGTAACCGAAGCGTGCGAGTTTAGGGATAGTTTTTTATCCCTAAATCCTACAATTTCTGTTATAACAAATATTGAAAGAGAGCATCTTGATTATTTTAAAAATTTCAAAAACATAAAAGAATCTTTCAACAAATTTATCGAAAATACAAGTGAAGTTTGTTTTATAAATTATAACTATCTAAAATATGTATTAGACAGAACAAAGGTCGTAACTTTTGGCTTAAACAAAAATGCCGATTTTAGAGCAATAAACATTAAAAACAAAAATGGACTTTACGGGTTTGATTGCATAAACAAAGGGGAATTTTTAGGAAGGGTAGAGTTAAGTGTCGAAGGCAAACACTCTATTTTAAACGCACTATCGTCAATTGCTGTAGGAGTGTTTTTAGGAATACCATTTAGGGATATTGCAAAAGGACTTGAAAAGTTTAGAAATGTTGATAGGCGTTTTGAAAAGTTGGGAGAAGTTAAGGGTGCAACTGTTATACATGATTACGCTCATCACCCTACAGAGATAAGGTCTGCAATAAAGACTTGTTTAGAGTTGAAAAAAGACATTGTGTGTGTTTTTCAGCCTCACACATATTCAAGAACAAAAAGTTTGTTAAAAAGTTTTAGGACGGCATTTTGGGGTGTTAAAAGTTTGGTGCTTGTTGAAACGTATTCTGCAAGAGAAAAATTTGACAAAATTGGCAGTTGTGAAAACTTAAAAACGGAAATTGAAAGTTATGGTGGAAACCCTAAAGTTTATGGTGTTTTTAAAAATAGAGAAGTTGTAAAGTTTTTAAGTAAACTTAATATAGAAGGCAAAATCCTTCTTTTTTTAGGCGCAGGGGATATAGAATTGATTGCAAAAAAATTTAAAACAAAATTTATTAGTTAAAAACTGTTGACAAATGCTCCTAAATGGTATAAAATCTAAGCACGTAAAAATATGTCTAGACAAGGAGCAATTATGAAAGAAGGTATACATCCAGATTATCACGAAGTTGAAGTACAATGTGCTTGCGGTGAAAAATTTATGTCTCGTTCTACAAAACCAGGCGATGTTATCAAGGTTGATATCTGCAATAAATGCCATCCATTCTATACTGGAAAGCAAAAAATTGTTGATGCTAGTGGTAAAGTAGAAAAATTCCAAAAGAAACACAATCTATAAGATATTTATATGTTGCTTTGGCAACATTTTAAATATGCAACAGTGAAACACAGGTTTTGCTGAATTTATAGGAAAAGCAAAGATTTATCTTTGCTTTTTTGTTTTGCTTTTTGTTTTTTGTAAATACTTTTGTTATGAAAACAAAAAACTTTTATATAGCAGAAGGCAATGGTGTTTTAGGTGGCGTTAAAATTAGGTATAACGAAGTTGATGTTTTGTGCTTAAATAATAATGGAGATATTAGGTTTGATACAACTCTTAAACAAAACAGGTTTATAAAAGCAATCAAAAAAATGTTTTTTATAAGGGGCTTGTTTTTGTTTTTTTATAATCTTTTTTGCTTTTTTTATGACTACAACATTTCGCTTGAAAATTACAACAGAGCACTATTAAAACAGTCTGTTGATTTTAGAAAAGCAAAGAAAAGAGAGTTTAGAAATTTTAGGGTAACATTTTTTATCTTATTGTCTTTATTTGTTTTTTTATTGCCACTTTTATTTGATAAGTTTGTGGGAAATGTTGTTAGTGGTTTTTGGTTTGAAAGTTTAAAGATTATTTTTAAGTTTATTTGTGTAAGTTTGTTTTTGCTTATTTTGAAAAAGTTAACTCTTGCAAAAAATATTTTCGAAAACACAACTGCAATAGGAAAGGTCTTAAATTCGTTAAGTCCACAAAAACAGATTTATTACAACAGGGTCGAAAACTCATCAAGCCTTTTTATAATTAGCACACAAACAAGTTTTTTAACAACTTTCTTTTTGTTGTTTTCAATCGTCCCTATAATTTCTATAAATAGTTTTTTTGTGCAAGGTTTTGTTAAAATTTTGACTTCAATTTTAATAATTTGTCTTGCATATGAAATTCAACTTATTGTACAATATAACTATAAAAAAAGTAAGATTGTGTATATAATCGGTTTTTTGTTTATTTACTTTTCTTACATCACAAAAGTCGACCCTATAGACAAACAACAAAGGTTAGCAAAAGTTGCTATGGAGGAAATCATACAAATGAATTTTGATAAAGTTAATAGTATTGAAAAGCAAGAAGGTGAAGTTCCTTTTAGCAAGGTTTTAGAAGAAGTAAAAACCACTTTAATTAAAAACGGAATTGACGACCCTGTTGAAGCAAAGTATTTGATTTGCGAAACTTTAGGAATAACTAATGCCGAAATGGTTTTGCTAAGACACATAACAAAAAAGCAAGAAGAAAAAATACTAAAAGTTTTAGGGGAGAGAATAACTCATAAACCACTTTGCAAAATTTTAGGGTATAAATATTTTTATGGTCTTAAGTTTAGGGTAAACAGTTTTGTCTTATCTCCTAGACAAGAAACAGAAATTCTTGTTGAAGAAGTTGTAAATGTAATAAACAACTCAGGCAAAAAACTTAAAGTATTAGACATGTGCACAGGCAGTGGTGCAATTGCTGTTGCAATAAAGAAAAACGCAAACTGTGATATGGTTGCAGTTGATAAGTGTAAAAGGGCACTATCAGTTGCTGAAAAAAATGCAAAAGAGTACAACCTTGATATTCAATTTTTTCAAGGGGATATGTTTAAATACTTGAAAGATGAAAACAAGTTTGATATAATAACTTGTAATCCACCTTACATCGAAAGTAAGGAAATAGAAAACTTAGATTTGGAAGTCAAAAATCACGACCCACTAAAAGCTTTAGATGGTGGGGCAGATGGTTTAAAGTTTTATAGAATCATTGCAAACGAAGCACAAAACTTCCTTACAAACAACGGCTTGTTGTTTTTAGAAATTGGTTTTGACCAAGCAGAAAGCGTATCAAAATTGCTTGAGAAAAACTTTAAGGATATTTGTGTTATAGAAGATTTTGCAGGGCTTCCAAGAATTATAAAAGCAGTAAAAAAATAAGAGGGAATATGTTAGACAAATTAGATAATATTGTAAAAAATTATGAAGAGATTGCAAGGAAGATTGCAGACCCAGCTATTATTGCCGACAACAGAACTTGGCAAAAACTAGCAAAGGAGCACGCAGACCTTACACCTCTTATTGATAAGTATAACGAACTTAAAAAGTGTATTGCAGATTATGACGACGCTGTTACACTTTTAAAAGACGAAAAGGATCCAGAACTTGTTGCTCTTTACGAAGAAGAAATTGACAACTGTAAAGAAAACAAAGAAAAACTTGAAGAAGAACTCAAAATCCTTCTTTTACCTAAAGATGAAAATGATGACAAGAACGTTATCGTTGAAATTCGTGCAGGTGCTGGTGGCGAAGAAGCAGGTCTTTTCGGTGCTGAACTTATGAGAATGTATATGATGTATGCAGAGCACAAAAGATACAAGATTGAAACAATCAACGTAAACGAAAGCGAACTTGGTGGAATTAAAGAAGCAGTTTTCCAAATTAAAGGAAATGGTGCTTATTCAAACTTAAAGTATGAAAGTGGTGTTCACCGTGTTCAAAGAGTTCCTGAAACCGAATCTCAAGGCAGAGTTCACACATCAACTGTTACAGTTGCAGTTTTGCCTGAACTTGAAGAAGTAGAGTTTGAAATCTTAGATAAAGATTTAAGGGTTGATACTTATAGAAGTAGTGGTGCTGGTGGACAACACATCAACAAAACAGACTCTGCAATTCGTATGACACACTTACCTACAGGAATCGTTGTTACTTGTCAAGACGAAAGAAGTCAGCTTAAAAACCGTGAAAAAGCTATGATGATTTTGAAAGCAAAATTATATGAGTTTTATCAAGGTCAAAAAGACAGAGAATATGCTGCAAACAGAAAGTCAATGGTAGGTACAGGGGATAGAAGTGAAAGAATTAGAACTTACAACTTCCCACAAGGCAGAATTTCTGACCATAGAATAAACTTTACTGCATATAATCTTCTTGATTTTATGAACGGAGATATCGACACACTTATCTCTGAACTTAAGATTGCAGACCAAAAAAGCAAACTAGAAAATTTAACTTAAGATATTGAAAATTTATTTTACATATGATAAAATATAGTTGGTTGAAGAGGTTTTATAGTGTCTAGTGTAAAAGAAGAATACATAAAGCATAAATACATAAAAGGTGACGAATTCGTAACAGATGGTGTTACGATTATGGGTTGCCGCGAAGAAAGAAGTCGCGACATCATTGATAACGGCCGCCTTGGTACTTATGACGCTAACGGAAACTATAGAATCTTAGACTCAATCAAAGAAGAACTTATAAGGTTGCCAAAGGTTGTTACACTCACCAGCGCAAGCACATCTTTTGCGGGTGGTAATGACGAGTATGAAGCAAAAGCTAATATTCCTATTTTTGGGGATATTAAGTTTAAACTCGTCGTCAACAACAATTCGGCTACCTTTTTTCTTATAGAAAAGGTTAACCGTGAAGCAGGTGGGTATCTTGAAATTTATGAAGAAAAATTAGAAACAATCGACCTTAAAAAAGAAGCCCTTGACCTTCCATTTATCTTTTCTTACTTCAATATTTCAAATGGCGATATCGACCTTGGTCAAAAATGGAAAGAAATCAATATTCCAAACATTTTAACCCGTAAAGTCTATATGGCTGCTTTATCTAAAAAGATAAAGGAAAACTCAAACCAAGTTACAGAAGAGCAAGCCTTCAACCGTATGGTTGATATGTTAAAAGAAGGTGGCGAGTATGGAAAAACCATCTTAGACAAACTTGATGAAAGAATGAAACAAAAGGGCGAGTTTGCAGTCTTTAGGGGCACAAATGCTTACGGTAAAGCCCTAAACGATATCTTACTTGGTACAATTCACTTAGTTAACTCAGAACAACCTGAGTTGTCGCTTGAAAATAAAGAACTCTATTATGAGTTGTTAGAAATTAGAAACAACACAACACAAGACATTTTGATTGAAGGAAGAAATGAACTTTCAAATGCAGATGTCGAACTTGCTGTTGAGAAAATAAATCAACTTATGAAGTCGGGCGAACTTGATGAAGATTTGATTTTAGGTTACCCTGACGAAGAAGGCACAAGAGAACTTAAAAAAGCTATCTTGAAAAAAAGGGTAGAAAAAGAAGCCGAAGAAGGTGTTAGCGACTTAAACGAAGACGGCACACCTAAAACAAAAGAACAAAAGATTAAAGAAATCTTAGAAGGCAAAAGCAAAGCAAAGAAAAAACAAGCACAAAAGAAAGTTGTTCCTGCAAAGAAGCCACCTGCAAAGCAAAAACTAAAAGCAAAAGGCAAAGCAAAGAAAAAAGCAGCAGGCAAAAAGAAGGCAAAAAAGAAAGCAAAAAAACCTGTTGTCAAAAAGGCAGCAAAAGGTTTAAAACCAGGAAAAGCAAAAAAAGGCGCAGTCGTTGCTAAGAAGAAGAAAAAGAAGAAAAAGAGCGACGATTTGTTTAGAAGAGACTCAGAGTTTTTGAGAAATTTATTTGTCACACCTGCAATTTATTCTGGTATCACTAGTTTAAAAAGTTTCTCTAAAGAACAAGAAAGTCCAATTATCATTAGACAATTCAAACCAACAGAGCAACAAAGACCACAACAACCACGAGAAGAATCACCTGAAGCACGTTTTAAAGAAAGTAACATTTTTGCTGGTGCATCAAGAGAAAGGGGACACAGAATTGTCCCTGCAAGGCAAGCAGAAAACAATGTCTTTGGCCGCGGTGCTGAAAGAACCACACAACACGAAAGAGACCTTAGGGTTATTCATAGGGAAAGGGCCAATGAAAGCCCTGATATTACACCTGTTATGCCAGGTAGCGATGCAGACATATTAGGTCCAGCAGAAGACACCTTTGGATTATCAAACAATGGTGGGGGTGAAAGAGAAAATAACCCATTTAGTGCAGGAAGGGGTGGAAGAGAAGATAATCCGTTTGCAACAAATCCAAGGGTTGGACAAGAAAACAATCCATTTGCTACAAACCCACTTACACCACCTGAAACAGGGCCAGATTCTACACTTACTGAAACAAATCCGTTTGCTACGGATAGTGCTGATATGGCATCAACAATTCTTGATCATTATTTCAAGAGCTAATAAACACAAGGAGAAAAACATATGGATGATTTCCCACTAGACCTAGACTACAACAATTATCTTTCCGAAGCTCGTCCTATTAGGAGCAACTTATCTTTTTCTAACATAACACAACAAGATATGCTTGCTGTTCCTGTTTTTAGGGAAGAAGAAGAAAGAACTGTTGCTAGTATTACAACTGTATTTGACGATGCAAAACCTATTGTTGATTCATCTCCAAAACATATAATTTTATATAAGAGTATGGTTCAAAACCTAAATGAAGACGCTTCTATGTGTGCAGACAGCATTTATGGTCGTCTTACTTTCAGCGTTTTAACAAATGATATTCCTGGTGTTGAAAAGGGACACACTTTTCCATTTTTAGAAGATGCAAGGAAATATGATAGTGTCTACTCAATGTACAAGAAAAACCCAGCATCAAAAACAGGTGTCAAATGGTTGTGCGACAATCCTTTTGATAGATATATGAGACAAAATTATATGCCATACCTTGGTGTTGTTGAAGGCAAACTTGCAATGTCACAAACTGCAGCATATGGCCTTCAAAAAAGAATTGCACTTATGGATAAGGGGTTTGAAAATTTGTTATATCTTGCCGATGGTGTTAAAACCCCTATTCTTAAAAACGGAAGCGCTGGTGAATTCTTTAAGTATATAAGGGCTCACGAGCAAGAATACAGGCTTATTAAGCCACAACAAAAAACACAATATTCACAATAAAATTTCAAAAAATGATTGACAACAAGTGGTTTATGTGTTATATTCTATTAACACTCGCTTTTAGGGGTGTTAATTTTTTGAAAAAATTTAGGAAAGGTAGTTTGATATGAGAGATAGAATTACACTTGCTTGCACAGAATGCAAACAAAGAAATTATGATACAAAAAAGAACAAAAAGAATGATCCTGATAGAATCGAAATGAGCAAATATTGCCCATTCTGCAGAAAACACACTGCTCATAAGGAAACAAAATAATTTGTTTTTTACAACTGTTTATTGGCAGTTGTTTTTACCAATTTAGACGGAGGGTTTTATGGCAAAAGTCGAACAAGAAAAAGAAGGCTTAACCAAAGAACAAATTAAGGAACAAAAAAGAGCTGAAAAAGAAGCAAAGAAAACCGAAAAAGAATCCCTTAAAAATGGCAAAAAGAAAAAAGCCAAAAAAGAAAAGAAGGGTGGAGTAGGTAAGAAGTTTAAAGAAACTGTTTCTGAGCTTAGAAAAGTCAGCTGGCCAAGTTTTGGAACTGTTGTAAAAAAGACAGGTGTTGTTTTAGCTGTTGTCGTTATTTTTACAGTTGTATTGTTTGGCTTTGACTATGTTCTCGGTTTACTTTATAACCTATTTACAAGCCAACTATAAAGGATAAGTTTGATGGATAATATTTTAGAAGAAAAAGCAAAATGGTATGTTCTTCACACTTTCTCAGGCTACGAACAAGTTGCTAAAGATAACTTAGAAGTTGTTGTGAAGAAATATAATCTTGAAAACCGTATTTTCGAAGTTGTTATTCCTATGGAAGAAACAATCGAAGAAAAAAATGGTAAGAAGAAACTTGTTTCTAGAAAGGCAATGCCTTCTTACTTATTTATCAAAATGATTTATGGTGATGACTTATGGCACAACATTACACGTACTCGTGGTATCACAGGTTTTGTTGGTCCTAAAGGTCGTCCACTTGCTCTTACTGAAGAAGAAATTAGAAAGATGCATTTAGAGAAGGTTACAGTTGATATTGACCTTCGCGAAAATGATAAGATAGAAGTCATTGACGGACCACTTAACGAATTTGTCGGTACTGTTATCTCAGTTGATGTCGATAACAAGAAATGCAAAGTCAACGTTGAAATGTTCGGTCGTGAAACACCAGTTGATCTTGATTTTTCTCAAATTAGAAAAATCTAATTAAATTTTGTTAATAAGTCGTTTCGATTTATTATATATACACGGTTTCCGTGTTCGTGGGAGAATCGTAAATATTTTCATGCGATTTGCTAAAACCACATTTGCTTTAAAAAAGCAGGAGGAAGTAATACATTATGGCAGAAAAGAAAATTAGTGCACAAGTTAAGTTGCAATTGCCAGCAGGTAAAGCCACACCAGGGCCACCAGTAGGTTCATCTCTCGGACCTCATGGAATTAACATTGCAGGTTTTACAAAAGAGTTTAACGAAAAAACAGCTAGCCAAGAAGGTTTGATTATTCCGGTTGTTGTTACAATCTACGCAGACCGTTCATTCAGCTTTGTTCTTAAAACTCCACCAGCTGCAGTACTTATTAAAAAGGCTTGCGGAATTGAAACTGCTTCAGCTAAACCTAACAAAATCAAAGTTGCTCAAATTACAAAAGCACAAGTTAGACAAATTGCTGAAACTAAGATGCCTGATCTTAACGCTTCTTCAATTGAGGCTGCTATGTCTATGATTGAAGGTGCTGCAAGAAGTATGGGTGTTACAGTTGTTGATTAATATTATTATTTAATTAGTGGGAGAACTTAAGTGTTCATTATAACCACAGGAGGATTTTATGAAATTAGGAAAAAGATATAAAGAATGTGTTGCTGCATATGATGCAAGCAAAACATACGAACAAGCTGAAGCTATGGATATCGTTATCAAAAATGCTAAGGCTAAATTTGATGAAACTGTTGAACTCCATGTTAAACTTGGTGTTGACGGTAGAAGTGCTGACCAACAAGTTAGAGGCACAGTTGTTCTTCCAGCAGGTACTGGTAAGAAAGTTAGAGTTTTAGTTATCGCTAAAGGTGATAAAGCTGACGAAGCAACTAAAGCTGGTGCTGATATTGTCGGTGCAGAAGAAATCATCGCAAAAATTCAAGGTGGTTGGTTAGATTTTGATGTCTGTATCACAACACCTGATATGATGGGTTTTGTTGGTAGAATTGCTAAAGTTTTAGGACCTCGTGGTCTTATGCCAAACCCAAAGAGTGGCACAGTTACTCTTGATGTTAAGAAAGCTATCAACGATGTTAAAGCTGGTAAAGTTGAATACAGACTTGATAAAACAAACATCATTCACGTTGGTATTGGTAAAGCAAGTTTCGGTGTTGAAAAACTCCTTGAAAACTATGATGCAATTATGAGCGCAATTGTTAAATCAAAACCAGCAGCTGCAAAAGGTATCTACCTTCGTAGCATTACTTTAAGTTCTACAATGGGACCTGGAGTAAAAACAAAATACAATGCATAATTTTAAAAAACAAGCAAGATTTTGCTTGTTTTTTTATTTTTAAAAATGGGTCTAGAAAAAATGTTTATATAGTGTTATAATTGAGTTATGGTAGTTTATAGATATTTATCAAAAAGAGAACTTCACGCTTTTACAGAAGGGGATATGAGTAAAGTCGGTGCTGAATATTTTGAAACTGAAAAAAGTATTAGTAACACCCATAAATATAAAGAAGGTGTAAAGTACCTACATTTTTTTCAAAGTTTAAAAGACTTAAAACATATCGAAAAAGTAAGAGACAGAAATAAAGAGCACTTTGTTGCACAGTTTGATATTCCTATTCTTACATTGCTATCTTGTGCAGGTAAAGGTTATTATCCTGCAAGTGGTTACGACTTAGATTGCGAAGTTGTTAGAGAATATGCTATCCCTGTTGAAAACATAAGACCTAGTTTTCTTGAAGGATATGTATCTGCAAACGAGTTTAACACAGGGGATAAGTTTTCACAACCGGGAGAACTTGGCAAACAATTCGATATAGAAAAACAGCCTATAGATTTTTCTTTGATAGATGTCGTACAAGACCAATAAACATTATATTCCCTTTACAACATCAGAACTTTTAAATTTAGTGTTGACGTTTATATTTGAATATGTTATATTACTTATAGAATTTCATTGACCTTATTTTTAAGGCACAGGCGAAAGGCCAGAATTGAAATTCTTTTTTTATTTTAAGATTGACAATTAAACTTTTAAAACTTATAAAACTATTAAAAAATATCAAAAAAGTATTGACAAATTTATTAAACTACTATATAATATGCGAGTACTAAAAAATATTATATCTAAGACAGCAAGTGGGGTAGCCCGTAAAACAAACTGTTGCTTGCCGAGATAAGTTATATATTGTTAAATTTTTTAACCTTATACTTATTTCGGTATAAGGTTTTTTAGTGGAAATTTAACAGGAGGTTATGATGAGCGAAAATCTTACATTAAAGAAAGAGATTGTTGCAGAATTTATTGAAAAATACAAAAATGCAAAATCAGTTATCTTCGTAAGTTTCAAAGGTATCACAGTTGCACAAGATACAAAACTTAGAAAAAGTTTTAGAGAAAACAATGTAGAATACAAAATCTACAAAAACCGTTTAATCATTAAAGCTTTAGAACAACTTGGCGTAACAGGATACGATGCAAAACTTTTAGAAGGAACAACTTCAGTTGTTTTCTCACCAGACGAAGTAACCGGTGCTAAAATCTTATTCGAACAAAACAAAGAAATCAAAGTAATGGAAGCAAAATTCGGTGTTGTAAACGGCGAAATTACTGATGCAAAACAAATCGAAGTTCTTTCAAAAACACCAAACAAAGAAACTCTCATTGCTATGCTTATGGGTATGCTTAATGCACCTGTTTCAGCCCTTGCAAGAGCATTAAACGAAATTGCAAAAAAAGAAGCAAACTAATATAAATTAAAAATTAAAAGATTAAAATAAAAAATTTAAAGGAGATTATTAAAATGGCAGATATCAAAAATATCGTTGAAGAAATCAAAAAACTTTCACTTGTTGAAGTTTCAGAACTTGTTAAAGCATTAGAAGAAGAATTTGGAGTTAGCGCAGCAGCTATGGCAGTTGCAGCACCAGCAGGTGCAGCAGCAGGCGAAGCAGCAGCAGAAGAAAAGAGCGAATTTACAGTTGTACTTAAAGAAGTTGGTGCAAACAAAATCGCAGTTATTAAAGTTGCAAGAGAAGTTACAGGTCTTGGTCTTTCAGAAGCAAAAGCACTTGTTGATGCTGCTCCTTCAACACTTAAAGAAAATG
Source organism: Clostridia bacterium (assembly GCA_045538175.1). Classification (GTDB taxonomy): domain Bacteria; phylum Bacillota; class Clostridia; order Christensenellales; family UBA1242; genus JAZSQZ01. Next base: position 14,298 of record JAZSQZ010000152.1, read on the forward strand.
TTCCAGCAGAACAAGCTAAAGAATTCGAAGCAAAATTCAAAGAAGCTGGCGCTACAGTTGAACTTAAGTAATTATCTAAAAAAACTTCCATTTGGAAGTTTTTTTTATTTGTTAAAAAGTTTCAAAATAAAATTAAATTTGGGGTTTTTCTTTTTTAAAACTACAAAAACAATCAACTTTATCTAAAATATACTTCTTGCGACTTTTTCCTACAAAAAACACCAAAAGTTGCCAAATACCGACAAAATTTGCAATCGTGAAATTTTGAATTATATCTTGCATTATGGTAAACTTTTCTTGTTGGTAAAAAAAGGAAAATTTGGAGGAAAAATGGAAACCGAAATTACTAAGTCAAAGTTTTTGATTGTTGACGACAACGAATCCCAAAGAAAAAACCTTGTTGATTTTTTACAAGCCGAAAATATACCAAACATTACCGATTGTGGTGATGGAGCAGAAGCCTTAGCTTTTTGCGAAAACGAAAAACCAGATTTTATTATTTGTGATTTGGTTTTACCAACCCTTGACGGTTTTGAACTTTTAGAAAAAATTTCAAACAGTACGATTATAGAAAACAAACCAAAGATTATTATAACATCTTCTCTTAAAAACGAATTGTTTGCACAAAAGGCTGTCGAACTTGGAGCGTCTTATTATATGGTAAAGCCTGTGTCAAACGAAGTGCTTTTAAAAAGGATTAAAGATATTGTAAGTGTACCTAGTGTTGTTGAGCCTGAACCTGTTGTAAGAAACTCTAAAAACAGACTGCTTGACGAAAAGATTAGCAACATATTTATAACAGTTGGTATTCCGGCACACATCAAAGGTTATCAATTTTTAAGAGAAGCCATTAAGATGGCAATTGATAATCCTGAGATTATAAACTCTATCACAAAACAACTTTATCCTTCAATTGCTGTGCATTTTGAAACAAGTGCAAGCAAGGTCGAAAGAGCAATTAGACACGCAATAGAAGTTGCGTGGAATAGGGGAAAGATAGAAAACATAAACAACTTATTCGGTATTAAAGTATATAATAGTAATGAAAAACCTACCAACGGAGAGTTCATTGCACTTGTTGCCGATAAGATGCTTATAGAAGGCGCATAAAAAATATAAAAATATATATAAATATATATAAAAAATAGTGGACTTTTTTGTAGTTTGTAACTATAATATAGGGGATTTTAACAAAGGAGACCACCTTATGAAAGAACAAAAAAATCAAACTTATATCAGATGCCCAAGATGCGAACTTAACTATATCTTAAAAAAGGATAAATTTTGTAATGTTTGCAAACTTGAAATGAGAGCACAAGGCACACTCGGTGTTGACGAAAACTTGGACCTTGAACTTTGTCCTGTTTGTAAAGTTAACTATATCAACTTTGATGAAGATATGTGCGCTGCTTGTGCAAAAGAAAAAGCTCTTGAAGATGGCTTAGTTGATGAAGATGACGACAACGAAGGTGTATGGAGCAAACAATATCACTCTCACGATGATGACGACGATTATATCGTAGGTGATGATGAAGAAACAGGTGATATGGTTTCTATCACAGACTTAGACGATGCTCCACTTGATACAGATGACGATTTAGGTTTGGATTTGGACGATGACTTAGATGATGATAAGTTAGACGACGAAGACGAAACTTTTGATAGTGATTTTGATGATACTTTTGACGATGGTTTTGACGACGACTTTGATGATGACGAAGACGAAAAACCAGCAAAAAAGAAAAAGAAATAATAAAACACCCTTATGGGTGTTTTTATTTTTTCTTGTAAGTTATGCATTTTGCAATATCTTTTATTTCGTTTATTGTAATTCCGTTTGCAATACATTTTCCACTTCGGTTAAAAAGACATTTTGTTTCGCATTTCATATTTATATCTTTTAAGTGTCTATAATCTTTTATGTCTGGTGGGGTATCGCTAAATATTTGTTTGCTTATATCAATCTTTTCTTTTCCTTTTTCAAAACAATCGCAGGTGTTGTTTTTATTTATGTTTAGTTTGTCTACAAGACAGGTCAACCCTTCGTTAAACTTACAATCTGTTTTTCTGCATCTAATATCCATAAAATATTCCTTTTATAAAAATATTAACTTTTTAATATTTTTTATACTTTAAATTTGGGTTTGACATACTTGTTAAATTTTTATATACTAAAAATAGGAGATAAATTATGAAAGTACTTTTATTACAAGATGTTAAAGGAACAGGAAAGAAAGGCGAAATCGTAAACGTAAACGACGGTTATGCTAAGAACTTCCTTATAAAAAAAGGCGTTGCAAAAGTTGCAGATGCAACAGCAATCAACGACTTAAATGGTAAAAACGAAGCAAAAGCAAGACAAATCGAACTTGCAAAACAAGCAGCAAACGCAACTGCAGCAAAACTTAATGGCGCAAACATTACAGTTTCAGCAAAGGTTGGGGCAGACGGCAAAATGTTTGGTGCAGTTACAAGTAAGGAAATTGCTGAAGAACTTGTTAGACTTGGCTATGATGTTGATAAAAAACAAATCTTACTTGATAGCAGTATTAAGATGACAGGAAGTTATCAAGTTGAAGTTAAACTTTATTCTGGAATCTTTGCAAAATTCAACCTTACAGTTGTAGGAAAATAAAAATAAAAAAAGACACGAATTATCGTGTCTTTTTTTAATCGTTATTTCTATGTCTTGCGACAAAAAGTAAAAATCTTAATAAGTTTAAAATTGCCATTACAAGTGCTGCAACATAGGTTAGTGCTGCTGCTTTTAAAACTTTTTTTGTACCGACAAGTTCTTCTTCGTCTAGTGTGCCTGTGCCCCTGAGTAATTGTACGGCTCTTTTTGAAGCATTAAATTCAACAGGTAAGGTAAACAGTGAGAACAATACGGATAATCCAAAGAAACCGATTCCAGCCCAAACAAAAATGTTGCCGATAAATGTATCAGTTGCAGCAAAGTTTAAGCAGATACCGATAATTACAAGTGGCCATAGAAGTTGTGAACCAACATTACAAACAGGAACAAGTGCTGTCCTTATTCTGTAAGGGACATAGCGTTTTTGTTTTTGTAGGGCGTGTCCAAACTCGTGGCAGGCAATTCCAAGGGAAGCAATAGAACTTGAATCATAGTTGTCTTCTGACAAACAAATGACTTCTTTTTTAGGGTCATAGTGATCGGTTAGGTTACCACTGACTCTTTTTACTTTAATGTGTGATAGTCCTGAGCCGTCTAAGAGTTGACGAAGCAAGTCGCAAGCAGTAATTCCTGTTTTTGCATAAACCCTTGCGTAGTTGCTGTATTCGATTGAAACTTTTGCTTGGGCATATATTGCAAAAATCATACCTGGTAGCAATATTATACCCATAAGATAATATTCCCAATAAGCAAACATATTATTTTCTCCTTCTTAGCTTTCTAATTAGATTTATTCCCATCATCGTTGCTATGAAATCTGCAACATAGGTTGCTGCGGCAGTATTTAGAACTTTTTTTGCCATTTTTAATTCGTCTTGATTTAAGATTCTTTGTTCTTCTAAAATTCTCATTGCTTTGTTTGATGCGTTATATTCAACAGGTATTGTAAGAATTTTATACAAAAAGCCACAACCCAAAACACCTAAGGCTGAATATATAACAGTCCAACCGATTTCGATATATTCTTCTGTTGCAAAAATCATTATAAATCCTACAATTAAGGCAAGTATAACAAATCTTGCAAAAAAGTTAAATATCTTTCCGGTGCTATGATATAGACCAAACATCAATGGATTTCTTGAATGTTGGAGTGAATGTCCAAATTCGTGTGCGACAACTGCTATTGCTGAAACTGACGTGTTTTGATAAGTGCTGTTTGATAAGGCAATCATTTTCTTTTTAGGAACATAACAATCTGTAAGTTCGCCGTCAATTCTTGCGATTTCTAGTTTTTTTACATTTTCAAGTTCTTTCATAATAACAATAAATTGTTCAGGCGTTACGCCCATATGATTTCGAACTTGATCGTACTTATCAAAAGTATCTTTAAAGAAACTTCCTGCACCTGTTATAAATGCAAGAAGAAGTGCAAGAGCAACAATCACACCTATTACAATGTAAATGATGTATTCTTCCATATAATTATTATAACTACTTTTTTTAGTTTAGACAACTATTCATTTAATATTATATTTTCAATTTTGTTTTCTTTAATTTCTATATCAAATTCTTTTGCTGTAAAAACATTGTTATCTTTGTATATAAGGCAAACTTTGTTTTCATCTAAATCACAAAATGGAGAAGGAGTAATTTTTATAAAGTCGTTGAAGTATGTTTCTATGTGATTGTCTGTAAGGGCGCTTGATAGTTTGTGGGAAAGATAATTTCTTGCAAGTTTAAAATTCTTTACTTTTACTGCTTCAAAAAAGGCATAGGGGATAAGTGTTGTGTTTGTTATTATGTTTGGTTTTTTATCGTTATAAGTTAGGGTAATATTTCTAGTTGTTGTTTTTTTTGTTATGTCGTATTCGATAAGCTTTCCGTGTCCTGCCATATCAAAAAGTGGTGAGTGAATTGTAATCTTATCTTTTCCATATTCTATATGATTTATGTCTAAGTTATCTATTATTTTATAATTATCATCATATTTTAAGGTCAAAATTTCGCTTCTCTCGCCAATAAACTCAACAAAGATTAAATCTCTTGTTGAACTTATTTTATAATCTAGGCAATCAAAATCAAGTGTTTTATAATAGATATTATTATCTGTGTTTATAGAAAAAACACAGGGTTTTCCAATAGACAAAAGTGCTTCGTGTTTTTTGTTATTTAGAGTTATTGTTTCTTTTTTTGTTTTTAGTGTTGGTGTTTTAAAAATCAAAAATGGTTTTAAGTTTATGTGTAAAAAATTGTTTTTATAAATTGTTATTGATGTTTTTTCTGGGTCGTTTTTATAAAGATCTTTTAGGTTTATGTTTGCTGTTGCTGGTATTATTTTTTGTGTTAGAAATGTCGAATTTAGTGGGTAGTAAGAAACACAAAAACTTTCTTCATTTTCTACTTTTAAAAACAAATTGTCACACTTGTTGTTTAATACCTTTTCGATGTTGTTAATTTTTATAACACAAGGAAAGGGTGAAGATATTTTTACTATAAAATTATTCATACATACTCCTATTTATATTTATGAATAATTATTTTTTTGTATGTGTTTTGTTTTGCTGTAAATAATTGTTTTATGGACGAAACAAAAAAAATTATTAAATTTAAAAAATGTGAAATCAGCGAAAGCGAAATCAACGCTTTGTTTTTAGGACTTATAAAACTTATAAAAAGAAAAGCTGAAGATGGTATAAGCTTAAGTCTAAAAAGAGAGTGTGCATTTGCAACAGAAAGGAATTTATACTTAGAAGAAAAACTAAGGGAAAGAGAAAAAGAGATTTCTGTGTTAAAGGAAATAAACAAAGAGTTAAACAGAAACATACAAAAACTAAAAAAACATAAAAAATAATATACACTTAAAAAACTTTGAAGTTTTTTTAATTTTTGGTAGAATACAAATGAAGGAAACATATGGTTAACTTAATTTACGGAAACAATTGTTATGATTGCGATAGGGCAATTTTAGAAAGGTTAAAAGAAAACAGGTTAGACGAAGGCGCTAACCATATTTTGCTTGTGCCTGATAAGTTTTCTGTTAGTATGGAAAAAATGGTTTTTAATCATTTGGATATTGAGAGTTTTTGTGATATTGAAGTATATACACTAACTCGTCTTGCAAACGAAACAATAAAAAAACAAAATGTTTTAGACAAGACAAGTGCAGTTATGCTTATACAAAAAATTATTCTTAACAACTTTGATAAGTTTGCTTGTTTTTCAAAAGCAGTTAAGGACACAAAATTTGCAACAACAATTTACGAAACAATCAATCAACTTAAAAGTTGCAAGATAAGTTTTGAAGACTTAAAAAATGATGGCAGTGATATTCTTTCTTTAAAATTAAAAGACATAGCAACAATATATGAAGAATACGAAAAGTGTTTAACAAATGGTACAATTGATGCAAACGATAGGCTCGACTTGTTGCTTGAAGAAATCAAAAACAGTGACCATATTAAAAACTCACATATTTATATTACACACTTTGACAACCTTACAAAGCAAGGATATCTTGTTATTGAAGAAATGTTTAAGTATTGCAAGAGTGTAACTGTTTCTTGTGTGCAATCTGAAAACTTAATAAATGGTCATATTTATTTAAACGACGTAAAAGAAAATGTTTTACGCATTTGTAGAAAACTTAATATCGAGCCACAAATTATTCAAAGTCAAAACGAATTAAAAGGTGTTTTTAAGTTTATAGGAGACAATCTGTTTTCATATAAGACTCGCTCAATAAATGCACCAAGCGATGTGATTTCTGTTTGGGAAGGAGAAGACTTTGCTGATGAAGTAAAGATGTGTGCGATAAATATTCGAAAAGAAATCATATCAAAAAATTTAAGATATAAAGATTTTGCAGTTGCTGTAAATGGATTAGAAGAGAGCAAAGCAATCATTGAAAAGATTTTTAATGAATATGGCATCTCATACTTTATTGACACAAGTTACGAGTTTTCAAAAACCATACTTGTTAAATTTATAAACGACTGTTTTAATTTGTATCTAAATGGTTTTACAACAAGAAAAGTTTTATCTATTATCAAAAACCCAATCTTAAACTATGATAATGATTTGGTGTTTGATTTTGAAGATTATGTCCTTAAATACAAGGTTTTAAATTTATCATATCTAAAAACTATAAACTTTTCTTCAAAAAACACAAATTACGAAAACTTTAATGTTATAAGAGAAGACTTTATTAAAAAGATAGAGCCATTTTTTGATGCACTTAAAAACTCAAAAACTGTAAAAGATTACATAGGCTCGATTGATATTTTATTAAACAATTTTGGTGTTTTTGAAAGTATCAATTTACTTCAAGAAAAGTTGATAAAAGAAGGTGACTTAAAAACTGCAAGAATTTTATCACAACTTGAAGGGAAGTTTAAAAAAGTTATCTCAAGCATAGAAGGAATTTTGAGTGACACCGAGTTTGATGAAAACGAATTCTTTGATGTTTTAAGTTCGGGTGTAGACGCTGTTAAAATTTCTTTAACTCCACTTCAACTAGATGGTGTTTTTGTAGGCGATAGCTTGGCAAGTTTTTATAATCCTGTAAAAGTTTTGTTTGTTTTGGGTTGTTGTGAAGGTTCATTTCCAAAACAAAATCAAGATGTCGGTGTTATATCAGATAAAGAAATTAAAGTATTAGAAAATTCTTACAAAATCGAACCTACCATCGCAACAATAAACTTGCGTCAAAGGTTTACTATATTTTCGCTTTTACTTCTTCCAAAAGAGAGATTGTATTTAAGTTATAGTTTAAAAACACTTTCAGGCGCAATTGCAACAAAGAGTAATGTTGTAAATCAACTTCAAAAAATGTTTTTGGTTAAAGACCGAAACGGAAAATCGCAAGACCTTCCAACATATAAGATAGACAGAAACTTAAACACTTTTGTTGAAAACTTGTCAACAAAACAAAACGCAAAACAGTATCTTATAAATGGTTTAAGATATATTTATGATGGAAGCAAATTCTGTAATCTTGATGAATATATCGAGCTCTTTAATTACTTTAAGCAAAACGGCGAAGAAGTTGCTGTATCAAATTTTAAGTATGATAATAGTAAGCGTAGCATAAAAACAAATCTATTTTTTAGAAAATCTACTTTTGGTGTTTCTGAAGTGGAAAGTTTTATGCTTTGTCCTTTTATTCATTATATGAATTATGGCCTTAGAGTAAAAGAAAAAGACCTTGGCGAATTAGATCAAATGAATGTTGGTAACATTATGCACGCTGTCGCAGAAATGTTTAATAAGCAAAACAACTTACCGATAGAAGATGGTATGGTTGAAGATGTGGTCTTAAAAATATTTGATAAAGCTTTAAGCGAAGAAGCATATGAAGGAATTGTAAACAACATTTCAAACAAAATTCAAATTGATAATTTGCAAAAGGAAGCCATTAGGTTTTGTAGGGCTATAAACGAGCAATCAAAACACACTGAATTTAAAACAATTCTTTGCGAAGCGTTTTTTGATGACAAAAATAAAATTAAGGGTATAGGGATAACAATAGGCAACAAGACAATAAGGCTTGTCGGTGCTGTTGATAGAATTGATACTTTTAAAGATTACTTTAGAATAATTGACTATAAAACAGGTAAGTGTGATATTTCATTTGCTGAACTTTATTATGGTAAGAAAATTCAGTTGTATGTATATCAAAATGTTGTTGAAAATAGTTTAAAGTTAAAGCCTGCAGGGGCATACTATTTCCCTGTAAAGAATTCTTTTAACGATGAAGAAAACACAACAAACTATAAACTTAAAGGTTACACTGTTTTTGACGAAGAAGTTATTTATGCTACAGATGATAATTTGATAGCAGGGCAATCAAGTGACATTATTTATGTTAAGAAAAACAAACCAAACAAAGATGGCTCTGTAAACTTTAATTATTATTCAAAACTATTAAAACAAAGCGACCTAAAAAACTTGGGTGAATATGCTGTAGATATTTTATCAAAGGCTTGTAAAGATATTTTGGGTGGCGAAATTTCACCAAGCCCATTAAGTTTAGATGGAAACATTTTCTGTGATAAATGCAAATATAGGTCAATTTGTCGTTATGACGATTCTCTTAAAAACAGACCAAGGGTTAATAACTACAAAATTGATATAAACACTTTTAAAAGGGGGCAAGATGGAGAAGAATAACGACGAAGTAAAAACTGACAAAATCGAGTTTACTGATTCGCAAGAAAAAGTTATAGAAATCAATGATTCAAACTTGCTTGTTTCTGCATCTGCCGGAAGTGGTAAAACTGCAACAATCATAGAAAAGATTGCAAGAGAAATTAAAGACGGCAAAGTAAATGTTGATGAACTTTTGGTTGTAACTTTTACAGAAGCTGCAAGTTTAGAAATGAAAACAAGATTATACAACAAACTTGTAGAGTATGCTGATGATAGCGAAATTGTAAGAGAAGCTTTGCAAAAAATTTCTACTGCAGACATTTGTACATTGCATAGTTTTTGTGCAAAGGTTATAAGACAAAACTTTTACGAAACAAATCTAAACGCTTCATTTGCTGTTCTTCCTGATATGGACAGCAAACTTTTAAAAGCACAAGCACTTGATAAAATTATTGACGACTATATAAAAAAGGACGACAAAGATTTTTCTTTGCTTTGCGAAACTTTTGATAGAGATAGGACAAATTCAAACCTTAAAAACAATATCTTATCTTTGTATGAATTTTTATGTGCACAAGAAGATAGGGATAAGTTTGAAAAGGATATAGCTTGTTCTTGTTATGAAAGTGATTTTTTAAAGAATCCTGCAATATTGCGCCTTAACAAAAAAATCATTGATAAAATGCTATATATAAAGAAATTGATAGAAAAATCTTTAATCGAAGCAGAAGGCATAAGTTGTGTCCCTTTTGTTGCTTTGTTTGAAGATGTCTTAAAACAACTTATTCCTTTTAATAAGAAAAATACTTTTGAAGAAAATTTTTATCATTTAAACAATTTTAGTTTGCCTAAAATGGTTGGAAAGATTGATGAACAATTTGCTTCTTTTAAAGAAAGAAAAGTTGGTCTTTGGGCATATATCAAAGCAATTGTTGACAAACTTAAGTCACTTTGTGGCACAAGCAATATTGATACATTAAAACAAAATTTGTCTGTTGCAGGTAAAAGTTTAAACAAACTTATGGAAGCAACAAACAAATTTAGACAAGAATATTCAAAAGCAAAAAAGCAAAGAAATGCTGTTGACTTTAACGACTTGGAAAGTTATTGTATTTCAATTTTGGAAAACAAAACAATAAGAGAACAAATTTCTAAAAACTTTAAGCAAATCTTTGTTGATGAGTATCAAGACATAAACCCAATACAAGAGAGAATTTTGCAAAAATTAACTCTTGGTGACAATATGGTTATGGTAGGAGATATAAAGCAAAGTATTTATGGCTTTAGAAATAGCACTCCTGCGATATTTATGGGTAAAAAAGAAATTTACGAAAACTATGGTGGTGGGGTGGTTATAAAGTTAAATGAAAACTTTAGAAGTGACCCTGAAATTTTAAATTTCGTAAATGATGTTTTCAAAGTCTGTATGACCGAAGACAATGGTGGTGTAAACTATCATAAAGACGGTATGCTTAAAGGTAAAAGCAAATATCAAACTTGCAACGATATTCCAAAAGTTGTTGTAAAAATTATTGATACACAAACCGAAAAAGAAGAAAAAGAAAGATGTGATGGCACAGTTTATTCTGTTGTAGAAGATGACAGTAAGTATGTAAAACGCCTTAGCGAATCTGTTTGTGAAGCACGCCTTATTGCAGATTCAATAAATAATCTTATCGGCAAAAAGATATACGACTTAAAGTCAAAAACCGAAAAAGAAATTACATATAAAGATATTACTATTATGTGTAGGACAAATAGCATCTTAAAAGAAATCTGTCAAGAATTATCAAATCAAAATATTCCTGTGCTTGCAAAGTCTAATGAAAACTTATATAAAAACACAGATGTTTTGTTTTTGGTGTCTTTGCTAAAACTTATAAACAACCCACATGATGATTTAAGTTTGGTTACAGTTTTAAGCAATCCTATTTTCGATATTTCTTTTGACGACTTAGCAGAAATAAAGGTTAACACAAATTGTGATAATTTTTATATGTCTGTAAAAGAATATCTACTTAACAATAAAAATCAAATATGTGAAAAAATAAATAATGTATTATCTGTTATAGATGACGCTAGAGAAAAAATTGTTTTTTCTTCTATTTATGAAATCTTGCATTATTTTCAAAATCAATTTGATTTTATGAATTTTTATTTGTCTTTGCCTAATGGTAGAAAAAGACACAAAACAATCACACAATTTATAAACCACTTTTTATCTGCAAGTTACAACGAAAACTTGGTTGATTATATTGATTATGTCGACAATTTTGCAAGCAACGCTGTTGCAGATTTTTCTGTTGTAAGCAGCGATAATAGTGTAAAACTTGAAACTATTCACGCAAGCAAGGGGTTAGAATATCCTATTGTTTTTGTTGCTGGTTGTGGGGCAGGTTTTTCGAATATGAGTTTTAGAGATGATGTTTTGAAAAACTCTGAGTTGGGTTTAGGTGTAGATTGTTATGACCTTTTAGCACACAAAAAAGAAAAGACAGTTGCACGAAATGTTATTGCCGATAAAATTAGAGAAGAAGAAGCAATGGAAGAAATGCGTCTTTTATATGTTGCTTTAACTCGTGCAAAAAATCATTTATTTATTATAGGTGACTTAAACAGCAAGAATTTATCAACAGACGACGAAGGATTTGTTGATGACGCAAAATGTTATCTTGATTGGATTATTAAGGCATTTAAGTCAACAACAATTTCAGGTATCAAAAACAACAAAAAAGGCGTCACTCAAAAAATAAGTGACGGTGGTGTTGTTAGAATTGACACTTTCTTAAAAGAAGAATTTGAAAGGGAAGATGTTGAAGAAGATGTCGAGATTGACTTTGGCTTAAAGTGTTCAAACCACAACTTTGGTGAGTATTTTGATTATAAATACTTAAATCAAAAAAGCACAGAGTTGGCTGAGAAAAATACTGTTACAAATGTCGTAAAAGAAAATGAATTGTTTGAAGCAGTAAACTATGAACCTATAAACTTTACAACAAAAGAAAATCAAAATTATCAAGACTTCGATTATGCAAAACTTGGTACTTGTTATCATAATATTTTACAAAAAATTTCTTTTGAAAATAGCGACTTAAATTATATAAAAAGTTTTATTGAAAAAGAAAAAGAGTTGTATCCTGAAGATAGAAATTATTATGATAAAGTAGAGCCCGAAAAGATAAAAAAAGCAATCGAAGAGATAAATAAATTAAACTACCGAACACTCGTTCGGGAAAAGCGTTTTATTATGTATGTTCCACACAAAAACATTGTAGAAAATTCTACCGTTGAAGATAGGGTTTTGATACAAGGTATAGTTGACCTTTTAGTTATGTGTGAAAACAAAAACATAATCATAGATTATAAGACAACAAAGGTGAAAAACGGCGACCAATTGGTCGAAAAATACGCCTTACAACTTAAATTATATAGGCAGGCAATCGAGAAGGCGATGGGTATAAAAGTAGACGAATTATGGATTTATTCCTTATTTTTGGATAAATTAGTAAAAATTGATTAAAATTTTAAAATAAGTTGCGTTTATTTGTTTGTTTTTTATTTTTGTTTTGTGTTATACTACACATATAATTGATTGGCTAGATATATATTTTAAAATATAAAAACAAACAAGGAGAAAAGGTATGAACTTTTTTGGATTGGGCGAAGCTAATATTTTTGATAAGGTTTCAGATTTCTTTAACCTTATCACAAGCGAAATGGGCATTCTTTATTGGTCAATAGGTGCATTGGCTTTAATGATTGTCGCATTCGTTGTTCTTTTGGTTCTTACAAAAAAATCTTACGAAGTTACATTGCTTGCAAGCGTTGAAAAACTTAACAGATATTTTTTGTCTAAACCTTTTATCACCGAAGAAAACTTGGTTGAGTTTAACCTTAAGATGAAAAGGGTTCCAAAGGTTTTAAGAACACATTGGCAAATGTATATGTTAAACAGGGAAGATACTCCTAGTGCATACATCAATGTTGACAGTTGTATCGATAAGCCTTTAAGAACAAGCGCTATCGAAAAGAATATGAAAAACTTTGCAACATTTACAATTCTTTTGGTTGCACTTTCATTGTTGGTTGGTTTTGGTGCTATCGGCTCAAGCAGTCTTGCTATTGCTGAAGTTATTTTTCAATCATTGATTGTTCCTTGTATTATCACATTCCTTTATACAATGTTCCAACTTATTATGAACGCTTGGAAAAATGCTATCTACTTTGACTTGTATGATACATTCCCAATGTTTGAAAGAAACTTAAACAAAGCTGTTTCAACTTTACCACCATATGTTGACTACGAAATTCTTTTCACTAAGAAAGAAATTAGAGATGGTATTCCTGTACTTCAACAATACTTAGAAAAGAGAGCATTACTCGAACAAGAAGAATTAGAAAAAGCAAGATTAAATGCTGTTGCTTGTGAAGAGTATGACTTTGCTGAACTTGGTATCGATGGCTCACTTGTTTTGGAAAGAGCTATGAAGGAAACTGAAACATTCCTTTCAAGTAAGAGAAGACTTCAAACTGAATGCGATCAAATTGAAGCTGAAAAAGAAAACTATAAAAAGAACTTCGAATCAACTTCAAAAGAATATCAAAGAAAACTTGCTGCTAGTAGAGAAAACTTAGAGAGTTTGAGACAACAACAAGAAAGTTCTACAAACCGTATCGAAGCTAACTATATTAGAAAGCAACAATCTGACGAAATCAAGAAACAACAACAAATCGAAAAAGACAGTGACGAAGCAACTGCAAAATATAAAGAAGAACAAGCATCACTCGAAGAAGAAATCAATAAGAGAAAAGAAGAGATTGAAGAAAAGAGAAAGTTTGTTGAACAAGCTATGCTTCTTGAATTCAAACACTATGCTAACGTTCTTTACAAACGTCTTGCAGATTTTGCTGCAACACAAAGTAATCAAAAATTAGAAAAACTTGTTGCTGAAAACAATGACCTTAAATCTTTGGTTGAAGATATGCAAGGTTTCAGTGATGAAGCAACTCAACCTACTGTAAATCCAGCTGATATGGTTCAAGCAGAAGAAATTGCTCCAGAAAGCTTGTACGAAATGACTGAAGAAGAAGTTGCACAAACAGCTCAAGAAAACTATGAAATCATAGAACAAAAAGATGCTGAAATTAAGAGCAACGAAGAACAAGAAAAGAAAGAAGCACAAGAAGCTGCTGAAAAAGCTGCACTTGAAACTGTTGAAGCAGTTGAAAATGCTGGTAGCGAACTTAAAGGCGAAGACGAAATTACAGGCGATGGCGACACAACTGTTGTTGACGACGGAACTGTTGATGGTGGTATGACACCTGAAGCAACAGTAATGCCTGAAGAAACACCAGCAGAAGAAGTTGTCGAAGAAGCTGTTGTAGAACCTGCACCTGAAGTTGTAGAAACTGTACAACCAGAAGAAGTAATTACAGAAAACGACTTAGACGAACTTCAAAAGAAGATTGATGAAGAAAGCAACAACCTTGCAAAACAAAAGCAAGAGTTTAATGAGGAAATCGACAAAACAATTTCAAAAATCCCTGTTGAAGAAGAAGTTGTTGAAGAAGTCGTAGAAGAACCTGTTGAAGAAATCGAAGAAGTAGAAGAAGTAGAAGAAGTTGAAGAAGAACCTGCTGAAGAAGAAGACGAAGACGAAGGTTTTGACTTAACAGCACTTACTCCAAAAACAACTGCACCTTCAAGAAGACCTGCACCTAGAAGATCAAATGCAAGCGCTAGAACAAGTGCTGCAAGAAAGAAACCTGCAAAGGCAAGAGAAAGAACAGGTGGCAGAAACGATTCAAACAGTGCAATTGATGCAATCAATGCAGAAATGCAAAATCTTCTTAAAAACGTAAAGAAATAATAAAAAAATAAAAGGCATTATAATCTTATGATTATGATGTCTTTTTTTTTGTTTCTATATTCTAGCTTTGCTAAACACTGCAAGTTCACTTATTTTATTGTGCAATTTTGCATACTCAAGATTTTTTGAAGTTATTATGTTATCTTTTTTTATAATTATCTCATTGTTTATACCATACACCGTTTTTGTTGCCTTTCTTCCTAGTAAAAAGTTTTGATTGCTGAGTATGCGTTGTTGGTTTATCCCTTCGTTTATAATAAAGTTCTTTTTTGTGTCTAAAGTTTCTATATCTTCAATTTTTGGTGGGGTAATAATTTTTTCTTCAACCGGTTGAATTGAAACAACTGTTTTTATTTCTTCTTGTTTAATCTTAAGTTTTGGTTTGAAGTTTGTGATGCTTATTTTTTTCTCTTCTGTATTTACTATAATTAAAGTTTTGCCGATATTGATAATTTTATTAGGAGCATAAACATCTTCTTCTATATAAAAGTTTTCTATGTAAAAGTTTTTGCTTAATTCTAAGTTTTTTAGTCTTCCTAACATTTTCCCATCAATTGTGCAACAGGAAAGATTTATAGGGTTGTTTTTTAAGTTGTCGTTTATTGTAGATAGTTGAAAAACGCCATCGTTGTTTTTTATTGTGATTGCGTTTTCGCCAATCATATATATCTTATTTATATCAAGAGCAAACTCTTCGTCGTCTTCATCAAAAAGTATAAGCCATTTTGCTTGTTTGAACTTTTCATCAAAACTTATGTTTTTTACGGTGCCTTCATATTTTCCACTATAAAGGTTTACAACAGGCTTTGACAAAATGTCGCTTAATTTATACATATATCCTCCTATAATCGTCGGCTTAATAATAATATATATGAAGGGTAGTCTTGTTTTAGTATTATAAATTTTGTTGACGACCTTAAAATTTTTGTGTTAAACTTTAAAGGTTAATAGATAATTTATCGGAATTGCTATGGGACTTTTTTCGGGTTTTAAAAAATTAGTAAATAAAACTATTACACTATCGCCATATCAAAGAAGTGATATGGTTGTTTTTGCTCGCCTAAAAGGTGGTGAGTTAAAACTTGGTAGCGAAATTGAAGTCGAGGAAGGTTATTGTGCAATCTTAACTCACTTTGATAATATTTGTGATGTTTTGATGCCAGGTATTCACAAATTTGATGGTCAAGGCATGCCGATGCTATCAAAGTTTGCAAAACCTGTGAAAACAAAAACGGGATATGTTCCACCTAAAAAGATTAAAGCAGATTTATATTATATCAACTTAAAATCTTTTGATAATAACTACTTTAAAACTGTTGATAGGGTTACAGCATATAGTGGTAAAGATAAAGTTAAAATGAAAGTTGATGGCACTTATAATGTTAAAGTTACAAATGCGCTAAAACTTATGCAAACACTTTTGTCTGAACTCGCTGTTGTAAAAGAAGGAAGGGCCCTAAAAGAACTTGGTGCCTTAACGGGTGAAGCAGTTGCAAAGATATTAAATTCTAACAACTTTCAAATCCAAGACTATATGGATAGGGACCCTGAAATCACAAAAACTATTAACGAATATATAAACAAGACAATGGAGAAGTATGGCGTTGAAGACAGTTGTGTTGTTATCAATCAGTTATACTTAAAGCAAAAGCCAGAGCAAAAAGGTGATGAGCAAGATAAAAAGCAAACAAGTTCAAAAGCTGTGTCACTTGAGCCAGAAAAGGTTATTGACTTAAACAGCATAAAGGGTCTTTCTGAAGCAATAGGAAGTGTAGGCAAGAAAGATATTATAAATGTAAAACCTGTTGTTATTGGTGCAAACGAATATATTGAAAGAGAAGAAAAGAGAAAGCAAGCAGCCGCAGCACAAGCAGCAAACAATGCAAACAGTGCTGTTATAAACAATACTCAACAACAAACAAGACCACGAGATGCATATGAGATGTATTCTGGTCAGTTTGAAACAAAACAACACAAAGAACAACCTGTTCCTGAAATCATTGTTTCTCCGGTTGTAAAGGAAGAACCTATTATTGTTGCACCAAATAAAGATGTTGATGATTCTGTTTTGGACAATATTGTAGGAAACGCTACAGAGAAAAAGAAAACAAATAAAGAAAAGAAAATCGAAGAACTTGTAAATAAGTTTGAAAAAACAAAACCTGTTGAAGTAGAATTAGAACCAAAGCGTCCTAAGAAACATTGTAAGTATTGTAACACTGCACTTGAAATGGTCGCAAAATTCTGTTATAATTGTGGCAAGTCAACAGAAGAGTATATAAGTTGCCCTTGTTGTGGTGCTAAAAACTTTTCTGATGCTACAGAGTGTTTGTTGTGTCACAGCAAACTAAACTAAAGGTTAAAATACCTTATATTACTTATACTATATATATTATATTATTATATATCATATAAAAGGAGATTTTTATTATGGGAAAAGTTACAAAGGATACTACAGTTGGTGAAATCGTAAGCAAATACAAAAACGGTGCTGAAATCTTAAGTGGTTTTGGTCTTCATTGTTTTGGTTGCCCTATGAGTCAAATGGAAAGCGTTGAAGATGCAAGTGCAGTTCATGGTGTTGATGTTGAACTTATGATTAAAAAACTTAACGAAGATTTAGAAGAAGCAACTACAGATAATAAATAATAAAAGGGGAGCGTTTATGCTCTCTTTTTTGTTTTAAATTTGGGGGTAAAAATTGGGCAAAAAAAGGGGTTTTAGTGCAACT
>JAZSQZ010000024.1:0-26034 GCA_045538175.1 Clostridia bacterium
GCCACTTCTAAAACTTCACTAGACTTAACAATAACTTCAATGTCTTTATGCTTTATTGTCAAAGTTGCTTTTTTGTTTTTCTTTCCAACAAAAGCAAAGTCAACTTTCAATTTCTTTTAGCTTTTTAAAACACTTTCTTCAAACTCAAAATCTAAAATGCGATAAACTTTTGTATCTTTTTCGGGTTTAATTTTTGAATATAGTTTGTATGTGTTATCCCCTTCGATCTCGGTGTTGCCAACACCCATACTTTGCTCAACACCATTTGAAACAAATTTAAGACCGTCGCCCTTGTTTATTGTTTCGCCATTTGTTTTGACAACGATTTCGTATATATCTTTAAAAGGCAAAACTTTTACGACTTTTCCTATGAGCACACCCCTATGGTTTTGAAAACCCGGATTTATTGTTTCTTTTATTCTATCCCCATTTAGGTAAAAACCTTTGTTGTATTCTCCACGATAAAAAACTTTTTTAAGATTGTCTTCAAGGGTTATAAAATCTGTTTTACCTTCTAAGTTGTCAACAGTATCACGATACACCTTTGTTGCTACAGCAACATAGCCAGGCCTTCGCATTCTTCCTTCGATTTTAAGTGATACGACACCCCTGTCTTTTAAGTCCTTTATTTTTTCTAGTAAGCAGTTGTCAGTTGGAGAAAGAAAATAACCATTGCCGATTTCCTTATCCCCTGACTTTGCAAGATAGTTTAGTCTACAAAGTTGTAAGCACCTACCTCTATTGCCACTTTCAGCATTACACAAACTTGACATATAACAACTGCCAGAAAAAGCAACACACATTGCCCCTTGAACAAAATATTCAATCTCAAGATTTGTGTTGTGAGAAATTTCTTCTATATCTTTTAGGGTTGCTTCTCTACTTAAAACAACTCTTGTAAAACCCAAACTTTCAGCAACTTTTGCGCCATACAAGTTGTGTATGCCCATTTGTGTACTTGCATGCAAAACAATGTTTTTAAAGTTGTCCTTTAACATTTTTGCAACACCTAAGTCCTGCACAATATAGGCATCAACCTTTGCATCAACTGCAACTGCAACAAGTTCTTTTAGTTTGTCCATTTCCAAATCTGTCACAACTGTGTTTACAGTTAAATAAACCTTTACATCAAAAAGGTGTGCAATCCTAACAAAGCTTGCAATATTTTCTGTTGTGAAGTTGTCAGCCTTATCCCTTGCATTGAAACTTTGAAGACCAAGGTATACTGCATCACAATCATTGTTTATTGCTGCAAAGAAACTATCAATGCTTCCTGCAGGGGCTAAAATTTCTAAACTTTTCATATCTTTATAATAACAAAAAAAACTAAAATTCTCAACCGATAAAACACCCATTTTGTTTGGCAATTTATACAATAAAAAAACACATCTTAAAGATGTGCTTTTTAATGGCATTTTTACTTAAAATTACATATTAAGTAAACGAAGAATGTGTTTGCTGATAATCATAAGAATTAAGTCGATGACCCAAACAATGTTGAAACCAAAGATTAATCTGATTAGACCAGCAACGATTTTGCCTTCTTGGAATCTTGTAAGAGCGCCGCAAATCCATGATGTTACAGGGATAATTGCAAGGATAACGCTAACAAGGTAACCAAGACCAAAATAATCTGATTTTTTTGCCATATTGAAACTCCTCCTTGTTTTAATAAATTTATATTAACATAATTTAACATTTATTACAACAATTTTTAAAAATTTTGTCTAAAAATTTTTAAAACACAAAAAAATTGCTTATTGAAGTTATAAAACACATATGATAAACTATTTATATGGGAATGTTAACAGAATTTCAAGAAATGGTAAGGCAAAGACACCTTAAAAATATGCAGTTTGACAGAAACGATATTGACACCGTTAGAACAATTTATGATACTAACGGTAATCCTTTTCCTTTTGTAAAATTGAACACAGTTTTAAATGTGCCAAATTCGCAAGTTTTTTGTGGATACAAAACAAGGTATATTGTAACTGATAGCGACCAAAATCCTTTTGCAGAAATCGCAGTTGTAAGTGACAATTCAACTGCCCTTATTGAATACAGAAACGAAGGGGCAAGAAGACAAGGCATTGTGCTTTCAGGTTTACTAACTGTAGAAAATGATATTTTTTCTAACAGGGTTTTAGACAACCTTCCAACACCTGACGGAGATTCTAAGGTATCAAACCTTAAATTAGACATAGATTCTAGCAACAGAGCAAGTCAAAAACTTGCAATAAAAGCAGGGTTTTCATATGACGAAGAAAGCGAAGTTGCGACAAAAACTTTTGATGATTACATAAAACAAATCGAAATCACTCCGGAGGAACAATGACAAAGAAATATTCTCTAAACACAGGCACAAGTGTAACCATTGTTGGCAAAAACAGTAGGAGTTTTCTGCCTGACGAAATTGCAGAGTCCAACATACGCTTTGTAGAACTTGGACTTACTGTAACACCTAACAGTCATTATCCTCAAGTCCAAGCAGATAGAAAACAAGCAGAGCTTTTTAAAAACTTAAAGAAAAACTGTAAGGCACTAAGAGATAGGGGCATAATAATAAATTCTTGTCATATGCCTTTTGGTTGCCACTTTGATATAAGCGAACCCGATTATACAAAACTTGATAAGACAATAAAAAAACTTACCAGGATTATGAAAAAAGCAGAAAAATATGCAAGTCCTCAATACTTTGTTTTTCACCCAGGAAGTCCAGAGTGGGAATATGGCAGGACACTAAAAACAAACACAATAAAAGATAGTGAAAGAGATGCAAGATACAGCGCACTTATATATTCCCTATCAACCCTTGCAAGAGCAACAAGTGTTCCAATTTGCGTTGAAAATATGCCAGGAAATTTGTTTGCAAGCACATCTTTAGAGCATTGCAAAATTATCGATACTGTAAACGCAGTAAACAAAAAACAAGGATACGAAGCCCCACAGGTCGGTGCCGTTATTGATGTAAACCATATTTCGCACGAAAACCCAAAAGATGCAATCTTAACAGTTGGAGAAAGACTTATGGGTGTACACATTTCTGACTGCAAGAGCGACAAAACCGACCAACACCTTCTTCCAGGCAGTGGCAATCTTGATTTTGTAGAAATCATAGGAGCACTAGACAAAGTTGGTTTTGATGGTGTGTTTATGTACGAAACAAAAGGGGCAAGCAGAATGTCTTTCCTTCCTTGGAATCAAGGGCAACTGTTTTTTGAATATGAAAAAAGTTTAGAGCCACCAATTCCAACAGAAATGCCAAGGCTTGAAGACGCAAACTTTGATTATCTAAATACAAACATACAAGGCACACTTTTTGAAGAATAAAAAAAACACATTGATTATGCAATGTGTTTTTTGTTTATAATATAGGCAATTCATCAAAATCAATATATGCCTGATTATTGATAATAAGCACAGGAAGTTGTTTGCCTTGATTTTGCAACAACTGAACTCTAGAAAAGTTTGTAATACTTAGGTCTACAATTCTATATTTTTTCTCTCCACCAGCTTCAAAGTAAAACTTAACCATTCCGTAATATCTAGGAGAAGAATTACCATCTGATCTTGATTTGTAACCCACAGCAAACAAATTGTAATCTGCTATTTTTGTTTTATATGCTTGTGGTGATTTTTTACTTCTCTTTATTGCTATAGCGTGAAGCAAACTATTTTCTATTTTTATTTTATCATTTTTAAAAGACAAAATTTCAATATCGAGTGGAACCTTTGTTTCTAATGATTCTTCATATCCTTCAGAAAATGCTATAAAATTTTTATATATCTTTAAAGGCACACTCCCTTCATAAACAAAATAAGATAATTGAGCATTATTAAAAGAACCCGGCAAACACTTTTTGATTTTTTTGCCTTGCAAGTTTAACAACTCAACATAAACTTTGTAAGAAGCGTTTTCACAAGGTGGGTTGTTGTTGTATTCTGTATCCCTTTCGCCATAAGGAGTGTTGTGAGAAACCAAACTAACAGCAGGTTTTGACCCACCCACCAAAATCAATTTTGCAGAAACAACTTTTGCTTTAACGTATGTACCTTTTTCTAAAACAACTTTTTCTATCTTAGAGAGAATTGCTTCAGCAATCAAGGATATAATAAACAAAGCACCTATAAGACCTGTAAACCCAGCAAAGATATAAAATTTCACTGATGGTAATCCCGGGTTTTTAATGCCTAAATTAACAAATACTGCGCACACTGCAAGTAAAACTGTGCCTAAACACAAAAACACAATTGTGGCTGTTTTATTGTCTTTTTTCATTTTTATCTCCTAATATTATAAGGGTATATTTTTTATCTTTAAAAGTCAAGTTTTATACAAAAAAACACATTGAAAACTCAATGTGTTTTTAATCTTTTGTTGCCTTTATACATTCGATAATAGGCAAAATAAACATTACAACAAGTACGCCTATATTTACATACATCATCGCACAAATTTTAGGTGCTTTTACACAACCAAAAATTGAAAATGCCAATATTATGCCGGTAAAAATTATAAACATAACCGCTTTGCTTACATTTTCTTTTAGGTCATAATCTTCGTTTGAATATTTAATAAGTTTGATGCCTGAAATTAAAAATATAACCATAACGACAAGTGTTGCAACACACCAAAATATTGAAGCCGTACCACTCGGTGCTGAACTAAAATTATAAATCAAAAGTGCAGGGTTGTACCACACTTCAAAAAACATATCACATAAAGCGCCAATCGATTCATTTTGAACTGCAGAACTTTCTCCATTTGATAATAAGTGCACAAATCCAAGAGTTGTGATTATAATCCAAAACAGTCCAAAAAGAATGCTGATATAACCTGTTGCCCTTAAAGTTGTCCTTTGCATTTTTCTCCTTTGTTAGTCGAATTTTATATCGCCTTCTTTCCCATAACCCAAAGCTCTATACATATCTTCTAAGGCTTCGGAGTCTTTTAAATAATCTATTTTGTCATTTACAGAGTTGTTGTATTCTGTAAAATAAACAATCTTTTCGTCAAGTGCTTTCTTTTCTGCCTTAAGTTTTGAAATGCTTACAAATTGAAAAACAAGTCCAATAACCATGGCAAAAAATATTACAATAACAGCAACCGTAACTAAGCTAACAATTTTTCTTAACTTTCCTTCTTCCACGATGTCTTCCTTTAAACTTTTTTAATTTGTTTACAAAGTAATTATAAATAAATTTCAAACTTTTTGCAACTAAAAAACCAATAGACACCCTTTCTGTAAAAAAGCCAAGAAACAGCCCCAAAAATAAATACGCCCTAATACACCCATAAGCGCAATAGTTTATGGCAAACAAAACAACAATAAAACTTATAAAAACAAAAACAATATCAAAAACAACCTTAAATATTTTGAGCACAAAAATCTTTCTTAAAAACAAACAAACTTCATAAAAGACACCCAAAACAATGCCCACAAAAAGCATAAACAAAAAAGAGTTTAGGCCGTTTAAACTAGAAAACAAAATCACTTAAAAATCTTTTTGAACAAACCCCCTTTGTTGCCTGTCATAATTTTGATTTCGCTGACTTCACCTTCACTTTCAAAAAGACCACTGTCGGTGTCTAACTTTAAAACACGCAAATTGTTTCCTGTTATACAAAAAGTGTCGCCTGATACCACAACCATAATCTTTGTATCATTAGAGCCTATAACCTTTTCAACATTTGTTAAACTTAGTTTATTTCGGTTAACTAATTTAAGTTCGCTAAGTTTATTTGTATTATTATTTTCTTGTAACATAAAAACCCCCTTAAACAAATTTATGATAAGGACAAGTTTTTAAGAACAAACAAAAAAAGACCTTTCGGTCTTTTTTTATTTTAGAGTTACTTCATAACCTTCTTTTGTGTCTTTTATAACATAACCTAGTTCGTTGATTTTATCTCTAAGTCTATCGCTTTCTGCCCAATTTTTTGATTGTCTTGCAAGCAATCTTTGTTCGCACAAATCTAAGATGTTTTGTGGGATTGTAATCTCAATCTCTTCAACTTCGATAACTTCATCAAGACCAAGGCCCAAAGCTTTATCAAACTCACCTGCAAGATTGTAAATATCAACTGACTTTTCGTTTTCTCTTACCATACCCCAAACAATACCAAGTGCGAGTGGAGTATTAAGGTCGTCGTTAATAGCATTTTTAAAGTCTTCTCTATATTTATTTAATACAGTTTCGTCTGTCTTTTTATCGCTGTTTTTGTGATCCCTTAAGATTGTTCTAAGTTTTCTATATCCTACAGAACTTGCCTTAAGTCCGTCCATTGTGAAGTTGATTTTTTTAGAATAATGTGTGTTTAGGCAGAAATACTTAAAGTCAAGTGGCAAAAAGCCTTTTGCTTTAAGGTCGGCAATTGTGTAAATATTGCCTAAACTCTTGCTCATTTTTCCACCATCAACAAGTAGGTATTCATTATGCAACCAACGATTGACAACCCTGTCCCCTGCTAGTGCATCATTTTGTGCAATTTCGTTTTCGTGGTGGACTGTCAAGTGGTCGATACCACCTGTGTGGATATCAAACTTTGAGCCCAAGATATCTTTACTCATAGCAGAGCACTCGATGTGCCAGCCAGGGCAACCAACACCCCAAGGGCTATCCCATTTCATGATATGATTTTCTGGCACGAATTTCCATAAAGCAAAATCAAATGGGTGATGTTTTTCTTGATTTTCTTCAACCCTTGCAATACCAACTTTGTCTAAGTCCTTGCCACTTAACATACCATAGTTTTTAAATTTCTTTACATCAAAGTAAATGCCATCTTCAATTCTGTATGTATAGCCTTTTTCTTCTAAGCCTTTAACAAAATCAATCATTTGTGGAATATATTCTGTTGCAGGTGTGATGTGCTCAGGCAAATCGATATTTAATGATTTTAGGTCTTGAAAATAAATGTCTGAATAAAACTTTGCAATTTCCATAGGAGATTTGTTTTCTCTTTTGGCTGCTTTTTCCATTTTATCTTCACCGGTATCTTCGTCACTTGTAAGGTGGCCAACGTC
Source organism: Clostridia bacterium (assembly GCA_045538175.1). GTDB lineage: Bacteria > Bacillota > Clostridia > Christensenellales > UBA1242 > JAZSQZ01. The sequence continues at coordinate 7,032 of JAZSQZ010000024.1, forward strand.
TGTAATATTCATAACACCGTTGATTTCATAACCGTTATATTTTAGGGCCCTTCTTAAACTATCCATAAAAACATATGCTCTCATATTGCCGATATGTTGATAGTAATAAACTGTAGGACCGCAAGTGTACATCTTAACCTTTCCGTCTTCAATAGGTTTAAATTCTGTAACTCTTCTTTCTAATGCATTGTATAGTTTTAGCATAATCGCTCCTTAAAATTTTTTACTTAATACTTTGTTGACATAATTCATACTTTCATTAAGTTTCTTTTTTGTATCTCCGTCAACAGCTGAATCAAGATTGTCTTGAATGAAACTTAATTTTGATTTTAAAAATTCCCTACCCTTTTGGGTAAGACAATAATATATTATTCTCTTATCAATCAAATCTTGACTGCTAGAAATCAAGCCTTCGAGCATAAGTTGTTTGCAAAATAAGGCAATATTAGACTTTGCGACATATAATCTGTCAATCAAAAAAGTTGGCGAGACAGTTTTGTACTCGTCAATCAAAAACAAAATTCTAACTTTTGTAGTTAGAAGATTTTTTTTATTCATTTGTTTTTCAAAACTTTCGCAAGCATTAGAAGACAAAATTCTAAGTCTCATAATATTTCTTGCAAGTTCTAAATTATCGTCAGCCATTATATCCCTCAATAGTTAGTATTTTATAACAATCTAACATTTATTACAAGTAAAAACTTGCACAAAAAAATATTATTTTTTACCAACGGTTTTGAACCTTTTCTGCAAAGCCAAGCATATTCTTAACTTTGATAACTTTACCGTCATCTAAAACTGCCTTGCCTGTGAATTTTCCAAAAACTTGGTGTTGATTGCTACATATAACTAAAACATTTGCATTTGAGTGTCTATCAATAATAGGCTCAAACTCCATTTCAAATCTCTTGTCGCTTGAAGTAAAAGTCCATTTTGACAAAAAGTCGTCCTTGCCGTTTTTTGTGGTTGGAATATTAAACTTAACATCTTCGATTTTGTGCGCAACGCCATCATAAAACAACATATTTTCGCTTGCAGCACTTGTATCGCCAAAACCATAGCCGATGTTGAAACCAAAAACCTTGCCATCGATAATTTTGTGACCTGCACCCCAATACCAAGTGTTTTTGTAAGTCCAAACACCCCTGCCCCAATCTAAAAGACCTAAGGTGTCTTCTTCGTTAAAGATAATTTCTTCGTCTCCTAGAGAAACTTCGCCCCTTGCTCTTATGCCAATAATTTTTTGATTGTAATAAAAGTGACCCCTTTTTTCAAAAGGTGTTGCAATAACCATACTTTCCTTTGGCTCGTTTGTAAGTTTAAAATAACCCCTAAAGTCTTTTTTATCTTTAAAGTTTTTAAGGTAAACTGACAAAATTCTTTCTTTGCCATCATTTTGAAATCTTATGTCGATGTTTTTGTTTTTAAAGCAAACATCTCCAACTTTAGATGTTGAAGGGAAATTTGTTTTTCCCATAGGCATAAAATTCATAATGCTTTTTGTTGTTTCTTTTTTTTCTTTAAAGTCAATCAAGCTTACGCTATGAAGACCCATATAACTATTATCGTCAATAGTTAAGGCAACAGCATAAGCGTCGTTATAGACTAGATAATAATCCCACTCTTTTATCCTTGTTTTTCTTACAGCAACTTTGCTTCTGTCATATTGCAAAAGCATTGTTTTTGAATAACCTATTTGTTTTAAGTTGCCGTTTGCATCAAGCAAATCATCTGGCCTTACGATTTCGTTTTGCATAAAAACTCCTAAAAATTGTTTTCTTTAATTTTTGCGATTAACTTTTTATAAACAGGTATCATATGTTTTTCAGTAGACTTTTCAATCAACTCGTCAAAAGTCAACCAACCAATCTTACTGTTTTCGTCTGGCAAAATTCTAATCTCTTCACTTTCGTCTGCTTCAATAATATAAGTACAGTTTAAGTGCAAGTGTGAGGAAACAAATTTGCCTCTTTTTATGTGAGAGTGCACACAAAGAGCATCAACTGCTGCAAGAGAGCCCAAAACCTTAATGTTTTTAAGGCCGGTTTCTTCGCCTGTTTCTTTTTTTGCAACATACTCAAGGTCGCTATCTCCATCAGCATGACCACCGACCCAACACCAAGAGTTATAAATATTGTGATAAATACATAAAACTTTTGTATGCTCTTTGTTTATGATAAACGCAGAAGAGCAAAAGTGACAAACAGTGTTATCTCTTGTCAAAACATTATCATATTTATCAATGCAATCAAGAAACATCTTTTTGTCCATTTCTTCTTGCTCGCAAGTAGGTTTATAGTTTTTTATTTCTTCGATAAAATTTGCCATTTGTTTTTCCTTTACAAAAATAGTATAGCATAAAAAAGAATTTACTAAAAAGCAAATTAGTAAATTCTAAATATTTTTATTCAATTTTTGCCAACATCTATAAAGCCGGCTGCCAAAGATATCTTTTCTAACTCGTCTATGGTTAGGCCTATTGCACTGTTACTTGTGCCACAAGCAGGATAGACAATATCAAATCTTTTTAAAGATTCGTCAAGATAGGTTACAACCCCTTCGTTTACACCAAATGGGCAAACCCCACCAACTGCGTGACCAACAAGAGTTTCAACTTCGCTAAAGTCTAGCATTCTTGCCTTTTCGCCAAACTGTGCTTTATATTTTGCATTATCAACTTTTGTGTCCCCTGCAAAGACAATTAAGATAACCCCTTCCTTTAATTTAAAAGATAAGGTTTTTGCAATTCTTTCAGGTTTGCAGTTTAAAGCCTTTGCTGCAAGTTCAACCGTTGCAGAACTTACATCAAAAAATTGTATATCGTTTTCTTTTCCAAATTTTTCCAAATGTTTTCTTGCTTTATCTAGTGACATAATCTTCTCCTAAACGAGAGCTATTCTATCACAAAAACAAAAACTTACAAAACAAAATTCTTACTTTAAAAGCACAGGTTGAATTTGCTCGTGTTTTAGGGCACACAAAATTGTTTCTTCAATCATATCATAGTCAGCAATTAAAGACTTTGGTTTCTTTGTTGCGTCGTCTTGACCAAAAGGCACAAAATAAACATTTTTGGTTGACATAAGTGTTGCAAGGTTTTTCATATTAAGACCTAGGGCATCGTTACTAGAAACAGCAATAACCAAAGGTTTGTTATTTCTTAAATGTGCCTTTGCAACCATGGTTGGAGCCGTATCTGTAATTGCATTTGCAAGTTTTGATAAGGTGTTTCCAGTACAAGGTGCAACAACCAAAATATCTATCATGCCTTTAGGGCCTACAGGCTCAGCACCAACAATTGTATCAATCGGAGTTTTACCTGTAATATCTTTTACATTTTTATAAAAATCTTTAGCACTACCAAACCTTGTATCCGTGTTTTTTACAGAATAAGACAATATTGGAAGTATGTCGTACCCTTTTTTAACTAGGTCCTTTAACACAAGCAAAATTTTCTCGTGTGTGCAAAACGAGCCGGTTATTGCAAAACCAACTTTAATTTTTGTCATAATCGTTTTCCCCCATAATACTTTCATAAACCAACTTTCCAGCACTAAAAGCCGAATATTTTTGTGGAAGTGCTGGCGAAAAAAGATACTCAAAACCAAGTTTTTTAGTATCGTCTAAACATTTAACAGATGCCGTTTCTATAAAAACTGTTTTAGGGTTTATTTTTTCTATTACTTCATCTCCTATTATTCTTGCAGGAATTGTGTTAACAATAACGTTAAACTTATCAATATCCCTTAAAAACCCATTTCTATAGTAGCACTTGCTGGATAAAAGATAATAACTAGGAAACTTTATAGGATTATACGACACAATTGCAAAGTTAACACCTAAGCCCTTTAAAATGCTAGCCATAGATTTTGCAATCCTGCCACCACCCAAAATCAAAACAGAAGAGTCAAAAATACTTACGTCTGTTTTTTCTAAAATTATTGCGAGCACACCTTCAGCCGTAAGGTTTGCATTTTTTACGGTAAAGATTTCGTCTTGCATCAAGTTTTTAATTTTTATCTTTTTTTTCTCTAAAATTTTTAAGTATTCTTCACTTAGGTTTCCACAAACAACAACGATACCTTTAGGCAGATTTTCTATTTCTTCTTTAGTAAACTTCTTTGCAGGCGAAAAAACAACCATATCGCCCCTTTTTATCTCCTGTATTTTTAAAAAATCAAAGTCGTAAGCTAAGTATCCATTTTTTATTAGCAATTCTTTTAAAACTTGATTTCTTTTGTCCACAGTATCAACAAAGTATTTCACAAATTTTTCCTCCACCCTACACGATATGTAAGAATTAAAATTAAAGTGAATTTGTTTTTTGTAACAAATTTAAAAAAACGATAATACCTTGTAGTATGGAAAACATCAAACATTATTTTTTATCATCAAACTCTTGCTTTGGTTTTTATAACAATTATAAATTTCTAAATTCTACCAAAACCCCATCTTTTACCTATATATTAAAAGGTGGCCCTGGCACAGGTAAAAGCACCTTTTTAAAAACAGTTGGAAAACACTTTTTAAAACTAGGATATGCTATGGAATTTTTTCACTGCTCGTCCGACCCACAAAGTTTAGACGGAATAAGGATTGTAGACTTTAATATTTCGATTGTTGATGGCACATCTCCACACGAAATGAATACAAATATTCCACTAATTGATAGCAAAATCTTGAACCTTGAACAATTTATAGACAAAAAAACTGTTGAAAACACAAAGCAAATCAAACAAAACATACAAAAAAAGAAAGACCACTACGCCCTTGCATATAAAACACTAAAGGCTGTGGGTGCAGTTTTTGATTTAGACCTAGACAAAGAAGAAAAACAAACAACAATAAACAAGACCGTAAGAAAACTTTTGCGCGACTTAAACCTTTCTGCAAGGCGTATTAAAGGCGAAAATAGGCAAATGTTTTTAAGTAGTGTTGGAAGCGAGCAAAACTTTATAAAACAAAACAATTACCAACGAATAATTACACTTAACTTATCCACAAATTATGCTTCAAATGTGCTTAAAACTCTTAATTTAGAAATAACAAAAAAGGGTTACGATACAACTTCTATATTAAGTCCACTAAACCCAAATATTGTAGAGGGAATTATTATAAATCGCAGAAACACAATGTTGTGTGCAAAAACTTTAACTTTGCCACCTTGTGCGTGTTTAAAACATAGCGATATGCTAGACACACTTTTAGGCGAAGCAAAAACACACCTTGACCTTGCCATAAAATATCACAAAAAAACTGAAAAATATTATACAAAAAATCTAAACATAAAAGGAATAAACAACCTTATAAAAAACACTATATTAGAAATAGAAGACAAAATTAAATCAATCTAAACAAAGGAAATTTATATGTTAATTGTAGAAAAATATGGTGGCTCGTCTGTGGCCACAACAAATCAAATTAAGGATATTGCAAAACACATAAAAGAAGAAGTTTTGCGTGGCAACAAGATGGTTATCGTTGTAAGTGCTATGGGCAAAACAACAAACAATCTTATCGCCTTATCAAAAGAAATCACATCTTCTCCAAACAAACGAGAAATGGACCGACTTATGTCAACAGGCGAATTGCAATCAATCTCTCTTTTATCAATCGCCCTAAACGATATAGGCATAAAGGCAGTTTCGCTTTCTGGCGAGCAAGCAGGAATTATGACAGACGAAAATTTTTCGCACGCCTTTATAAAACAAATTGACATAAAAAGAGTACAAAAATATTTAAACCAAAATGCAGTTGTAATTGTTGCAGGTTTTCAAGGAATAACAAAAAAGGGCGAAATCACAACACTCGGGCGTGGGGGCTCGGACACAACTGCCGTTGCAATTGCATCTGCACTTGGGTGTAGTTGCAATATCTATACAGATGTTTTTGCAGTATGTACAACCGACCCTAAACTGTACCCTAGTGCAAAACGACAAACCAAAATCACCTTTGACGAAATGATGGAACTAGCCGTTGGTGGTGCTAAAGTTTTAGAAACAAGAAGCGTAGAACTTGCAAAAATTTATAACGTGAATTTGTATCTTGGAAAGAGTTTAGAAACAGACAAAACAAAAGGAACTTATATTATGAGCAAAAAGAATTTTGAAGACGTGGTTGTAACAGGTGTTGCAGTAAAAGAAAATATGGTAAGTGTTACAGCAACCGAAACAGACTTTAAAAACATAAACAGCAAAGTTGAATTTTTAAAAAACAGGAATATCGAATTTTTATCTATCTTAAATCAAGGAGAAAAAACACTACTTTCTTTTGTTATACCAAGCACAGATATTGAAGAAGTAAAAAACACTTTTTTAGACGGCATTGAAGTTAGGGATTCTTTAAGCAAAATAACAGTTGTTGGCACAGGTCTTGCAACTCACTCAAAACTTGTTGTTGATATGTTTTGTGAACTTACAAAAAACAATATAACAGTTTTTAATATGTCCTTATCAGAAATCTCAATTTCTTTTACCATTGATAAAAACCTTACAAACAAAACAGTAAACATTTTGGCACGACTCTTCTCTTTATAGCGACCACGCAGTCGGGATATAATATATAATCAAAACAAAACACAATATATAAAAATAAAAAACAAAAACATAATTAAGCCTGTTTTTGTTTTTATTATTTATTGTGCAATCATATATATGTTTTACCGAACGGACAGTTCGGTTTTAGTTAAACCCCTTTATTTTAAAGTTAACTATACTATATGTATTTTTGCCGACCACCAAGTCCATATCAATAAACACATATCAAATCAACAAAAAAAGAAAGTTAAAAAACTTTCTTTTTTTATCTTATTCTTTCTGCAACTTCATTTGCTTTTTTGATGATTATTTCTTCGTCTATATTGATGTTTAACTTTCCATCTTCGTACAAGATTTTACCATTTACCATTGTAAGATAAACATCACTTGATTTTGCTGAATATACAAGATTTGATAACAAATTGTGCTCAGGTTGCATATGTGGTTTTTTAGTGTCAATCAAAATTAGGTCTGCTTTTTTGCCAACTTTGATTTCTCCTATATCATCAAAGCCAACTGTTTTTGCCCCATTAACCGTTGCCATTTTTAAAACATCTCTTGCAGAAACAATATCCGGCTTATATAAGTTAACCTTAGACAAAGTTGAAACCAAAAACATTTCCTTAAACATATCAAGACTATTGTTGCTTGCAGGTCCATCTGTACCGATTGAGATATTTAGGTCTTTGTTTTGCATTGCAAAAATAGGTGCAATACCACTTGCAAGTTTTATGTTTGATGAAGGACAAGTGACAACATCAACATCATAATCTTTTAAGATTTGCAAGTCATCTTTATCCATATGTACACAATGAAAACACGAGCACTTTCTATCAAAGAAACCAAGTTGCTCTAAATATTGTGGTGGTGTAAGTCCATTATTTTTGACTGTGCAATCACCAACTTCTTTAAGCGTTTCTGATAGGTGTGTTGCCATAGGAAGATTTTTCTTTTTGGCATATGCAACAAGTTTTTCAAATTTTTCTTCACTGCAAACACCGACAGAGTGGCAAGTTACAACAGGTTCAATCAATGGCGCTTTTGAAATTGCTTCATACTGCTCGTCCATATACTTTTCGTCCAACCTATCACCTGTTAAAAAACCAAGTGCAATTCTTGCTCTCATACCGGTTTCATTGAGTGCTTTTAAAATTGCGCCTTCGTGAAAATAGTAATCTTGAATACAAGTTATACCTGCCCTTAAATATTCACAAACAGCAAGCATTGTGCCCCAGTAAATATCATCATAGGTCAACATTTCTTCTCTTGGGAACATATTGTCAAAAAGCCATTCTTGCAAATCAACATCATCTTTAACACCCCTTAGGACTGTCATAGCAGAGTGAGCATGACAATTTACAAACCCTGGGGACAAAACATTTCCGTTAACATCGATTTCTCTGTCAACTTCGCCTTTGTAAGTTTTTCCAACAAAAGCAATCGTATCATCTTCGACCAAAACTTCGCCAAGCCTATAACCATTTTCTTCGTCTAGGTCTAAAATTCTAGCATTTTTAAATAGTATTTTCATTTTAACCTCTTTTTAAAAACATTTTACAAGCATCTTTAAAACTTGCACAAACTGTTGGTTGTGGGTGAATTGTAGAAACAATTTCCTTAACCTTAATCTTATTTGTAATCGCAAGAGAAATTTCGTTTATAATTTCTGTTGCGTTTGTACAGTAAAGTTCTGCACCAATCAAATAATTGTTTTTTGCAAATAGTTTTATGTATCCCCTACTTTGACCATCAACCACAGCTTTACCGTTTTGGTCCATATTGTATTTAACCACTTTTACATCTTCTGCGATTTCAGTTTTGCCGATAACTGCAATTTCAGGGGTTGTATAAACACATCTAGGCACAAGGTCAATATCAATGTTTTTATAGTCACCCTTTTTAAACATTCTAGAAACGGCGATTTCGCTGGAAATTTCAGCAAAGTGAGCAACAGGGATTTTGCCTACGACATCACCTACAGCATAGATACTTGGAATATTTGTCTTGTAATCTTCATCAACTTTGATAAAGTCGCCGTCCATTTCTATACCGAGTTCCTTTAAACCCAAGTTTTTTATATTTGGAATTCTACCTACAGAATATATAACATCACTAAATTGCTTTTCGGTTGTTTCGCCGTCAACATCAAAAACAACCCTATAATCGCTTGTGATATCGTGAATTTGAACATTTGTCAAAATTTCGACACCCTTTCTTTTAAGTGTTGTTGCAAGTTGAATACTTAACTCTCTTGAAAAGTTTGAGATTAGGTTTTCTTCTTTTTCAAAAATAGTAACTAGTTTGCCGATAGACATCAAAAAAGTTGCAATTTCAACACCAACAACACCACCACCGATAATGGCAATTTTTTCGCCTATAGAACCTGTTTTAAAGAACTCTTCCGAACTTTTTGCGTTTTTAAATCCACCTGTTTTAAGGTTATTAAGTTTTGTGCCGGTTGCAATCAAAATCTTTTTAGTATTAAAAATCTTTCCTGCAACTTCAACTGCAGTTTCTGTTATAATTTTACCTTCACCCAAAACAACTTCAACTTTTTCAATTTCGAGCTCTTTTACAAGATTGTTTCTTAAATCTTCTTCGATTTTACAACAATGTTCAAAAACCTTGCTTTCGACAATGTTTACATCTAAAAAGTCTAACCCCTTCTCGTGCAAATCACAAATCTTTAGAAGTTCGTTTGAAATTTCTAAAATTGTCTTTGCAGAAATAGAGCCGTGATTTATGTAACTTCCACCAATTTTGTTTTTTTCTACAAGCAAAACCTTTTTGTTAAGTTTTGCTGCCTTTATTGCTGCAGTATAACCTGCTATGCCACCACCAATAACAACCAAATCATATCTCATAACATAATTCCTTAAATTTAAGTTTTAAACAGTATTTTCGTTTTAAGTTTAGCAAATTACTGCTTTTTTTACAAATAAATTGCCCTAACTTTAAATTTTGCTTTTAAAATGTATTAAAATATGCTAAACTCTTACTTGTAAAAAAGGAAAACTATTATGGAAAAACTTGATATTAAACAATTACATTTAAACAGTGCTGACTTAAAAGATAAAAAAGTTAAAGTCGGTGGATGGATTAGGTCTGTTAGAGACAGCAAAAACTTTGGTTTTGTTGACTTAAACGACGGCACAAGCTTTAAGGGTGTACAACTTGTTTTCACACCTGAAAAATGCGCAAACTATGCAGAAATTGCAAAACTTAACGCAGGTAGCAGTATTATGTGCGAAGGCACACTCGTATTAACACCTGAAAGCAAACAACCATTTGAAATTCAAGTTGATAATATCGATATCATTTGCAAAACTGACGCAGATTACCCACTTCAAAAGAAGGGTCACTCTTTAGAATTCTTAAGAGAACAAGCATATCTTCGTCCACGTACAAATCTTTTCAACGCAGTATTCCGTGTAAGAAGCAAAATTGCATATGCAATTCACACATTCTTTAACGAGCAAAACTTTGTTTATGTACACACACCAATCATCACAGGTGCTGACTGCGAAGGTGGTAGCGATGTTTTCCGTGTAACAACCCACAACTTTTATGACAAAGAATATATGAAAACTGCAACACCAGAAGGCGACTTCTTCGGTAAAAACGTTTTCTTAACACCAACAGGTCAACTTGAAGGCGAAGCATTTGCACAAGCTTTTTCAAGAATTTATACATTTGGACCAACATTCCGTTCAGAAAACAGCAACACTGCAAGACACGCAAGTGAATTCTGGATGGTCGAACCTGAAATGTCTTTCTATGACTTAAAAGACAATATGGAATTGATTGAAAAAATGGTTAAGTACTTAATCAAATATGCTTTTGATAACTGCAAGGAAGAATTAGAGTTCTTTAACCAATTTGTAGACAAAACTTTGATTGAAAGATTAACCCTTGTCTTAAACAGTGACTTTGCAAGAGTTACTTATACTGAAGCTGTCAAAATTTTAGAAAAAGAAAATGACAGATTTGAGTATAAAGTAAGTTGGGGTACAGACCTTCAAAGCGAACACGAAAGATACTTAACAGAAGTTGTTTATAAAAAACCTGTTTTTGTTACAGATTATCCAAGAGACTTTAAAGCATTCTATATGCGTCTTAGCGACGACAAGAAAACAGTTGCTGCTTGCGACCTTTTAGTCCCAGGCGTTGGCGAAATCGTTGGTGGAAGCCAAAGAGAAGAAAGACTTGAAGTTCTTCGCGAACAACTTGAGTTCCATAACCTTAAAGAAGAAGATTATTGGTGGTATGTAAACTTAAGGAAATTCGGTGGTGTTGTCCACAGTGGTTTCGGTCTTGGTTTTGAAAGAATTTTAATGTATATCACAGGCATTTCAAATATCCGTGACGTTGAATTGTTCCCAAGAACACCAAAAAACTGTGAATACTAAGATTAAAACACGACATTACGTCGTGTTTTTTTGTTTTTCATTTTGATTTTTGTTACTTTTATTATATAATCAAAATCAATAAAAGGTATTATTATGAGCAAAAACAAATTTAACCCTGCCATTTTGATTGCAATAGCACTTGTATTATTTTTTATATTTTTGCTGTTGACAGAAGTTTTTGGAACTTTTATCGAACTAATTTTTAATGGTTACCCACCTATCATAAACTTTATTTCAAAAATTTGTGTTATTGTTGCGGCAGTTTTGTTTGTTTTGGGTATTATCCTTTCAGGTGTTCAAGCAAAGAAAAATCCAAGATATCAAAACAACTCAAAATATGGCGAAGATTATAACAACTTAAAGTATCGCAAGAAAAACGGTGACTTTGCAAGCAATCGTGCAACAGCAGAATTTGTTGCAGCACATAAACAAGAAGACGGCACATACTCAATCGAATACGAATACGAAAAAGAAAGTGGTGAAAGTTTTGTTGAACAATACGACGGCGAATACTCATTTATCGAAGCAAAATATTTTCAAAAAATAAGAAGATTTACCGTAGCCTATGGCGAAAACTCAAGCAAGATTATAGACCAACCTCGTCCTGGAATTATCCCAGAACTTGCAGGCATGCCGGTTGTATCAAAAACACCAGCAAACACACCTAAAAAGGCAGAAACAAAACCTACAAAAGAAGAAAACGAACTTAGAAGAATTTTCTGCCCATATTGTGACTGTATGATAAAATCAAATTCTAAATCAAACAAATGCCCACACTGTGGTGCACCCGTTAGAAAATAATTAAAAGGAGTTTTTATGATATTTTCAATTATTGCCCTTTTTGTTGTAATTATTGCGTTTATAATTGTTAGCGAAATATTTACAATACTATTTAGATTAACAGGGCTTCCAGAAAAAAAGGCACGCTTCCAAGCAGTATCACTTCTTACAACAAGTGGCTTTACAACAGCCGAAAGCGAACTTGTTATGAAGGTAACACTTAGAAGAAAGATTGCCCGTGCTGCAATGATTTTAGGTTATACCTTTTCTGCTGCCTTTATATCTGTCCTTGTTAGCCTTATTATAAACGTAGGAACCGATGGTAACAAAGAAACTACCGAAGACTTGTGGATTGTTGTCGCATCTCTTACAGCAGTTTTGATTTTATTTATTATATTAACAAAAATTAAGTTTGTTAAAAATGGATTTGATAAGCTTGTAACAACTTTAAGTTCTCGCATGCTGAAAAACAAAAGCGACAACATCTTAACAATAATTGACAAATACTCAACAGCAATTATCGCAGAAATATACCTAGCATTTATTCCGGAATTGTTTACAGATAAAAATCTAGAAAAAAGCAGAATAAAACAAGAATATGGAATTGTTGTTTTAGCAGTAGATAGGAAAAATAAAATTATAAACAATATTCATAAAGATTTTGTTTTTGAAAAGGGCGATGTTGTTACGCTTTACGGAGATGAAAAAACAATTAAAGATATCTTCTGGGCAAAACCACAAATAGAAGAAGCCGTTGAAATAAAACATCATCACACACAAAAAGACAACTAAAAATAAAAACACATTACGTTTTGTAATGTGTTTTTTGTTTTTATTTTTCAACTCTCTTTGTTTTTTTCTTTGGTTTTTCTTCTGTTAAAGTTTCTTTTTCGACGACAACTTCTTTTTTGTCTTCTACTCTTTCTTCTTGTGGAATTTCTATTTGCTTGCTCTTTTTCTTTTTGTCGTCTGTCTCATATGCAAAGAAACCTTGACCATATGCTTCTTTAACTGTGCTACTAAACATAAAAGAGTTGATGTCAACTTCCTTTACGATTTTCTTTAGTTTCATAATTTGTGTGCGTCTTAAAATTACAAGGAGCATATCTTTATCTTTTTTAGTGTACATACCTTCGCACTTGATATTTGTAACACCCCTTTCAATCTCAGTCATAATTCGATTTGACATTTCTTCTTTTTTATTTGTCAAAATGTAATATGCCCTAAGCGACCTTACACCATCGACAAACATATCTGCCATCCTGCCACTAACAAAAATTGTAATAAGAGCAAAAAGTGGCAAAACAATACTACCATAAGCAATTGCACTTGCAAGAACAACGCAGCCATCAACAGCCATAATTATTTGACCATTTGTGATTGTAGGGAAAAACTTGTTTACAACAACAGCAACCATATCACAGCCACCTGTTGAACCTTCGCCCCTAAAAACAAAGCCTATGCCAACACCCATCAAAAGACCACCGTAAAGTGCATATAAAATATAAAGTCCAACACCTTCTAAGCTTGATGATTCAATGGCAAATTGTTCGCTTATCTTTGCAACAATATCTAAACTTCCAATAAGTTCAACAAAAAGTGAGTATGATAAAATGCCAACCCCTGCCCTTAAACCAAACTTAAATCCTAAAACCTTTACGGCATAAATAAATAAAAACAAGTTTAAAATAATGTACCAAGCAGAAAGTGGAATATAACTAAACCCAACCCCACTAAGAACATCATATAAAATTTGTGCAATACCCATAAAACCGCCAGGTACAATGCTGTATGGTTCTAAAAAAACCATAAACCCAAAAGCCATAATAAAAGTTCCAACTAAAATCAAAGCAATTTGCTTTAACATGGAAACAACTTCTTTTTTACCAAAGCCTTTAACTTCTTCCAATTTTTCACCTCTGTTAATCGTCTATATTTTAACACTTTTAAAAACCTTTGCAAGCGTTTTTGATAAGTATTTTCTATATAAAACAATATTCTATATAAGCAAAAGTATTTCAAATAAAAACTTGCAAATTAAAAATATATTTGTTATAATACCCCCATTGAATAATCAAATTTTGGAGAGGTGTCCGAGTGGTCTAAAGTGCTCGCTTGGAAAGCGAGTGTTGTAACGCAACCGCAGGTTCGAATCCTGTCCTCTCCGCCAAAAAACTCAGTTGAGCCCGAAAGGGAACGACTGAGTTTTTGTTTTACAAAAAAGCAAATTAAGGTTACAATAAAATAGAGGTGTTTATGAAAAATTTTAAAATCGTTGTTTTCTCTGACTTACATTATGCTCCTGAATTACCTGTAAATAATGGTTCAAAGATTGATAGAAAACTTATTCCGTTTGCAGAAGCCATTTTGGAAAAAATTACCGAAGAAATAAATGAAAAAATAAAACCAGAAATTGTCATTAACTTAGGGGATTCTGTAGAAGATTTTAATGATAAAGAAAAAGATTTAATCAATCTTAAATACATATGGGAGAAATACAAAAAAATAAATTCAAACTTTGTTTCTTGTGTTGGAAACCATGACCTTAGGTCTATGGATACAAGAGAGGAAGTTGAAAAGATTTTTGAATATGAACACTCAACATTTTCTTTTGATTATAAAGGTTTGCACATTGTTGTTTTAGGCACATATGTTAATAATGAAATAGGAACAGCTGAGGGTGGCATTTATAAAACCCAATTTGTTTCGAATGAAGATTTAGAGTGGTTAAAAAAAGACTTGGAGCAAAATTGCTTGCCAACAATTGTATGTTTACACTTTGGTCTTGCTGAAGATAATATGAAAGATAACTGGTGGTTTGAAAATTGCCCAGAAACTGCACTTCTTGGTAATCGTCAAGAAGTAAAGAAAATTTTAACATCTGATAAAAATATTTTAGCCGTTTTTTCAGGTCATCAACACTGGACTAAATGCATCAAAGAAAATAATATCACTTATTATGTTTTAGGTTCTCTTACAGAAAATATCAACAACGATGGAGTTCCTGATGGCGTATATTTTATTGTTGATTTTGATGGCAAAGTATTAAATGTTGAAACACATCATATAAGGCTATAAATCGGATAAATGAATTACCTTTTTAATTAAAGTTTATAATTAGAAAATTATTTTTTGATTTTGTTTTATTATTATGTAAATAGGAGAAAAATTTATGTTTGAAGTTTTGGTTGGAACAATCGTTTTAAACGACAATAAAGTTTTAATGGTGCAAGAAGTCAAGGAAGAAGCAAAAGGGCTTTTAAACATACCTGCAGGGCACCTAGAAGCAAATGAAACACTTGTTGACGCTGCAAAGCGTGAAGTTTTGGAAGAAACCGGTTTTAATGTAGAAATAACTGAACTTATAGACACACAATACTTTGAAGGAAAAAACAAAAACTATGTAACCTTTATCTTCCGTGGCAAAATTGAAAATAGGGGTGCAGACAAACACGAACTTAAGTTTGATTATTATGAAATCGATTATATAAGACAAAACACACATCTTTTAAGAAAAGATAAATTGATTTTGTCAGCCTTAGACAAACTAAACAACGGCAGCACTGATGCAATAAGAATATTAAACAACAAACCATTTTAAAACAAAAAAGAGCAACAACCGTTGCTCTTTTTATATTTTTTAAAATACATAACTTATTATTCTTGTGCTGTTTGTTTTTCTTCTGTTTTTGTGATTGAGTATGCAAGGAAGCACTCTGCAGGATAGTAAGTTGCAAGGCACAAGATACCAACAATTCGTGGTGCATCTGCAAAGACATTGAACAAAAGCATAATGTCTGAGAAGATAAACAAGCAACTGCCTATCATAACAATAAGGTTAAATAAAGTTTTGTTTGTTGTGTAATTTACGATTGCTTTACCTGTCATAAGAGAAATGATAAGAGCATAAACAACACAAACCATTTGCATCATAATTCCACCAAAATCAAAAATAGGAAGAAGGAATATGACCAAAGTTGCAGGAACAAAAATACACATTGAGATAATAAAGTCTTTTAGGCAATATTTCTTGATTGTCATATATGAGAAAAGGAAGAAAACGTGTCCAACAGCGAAAAGACCTGCCCCTATAATAAACTCGATTTCAAGCAAAATATCGCCAAGCATTGCAAAAAATAGCCCTAGCAACATCAAAATCATAAAGGAGTTAACTTTCTTTTGATTTCTCACAACATAGATAAAGTTGATTGCACCCAAAAGCACAAAAGAGCCTGAAACAATACTCTTTATAAGCAAAGTGCCATAAATCATATAAAAGATGTCGCCAACAACAATAAGGGCTGACATACACAAATTAAAAATATCAATTTTTTTCATAACAATTATCCTTTTATAATTATATAATAACACATTTTGTAAAATCAAAAAAACAATATTGATAAATTTTAGCATATAGTCCCAAATTCAACTTCTTTTGCATATTATTTAATATCAAAATTTAGGAGTTGAAAATGAAGTTAAAAGTTTTAAATGACGAAGAAATTAGCGAAACTATAGCAGACAAAATTTGCACCCTTATAAAACAAAAACCAAATCTTGTGTTGGGACTTGCAACAGGGTCTACCCCACTTGGAGTGTACAAAAAACTTGTTGAGAAATTTAAAGGGGGCGAAGTATCTTTTAAAGATGTAAAAACATTTAACCTTGACGAATATGTAGGACTAGACGAAACACACGATAAGTCTTATAGATATTTTATGGATACAAACCTGTTTAATCATATAGATATTAAAAAAGAAAACACACATTTCCCAAATCAAAACACACCACAATCCTATGATGACGATATTAAAAACGCAGGTGGTATCGACTTTCAAATCTTAGGAATAGGTTCGAACGGACATATTGCTTTTAACGAACCAGAAACACCTTTTGACACAAAAACACATATCGTTAATTTGACGGATAGCACAATTAAAGATAACTCTCGTTTTTTTAAACACATTGAAGATGTGCCACGAAAAGCCATATCTATGGGACTTAACACCATTATGCAAGCAAAAGAAGTTGTACTTATCGCAACAGGAGAAAACAAGGCCGAAGCAATAAGGCGCCTACTTACAGAAAACCCAAACACAAATTTACCTGCGTCAATCTTAAAGTATCACAAAAATACAACAATATTTTGCAACAAATCTTCTGCAAACTTACTGAAGTAAACAAAAAAACATCGCAATCGCGATGTTTTTTATTTTTAGATTCCTGTAATTTTGTCTTCAAAGTCTGGTCGTATTTCCTCATACAAACTTACAGAATCCATAGGAACATAAATTACTTGTATAGACATTAAATCTACTTCACTAAAGAACTCTGGTGGAATTATAGCGCCTATATAAAGGTCCCCAGAAAAACCTTCAAAAGATAAACTTGTTATGCCTGTACCATCTTCAAGGGTTATTTTTACCAAACTAGTACATCCATTAAAAGCACCCCCACCTATACTTGTTACAGTTGCTGGGATTACTATTTCTGTTATTGCAGTATTTGCAAAAGCAAAACCTCCAATTTCTTCAAGAGCGCTACCTTCTTCAAAGGTTATCGTTGCTAAATGTCTACAATCATAGAAAACACTTTCTCCTATACTTGTTACACTTGCTGGAATCTCTATAAGAGTAAGGTCCGTTTCAATAAAAACATAATCACCAATTGTTTTAAGAACACTTCCTTCAGCAAATGTTATTGTTGTAAGACCTTGACAATAAGCAAAAGCATTGTCGCCTATAGTTGTAACTGCTGATGGAATTTCTATATTGTTAAGAATATAACAATAAGCAAAAGCATAATTGCCTATAGTTGTAACTGTTTCAGGAATTGTTATACTTTCTATCATTGTATTGCTAAAAGCAAAATCTCCTATTGTTGAAAGAATGCTTCCTTCAGCAAATGCAACGCTTACTAAACTGCCACAAGAATCAAAAGCATTCCCATATATTATCACAACGCTAGCAGGGATTTCAAAAGCTGTAAGAGCTGTTTCTGCAAAGGCATATGCACAAATCGTTTCTAAGTTACTATTTTCTTCAAACATTAAGTCTGTTAAGTTTGCACATTTATTAAAAGCATATTCGCCTATTGTAGTAACATTTGCTGGAATTTCTATGCTTGTAATATTAGTACCAGCAAAGGCGTTTTCTGGAATGTGTGCTAGTTGAGAGCCCGTTTCAAATGTAACGTTAATTAAAGTCGCACATTCAAAGAAACATTGTTTGCCTAAAGTTTTTACACTTGCTGGAACTATTATGCTTGTAATACCTGATGTACTAAATGCTTCATCGCCAATTGTTGATAATTGGGTTCCACTTTCAAAAGTTACTGTTGACAAATCATCGCAAGACTCAAAACAACTATTTCCAATAGATGTAACAGTTTTTGGAATTTCTATTTCTGTAATTCCACTATTAAAGAAAGCTCCGAATCCCAACTCTTGTAATTGACATCCGTTGGCAAAAGAAACCGATGTCAACTTGCTACAAACAGAAAAAGCATATCTTGATAAAACCTCGACATTTGCTGGAATTTCTATGCTTGTAATAATTGTATTAGCAAAAGCACTCTGACCAATTGTTTCTAACATACTTCCAGACTCAAATATTACTTCCTTTAAGTTTGTGCAATTATAAAATGCATAATCGTCTATACTTGTTACACTTGCTGGAATTGTTATACTTGTTATTAAAGTATTTGCAAAAGCATATTCTCCTATGGTTTGCAATTGACTTCCATTAGCAAAACTTACGTCACTTAAGTTTAAACCTTCTCTAAATGCTGCATCACCTATAGATGTTACAGATGCTGGGATTATAATTGACCCAATACCCGATTTTTTGAAAGCTGATTTACCAATGGTTTGAAGTTGACTGCCTTCTTTAAAAGTGAAAAATATTAAACCACCACAATTTTCAAAAGCATTGTCGCCAATTGTTTTTACAGAGGCTGGAAGTTCTATATCAGTAGCAGATGTGTTTTTAAAGGCAGAATTTCCTATTGTTTCTAATTGACTTTCATATGAAGTAATGTTCACAAATCCAACTGAATAAGAAGAACAATTTTCAAAGGCGCTGTCACCTATAGTTTTTACAGATGGTGGAATGGCCATAGAGCTAATGCTTGAACCAACAAAAGCACTGTTACCTATTGTTTCCAACTTACTTTCTATCGCAAAAGAATCAAAGCTTATTGCTGTTAAATTTTTACATTCAGAGAAGGCATAATTACCTATAACCCTTACAGAATTTGGCATTGATATACTTCCAACAC
>JAZSQZ010000077.1:0-5660 GCA_045538175.1 Clostridia bacterium
TTATCCTAACTGCACCTTGCTCAAGTGTTTGAAGGTAGTCGTGGGCAAGTGGGGCACAGTGAAGCCCACTCCTTACACAAATCTTATATTTTTCATCAAGTATTGTTGCAACTTCACTTGAATTCATATTTTTAATATTGAAAGTCACAACACCATAGTGACTTTCTTTTTTTGTGTAAATATAAACATCTTTAACTTTCTTTAAATTGTCGTAAAGATAGTTTGTGAGTTTTTTTGTTTTGTTATTGTTTTTATAAAAATTTTTTTCTACATACTTAATACCTGCACTAAGTCCTAAAATAAGTGGAGTAGATATTGTTCCACTTTCATAATATTCAGGTAAAGTTTTGGGTTGCTCTAAATCTTTTGAATTTGTGCCTGTGCCACCAAAAAGTATCGCTTTTGGACTGTTTTTTGTGTTTATGCAAAGTCCACCTATGCTTTGTGGGGCAAACAAACCTTTGTGTCCTGCAAAAGCAAGAAGGTCAATGTTAAGTTTTTGCATGTCTATTTTTATGTGCCCGGCACTTTGAGCACAGTCAACCAAAAATAATATATTTTTAAATTTACAAAACTTTCCAATTTCTTCAATATCATTTTTATTTCCTGTAACGTTTGAGATGTGATTTACGCATATCATACTTGTGTTTTCTTTAACTTTATCTACAATATCTATTAGTTTTATGTTTTCAAGTTTGTTTTTAGGCTGTATGATTGTAAGTTTAATTTTGCCTATACTTTCTAAATATTTTAATGGTCTTAAAACAGAATTGTGTTCAAAACAACTTGCTATGATATGGCTATTTTCTTTTACTGAACCTAAAATTGCAAGGTTTAGTGCTTCAGTGCAGTTTTTTGTGAAAATTACAGACTCAAAACTAGGGCAGTTAAAAAAATCTGCGACTCTTAACCGAGTTTCTAACACCTTTTGGGCAGTTTTTATGCTAAGTCTGTGTCCACTTCGTCCGGGATTTGCTGAATATTTATACAGAGCAACTAATGTGGAAAATTTTACAGATATCGGCTTTTTAAAACTTGTTGCTGCGTTGTCAAAATATATCATATTTAACCTTTTATGCTGTTTTTTAATATATTGTATTGAATTATTATAAGTTCTTTATATCTTATGTTTTTATTATTTTTTTGTTTACTTTGGAGGAAGGTTAGATGTATATAATTATATCTTTTAGGTCAAGAACAGATACTCTTGTTTTTTCTAAGCTTTTAAACTCGTATGGGGTTAAAAATTCGGTTACAAACACCCCAAGGCAAGTTAGTGTTTCGTGTGGAATTTCGGTAAAAATTGAAGAAAAATCGCTTGAAATTGCAAGAAATTTGCTTAAAAGACGTGTTTTTAGTTCTTTTGCTGGCATTTTTATGTTGATTCCTACAAACTATGGTTTTGAAGTTAAAAAAATTTAAAAATGTCAACTAAAATGCTACTAATAAATATTATAAAAAATAATATCACTAATTGAAATTCTTATTGATATATGGTATAATATACTCGTGAAAAAACTTACTAAAAAAGAGAAGAGTGAAATAGTTTATAACAAGCTTGATAGTATGTTTCACGGTAGGACTTGTGAGCTTAACTTTTCTAATACTTTCGAATTGTTGATTGCAGTTATTTTGTCTGCGCAGTGTACAGATAAAAGGGTTAATTTAGTTACGGAACAACTATTTAAAAAATACAAAACTGCAACGGATTTTGCAAATCTTGATAACAAAACCTTAGAAAAAGAAATATATTCTTGTGGTTTTTATAGAAACAAAGCAAACAACATTATTCTTTGTTGTAAAGACTTGCTAGAAAGGTTTGGGGGAGAAGTTCCATCAAGTTTTGATGATTTGGTATCTCTTGCTGGTGTTGGTAGGAAAACTGCAAATGTGGTTTTAGCATTTGGGTTTAATACACCTGCTTTTCCTGTTGACACCCACGTTTTTAGGGTAACAAACAGACTTGGACTTAGCGAATCTTCAACACCTGAAAAATGTGAAGAGCAAATGACTAAACTTATAGATAGAGAAAAATGGTCAAGCCTACATCATTTTTTTGTGTTGTATGGTAGATATTATTGCAAAGCCATAAAACCAAATTGTCAGGAATGCGAATTTAAGGAAATTTGCAAATACTATGAAAATAGGAGTAAATAATGTTTATAGATAAAGTAAAAATTTTTATAAAGGCAGGCAACGGCGGAAAAGGTGGGCTGTCCTTCCATCGTGAAAAGTATGTGGCACAAGGTGGGCCAGATGGCGGCAACGGTGGTAAAGGTGGAGACATTATATTCAAAGTTAAACAAGAACTCAACAACCTTGTTTACTTCCATTACAGCACCCATTTTAAGGCTGAAAATGGCGAAGATGGTGGCAAAAAGAATTGCTCTGGTAAAAATGGTAAAGACCTTACAATTTATGTCCCAAGGGGCACAATTGTAAGAGATGCTGAAACAAATGAAATTATTGCTGACGTTTTCTACGAAGATAAAGATTATGTTATCTTAAAAGGCGGCCGTGGTGGAAGGGGGAACGCTTGCTTTGCAACTTCTACAAGACAAGCACCACACTTTAGCGAAACAGGAGAACAAACAAAAGAATATGCTGTTGTTTTAGAACTTAAAACAATTGCTGATGTTGGATTGTTAGGTTTTCCTAATGTTGGCAAAAGTACATTGTTATCAGTTATTAGTAGTGCAAAACCAAAAATTGCAAATTACTTCTTTACAACAATTACACCAAACCTTGGCGTTGCAAAATATTATGACAGTACATTTGTCGTAGCAGATATTCCAGGTCTTATAGAAGGCGCTAGTGAAGGTGTCGGTCTTGGATTTGATTTCTTAAGACATATTGAGAGAACAAGAATTTTGGTTCACGTTATTGACATTTCTGCTTTTGATGGTAGAGAACCATATAACGACTTCTGTGTTTTAAATGAAGAGTTAAGAAAGTACAATCCTGAACTTGCCAAAGTCCCACAAATTATTGCACTTAACAAATGTGACCTTTTACCTGACAAAACAAAAATCGAAGAGTTTAAGGCAAAAGCAGGGAAGAAGTATCCAATCGTATGTATCTCTGCAACAAGTAACAATCACTTAGATGACTTGTTAAAAGAAATTGCTAAGTTGCTAAAAACCTTACCACCAATTGAACCACTCGAAGTTGAAAAAATTGAACTTGATAAGAAAGATACAACTTCAATTCAAGTTACAAAAATTGACGAAGGTTACTTTGAGCTTAGTGGTGGTTACTTTGACCAACTTATTCGTGGTATTGTTGTTGATGATTACGAAAGTTTGTCATACTTCCAAAAACGTCTTAAAAAAGATGGTATTATCGATAAATTGAAAGAAGCTGGCGCACAAAACGGCGATACAATTAAAATTGGTAAAGTCGAATTTGAGTTAGTTGATTAGGAGAAAAATAATGTTAACATCAAAACAAAGGGCAAACTTAAAGAAGATTATTTCTACTGAGCAACCTGTTGCACAGATTGGAAAAGACGGTTTAAGCGAAAACTGCTTGGTCGGAATCTCAAAAGTTCTAGATGCAAGGGAATTAGTGAAGATTAACGTTTTACAAAACTGTGAGTCGGGTGCTAGAAACCTTGCAGACGATATTGCAGAAAAGTTAAATTGTGATGTTGTTGCTGTAATCGGTAAGAAAATTATTCTTTACAAGTATAATCCAAAAAATAAAAAACATATTGAAAAAGATTAAAAAATCCGACCTTTTGGTCGGGTTTTTTGTTTTGTTTTAATTATATGTTTCTGTGTTTTTTGCTCCAACAAAAAAACTTATTATCGCAAACAAGAAAAGTATAGAACTTACTATTGTATAATACAAATTATACTTAAAAAACAAACTTAAAATTAACATAATAATGCCTGATAGAACAAAGTGTTTTGTTCGCTCTTTTCTAAATCCTAATTTGATAATGGCAAGAAATGAGTCTTTTTTGCTTGTTTTTTGTGCCACAAGTATTTCAGGATAGATTGCAAACCTTTGGATATATTTGTAAAAAGTTTTGTGTTTTTCATAAATTTTTATCTCAATATCTTTTATGCTTTTTGTAAGTTTATGTGCACTAAGGGTAGCAGAGATTGAAAGAATTGTTATTTTTTTGAGATTAAGTTTTTTTGCTTTTTGATAAACACTTGCAATATCATTAAGACAAATTTCTTCCTTGTATAAAAGTGGTATAATGTTTTCGTCATTTAAAAGTATGATGTTGTTTTTTAAAATTGAATATTCTTTTTTTGATATTTTTTCAAAAAATAATTTTGATATTTTTTCTCTGCCTAACAAGAATAGGGAATATATAAAACTATCAATTCTTTTTTCTGTTTCAAGTTTTGTTATTTGTTTTTCAATTTTTCCCCTGTGCGTTAGATAAGACAGTCCCACAACAATTGTAGATAAAATTGTAGAAATTAAAATTGCTACGATATTGTTTTTTATAAAATATCTTATCCACACAAATGAAAATAGTGAAAGTAGGGTCGTTATAAAAACTTTGTCTATTGTAGAGATGATAGATAGTCTTGTTGTTTTCATATAAGAATTGTTTACAAAAAAATCTAATTAAATCATATAAGTTTAATTTTATTTGATTTTTTGTTAGATTAGTTATATTATATAGACAGGGAAAAGGCATAAATGGAAAATTTTGATTTAGTTTATTTGGCTTGTGATTGCATTGAAGAAAACGAAGGCAAAGACATCGTTGTTGTTGATACAAGAAAAATTCCTAATCTTGTAGAGTATTTTGTTTTTGTTTCAGCAAAAGATCACACACAAGTTGCAACTATTGCAGATAAGGTTACAGAGTTGCTTTCAAAAAAGAAAGTTGACCTTCTTCAAAGAGAAGGCTTTGGTATGGCTGATTGGATTGCGCTTGATTTTGGTGCATTCTTTATACATATTTTTACAAAGGACGAAAGAGAAAAGTATAACATTGAAAAACTTGTAAGTGACGGCAAAAACGCCAAGAAATATGAATCAATAAAGAAAGAGGCACAAAAAACTGTAAAAAAACAGGCAAAAGACGAAGTAAAGAAAGAAAATAAATTATCCATAAAGAAAGTGGAAAAGGTGGCAAAAAATAAAGAAAAACCTGTAAAAGCAAAAGACAAGAACGTAGAGAAAGCAAAAAAAGAAACTAAAGTTAAGAAAACTACAAAAGAAAAAACAGACAAAAAGAAAAAATAGAAAATCAAAACAGAACAAAAGTATCATTTTGTTTTGTTTTTTTATGTATAGTTGTTATAATAATTATAATATAAAGAAATTTAGGTGTAATATGGCAGAAAAGATTTTTATTTCATCTTGTGAAGAAGAAACAATTTCAATTGCAACAGATTTTGCAAAGACAGTTAATAAAGGTGAAATTATATTATTAAATGGTGATTTGGGCAGTGGAAAATCGGTTTTTGCAAGGGGTGTTATAAGGGCTTTCGGCGTAAAAAAACAAATTCCTAGCCCTACATTTACAATTGTTAATGAATATGATGCCGAATTTTGCAAACTTTATCACTTTGATATGTACAGGCTTGAAGAAGTGGAAGAAGCAATTGCAATAGGTGTTGACGAGATTTTTGAAG
The DNA here is from genome assembly GCA_045538175.1 of Clostridia bacterium. Taxonomy (GTDB): domain Bacteria; phylum Bacillota; class Clostridia; order Christensenellales; family UBA1242; genus JAZSQZ01. The sequence continues at coordinate 5,610 of JAZSQZ010000077.1, forward strand.
ACCTAGAGTCGATAAAACTTGTTGAATGGCCAGAAAAAGTATGGCAAATCA
>JAZSQZ010000065.1:0-2263 GCA_045538175.1 Clostridia bacterium
TCACCAGTAAAGAATCTTTCTACAAACCAAGGAAATCCCATTTTCCAGAACAATGAATTAAATGCTTTACTCCTTGGGTCTTGCAACAAGTATAGGTCATAGTCATTTGTAACATCGCAAATATCTTTCAGGTGCTTGATACATTCATCGTGATTAAAGAACTCATAAGCCAATTTAGCACCACAGAACTTTGTACAAATATAAACTTGTTTGTTAGGGTCATTGAATTTCATAGCACTTTCGTGGTGGTCTAAGACCAATACAGGCTTACCAAATGCTTGAATTTGTGACAAGTTAACCGGACAAAAATCTGTAAAAATCACAGCGTCAAATTTATCTCTGTCCTTAATCATTTTAGGTAGTATTTCGTTTTCGTGTTCGTAAGTTATCGTTTGTGTGATAACATTCTTGAAGTAGTTGCGAATGACAATGTTTGAAACAGCGCCGTCCATATCAGTATGTGTGAAATTTAGAATACGGAGTTTAGAGTTAAGAAAATAATTCATTCAATTTTACCTATGTTTAATTTATTTTACAATATAAAAAAACAAGCACCATTTTTCAATGGTGCCTGAAATTTTTTTGTTCAACTAGAACTTTGAATTACTTTGATTTCAAACGGGCAAAAAAGTCGTCCGAGTCAACTGATTCTTCGTCTGTTGAAGCACTTACATTTGGTGTAAATGAAGGTTCATCATCTTCATCGTTACCAGATGTAAACGAAGTTGCAGGTGCAGGTGTATTTGCTGCAGTACCTTCAAACAATGGAGCACCATTCTTTGCGAGGTAAGCATCCAAAATTCCCTGGTAGTCCTTAACTTCATCTTCCTTGTGTTCACAATCAGCGAGAGTGTAAAGGTTCTTTTCAATCTCGTCAATTTCAGCGTCAGTCAATTCAACGAAAGACTTACCATTCCACTTATTAATTGGCTTTTGAGAACCAAAGTGAGAGGAATCGTTCTTTGTGAACTTACCAACCTGTACCCCTTCAAACACAAAGTTTGCACCGAGCTTCCAGTCAAATGGGTTGAAACCCTTAATCAATCCGGCTTCCTGGTCTTCGTGGTCTGTCATAGCTTCGCTAATCATCTTCATAACGAGAGGACCATATTCAAAGCGGAAAACTTTGCCTTCTGTTTCTGGTGCATTAGGGTTACGCACAATGAGAACATTAGAAACATACTTTGGCTTGAATTTACCAAGTACCTTGTTTCTACCTTCTTCTCTTCCCCACTTCTTCCACATCATACGGTTGTAATCACAAATAGGACATGGTTTACCCCACTTGCTCAAACAATCGCAACCGAACCAAGAACCATTCTGGAGCTGGAACATATGAGTACGGTTTTCAACGAAAGGTGCAAATTCAGATGGGTGGCAAGGAAGGAAACGCATTACCACACTGTATTTTCCGTCCTTAAGGACTGGTGTGAAAGCATTTTCAACTTTGTAACTCTTCTTGCTACCGGTTCCGGTTTGTGTTACCAGCAGACTGAATTTGTGAAAAGTAAGAATTAAGATCTCTTTTAATTGGCATATTATTTTATCTCCATAATTTGTTCATCATTTATTACATACAAATATAAAAAACTCTTCGTGAAATTTTTATTTCAGTCAAAATTTTCGTTTAACTAAAACTTTCATTCAGAGACAAAACTACTTATACTAACAAATGATAGTTTATCTTCTTGTTATATTCTGTCTAACAATACTCATACATTGAATAAACAATTTGTAGTCTTCGTCAGTAATTTTACTTTCATCTATCTCAAATTTGCCATTCATCCAAGCAAAAACGAAACAAAAGAAATTTACCTTACCTTCTCTGACAAGTTCATACAACATATTTTTTTGTTGTTCATTGACTTGATATACACTATTTTTGTTTTCGTTAAAATTGTCAAACACATTATCTGGATTTGACAACTTCTCCTCAAGCTCTTTTATGTATTCAAAATGTTTTTTTGTTTCAATGACAGTGTAAAATTTAGCAAATTCCTTCACATTGTCAATGGTGGTTATCACTTTTATTGTTGTGGGCTTATTCTTAATTATAAAATCACCCATGAATGCAGAACACAACTCCATAATGCTAACCTTTCCACAGTTCAAAGCATTTGCTAGTGGAACAAAGTATACAGCACCTTTATCCCAATTAGGACATTGGTTGTAATAATGTTGTGTAAAATAATTGAAGTCGTTCTCCATTAATTTCTTATACTTTCCTTTCGTAGGATTTTTTAAGAAATTCTTAATGGTTCTA
>JAZSQZ010000013.1:0-2736 GCA_045538175.1 Clostridia bacterium
AAAAGGAACAAAAGAAACTTGATGAAGAATATAAAGAATTGGTTGAAAAACTTGAACATAAAAACGAAATGAACAATAAATTCTTATCCCAAAAGGTAAAAATTAAAATGTTCAAAGCAGATAAATCTGAAATACCTGACAAAGTTCCACCAATTATTGTTTGCTCAGTATTGAAAGACTTGCAGTAATAATGAAAAGTGTCAAAATCTGACAATAAATGACCCTCAAAAGGGGTCATTTTTCGTTTTGTAAACGAAATTTTACATATTTTTTATAAAAAACCATTGACAAACTTAGTTTTTATTTCTATATTATAACCGTAACAATGAGAAACAACCTTCAACCAAAGGATTAACTATGAATAATACTTCTCTCCTTTCCCTCATCAATGCAAAAACTCCGAAGTCCACCATCGTTTCTTTCACCTATGAACAGGCTGCCGACAAGTTCCTGAACAAGAGTTACAAGGAAGCCTTTGGCGAAAACGCTGTTATCACTCGTGTTCAGACTGGTCAGGGTCTCCTTGGTCTGAGTGTTTCTTACAAGAAGGTCACCGAAAACCACATCAAGAAGGAAGGTGGTGAAGTTCCTGAATGGGAACCGAAGGCTATGAGTGGTTTCCACTGGTTCCCTGGTTACGAAAACCTCATTATGGAATCCAACAAGGAACCGGGTCGCCTCGCTCTCCGCATTTATGGTTGGAAGTCCTCCAAGGTGGAATACTTCCTGAATGGTGCGCCGATTAGCGAAGAACTTCTTGCTCCGTATCTCAAGGTCAAGAAGCCGGCCGTTGCCCGTATCAATGGCGAAGTTATCAAGAACGAAAACAACGAAACAATTTCAATGACAAACTTCATTCCGAAGTGCTTCTATGTGGATAGCTTCGTGTCTATGAAGATTTGTGGCACAACTCTTTAATTCATTGTTACCTACAAAACGAAAGGTCCCTTGCGAAAGGGACCTTTTTATTATCTACCGTAATTACAAGTAAATTCAAAGTTCTTTGAACTTCGCCCTTGTGTGTATAACATATCATCTAAGAAATGAACATCAAGTAATTTCCATTCAGGTGTAGAAGTATTTGTTGACTGATATACTTTCCAACAAGTGGGAACTCTACCTTTTCTATTTCCACCTATACTAGGTCTTGGTGATGTTTCCCATTCAATTCTTAAATCATATCTATTTAATAAACTAAGTGTACCATTATATTTTGCTATGATATATGCAGGAGAGTTCATTGGATCGCCAGGTCGGTCACCATATTTGTCTCTGGTCTCTGTATTAGGACCGCCAAAATATTGACCGTTTTCTCTCATTGTAGCCCACATATTATAATTTGAATCTGGATAATGAGAATCATCGTATTTTACACCATTATCCAATAATGCTTGTTCAGGTGTTCTATCTCTGTTACTTGTGTCTGTTCCATAAACTAATGACAATGGTAAATAAGCATTATTGTTTACCATATTCCATCTTTGAATACTCGTTATTCTTTGTGCAGCATAGTCACCGTGAATTGACTCATAAGTATCAGTTATGTACAAAAGAAAATATGTATTTTGTGTAGGATTTTCTAATGGAAAATTTTTTATATTATCAGGCAAATATTCCTTATAATATTCTTCAGGAACAACTTTGTACCAGTCAACAACCATCGTGCTTAATTCTAAGCCGGCAATTGGTCTTCCTTCATTATCTATTGCACCAACAACCAATCTTTCGTTTGGCAGTGGGTCATAACCAGATGTTAATATACTCATATTATACCTTTACCTGAACATTTCCAATACAATGCGGAGCACCGCAAATGCAGCATTGCGGCAAATTGTTCACAAGTTGTTTTGCTAAGTTATTTCCCAACTGTATCTGTCCTACTGTTGAATTAATGTTTACATCTTTCATAGCACTGATTTGGATATTTCCAAAAGTATTTAACTGTGCATCACCACTGATATTGATGTTTAGATTAGCAGGACCACCAGAATAAATGCTTGTACCAATATCAATATTGCCATCAGGGTCAACTCGCATAACTGTACCGGTGTGATGTGTGAAGGCTAACTCACCGGTTTTCTTATTCATCACAAGGTAGTCCTTCTGGTCAGTTTGGAACAGAACCATAGTATGTGGATAGTCTTCAGTTCTGGTGTACCAATCAAAGAAATCACCCTCTTTGGACGTATATGCACTGTTGAAAGCCACACTATCATAAACAGGCTTCATTTCGTCACCGTTATCAAAATAGCCACGAAGGATAGTATTTAATTCTGGTACAACGAAGTTACCTTTAGTTGAAGTCCAGGACTGAATATCAGGTACAGCCCAAGGAATATTATTCAATGCTAAGTTATCGTAATAACCATAAATTTTAATCTGAACTCTACCAAGTTTATCTGGGTCAGCATTATTCAATACGATACCAGTCCACTTTTTGAGTTCTTTAGCAGGAGCTTTCGGTATGATTTGGTCAGTATTGATGGTGTCAGTTTTACCTTTCATCAACTGTCTAAATTGTTCTATATCATTCATTTACTTCTTCTCCTTCTTTGCTCTTTCAATTTCTTCTTCCAAAGCACCTTTACCAAAAGTACCATCCGTTACGCATTTAACTTGCATAGTATAAGCGTGACCGGCTTTGAAACAGTGCTTTATTCCACAGATAATATAATTACCAGAATGTATTTTATCTATACCATCTGAATTAGAAAAGTCAACATAGACTTTATCACC
>JAZSQZ010000054.1:0-4094 GCA_045538175.1 Clostridia bacterium
AAGCAGCAGTGCCACCCATTTTTTGTGCTTGTGCAATAATGTGAAGTGAAACTGTTGTTTTACCAGAAGATTCTGGTCCATAGATTTCAACAATTCTGCCTCTTGGAACACCACCAATGCCAAGTGCGTTGTCTAAAACAATACAACCTGTTGGTATAACTTCAATATTATCCATAGGTTGTTCACCTAATTTCATAATAGCGCCTTTACCAAATTGCTTTTCAATTTGCAATAATGCTTGTTCTAATTCTTTTTGTTTGTCACCCATAATAATCTAAACCTCTCATCTAATACAATTTATGAATATATTATACATTAGTTTTTGATAAATGAAAATCATTTTGTTTAAGTTTTTTGATAAGATGGAAAAAAGTATAACTTGTAATTTTTTCTATCTTTTGATTTAAATCCCCACTTACCGTTTCACTAAAAACATGTATGCCACTTGTGTTTCCAATACCTATATAGCACTTTCCCGATTCAATATCCCCTGTGGTAGAAACAACAAAGTCACTTCCTGAATTTTCTAATGCTCCTAAAGCCATTTCATAAGCAATTTCTTCAAAATCAGGTGTTTCACCTAAAACGTCTTTGTCAACACCTAAAATCTTTGTTTTTGAAATCGATGTAGGAGTGATATAACTTTCAATCAAGATATTGTTTGAATCTTTATTTGACCTAAAAAACCTAGACGAAAAGTTGCCTGCAGTTATATCTTCAGCAATAGACAAGGTTAAATTGTTTAATTTTAATAAATCATATGCCCTTTCATACATTGTGGTATCAGTTTCAGCATATAGATAATGATTTATCTTATTAAAAACTAAACTAATAAACTTCTCAACAATCTCTTGTTTTAGGGTTATTGGGCAGTTTATTAAAATTTCAGCATCTAAAAGTTTTTCGTTACAAATAATTTGTATCTTGTTTTTGTTTTTAATTTGGTCTTTTAAAATTGAATTTAATTCTTGTTTGCTTAATCCAAAGGTTTTAAAAACATAAGTTTTGGTTGTGTTTGTAGACCTTTCTAGCAAATAAGGCAATACCGATTTAAAAAACATACTATTTAATTCTTCTGCGTGAAGTGGCATAAAGAATAGGGTTTTTTGATTTTTATTTAATAGAAAACCTTGAAAAGCCCCTATGGTATTAGTTATGCATCTAGCGTTAGTAGGCATATGCTGATAAGAAGAAATTTCTTTCGGAATTGGTATATTCTTTTCATCGTAGTATTTTTTTATGTTATTTTTTGCGTATGTGTTTACCCCCAATTCTTCGTTAAAAATTTCACAAACAGCTTTTTTTGCAACAAACGAAATATCGGGTTCGTTTTCAACCAAACACAATATGCAATCACATTGTGACATAGTTAATTCTAAGTTTTTTAAAAGATTTTCGTAGTTTGATGAAACTAAATTATTACCAACCAAATCAAAACCATTTTTATACAAATTAGACGTAATCAAAGGAATAGTATAGTTTTTATTGAGTGCAACAAGTTCGTTGTTTGAAATTGATAATATACTTACTTTCATTAGTTTTCCTGTTTAAATAAATTTTTATTCTTAATTATGTAATGTAATGCAGAAATAATTGTTAATATAGTTGCAGCGCCTAAACATACATATGAAGTTATCTCTAAAATCGAATAAATTGTGCCGGCAACCCCTAAATCTCTAATACCTGCAAGAATCATAAATAACATAACAGCAATAAATTGAATTGTTGCTTTAACTTTACCCCACATATCAGCAGCCATAATGTAGTTATTTGCAGCAGCAATTTGTCTTAATGCACTAATAATAAGCTCACGGCTAATAATAATAATAGCAATAATTACACCATAAGGTTGCAAAATAATATCAAAGCAAATTAAAACAAGACCAGCAACAACAAGCAACTTATCTGCAATACTGTCTAAAAATTTGCCAAGGGTTGTAATTAAATTTCTACTCCTAGCAATTTTGCCATCAATCATATCTGTCAAAGATGCAATAGCAAAAATTACAGCAGCAATTATTTTTGAATAAGGAATAAATGTTGCAAGATAAAAGAAAACAACAAAAGGAATTAAACATATTCTTGCAGTTGATATTTTGTTTGGTAAATTCATAATACTTCTCCTGTAAAATAGTTATCACAAAAACCTGTGACCTTTAAATTTAAAAACTCGCCTAAAATTGCTTTGTCATTATTAAAGAAAATCAAATAATCAATGTCAGGACAAGAAAAATAAGCCCTACCATAATACATTTTCTTTTCTTCATCAAAGCCATCGCATAAAACTTCAAAGTTTTTGCCAATATATTTATCCATATTAGATGCAACAACTTTTTCTTGAACTTTCTTAATTTTGTTTAACCTAAGTTTTTTTGTAAAATTTGATATTTGGTATCTGTAGTTATAAGACCTTGTGCCTTCTTCTCTAGAATAAGCAAAAAATCCAACATTGTCCAACCTGAATTCAGTTAAAAACTTACATAGTTCTTTGAACTCTGCCCTAGTTTCACTAGGGAAACCTACCATAAATGTAGAACGAAGAGTAATTTCAGGAATTTCGGTTCGCAACTTCTTTATTAGGGTTTTAATTGTGTTTTCATCACTTTTTCTACCCATATGCTTTAAAATTCTAGAGTTTATATGTTGCATAGGAACATCTAAATACTTAACAATCTTAGGATTTGTTTTTATTTCTTGTATCAACTCATCATCAATTTTTTCAGGATAGCAATATAAAAGTCGTATCCATTTTAAATTTTTGATTGCTGATAACTTTCTTAAAAGCATAACAAGTGTTGGTTTATCCTGCAAATCACTTCCATATCTTGTAAGGTCTTGGGCAACTAATATAATTTCTTTTACACCACTACTTACAAGCGCCTCAGCTTCCTTTACAAGTTGTGCAATAGGGGTTGATTTATATCTCCCCCTAATATATGGGATTTTGCAGAAAGTACAAAAGTTATTACAACCATCTGCAATTTTGAGATAAGCATAATGTTCTGGTGTTGTAAGCATTCTGGATTTTGATGGTGCGAGTGGTTTTTTTGGCATTTCCAAATCATATAACTTGTATATAATACTTACAATATCGTTATAATCTTTTGGAACAATAAAAGAATCAACTTCTGGCAAACTTTCCTTCATTGTTCCATCATCAATTAAAGGAAGACAACCAACAACAATAAGTTTTTCTAAAGAAGATTCTTTTAGTGCTGCCATTTCTAAAATATTTGAAACAGCTTCTTCTCTTGCAGCAAGCAAAAAGGAACAAGTGTTTACAATAATAATATCAGCATCTTCTTTGTTTGCGACAATATTAAAACCATATTCAACAAGTTTTGTTATAATTTCTTCAGTATCAACACGATTTTTGTCGCAACCAAGAGAAATAAAACCAATATTTTTAGATAGATAATTTTCTTTAGTTTTAGCCAATTTTATTCCCCTACATGATAAATTTTATTATATTCTTCCATTGTTATAAAAACAGCCCTAGTTTTACTTCCATCAGATGGAGCAATAAACTTTGCAAGTTCCATTTGGTCAATAATTCTAGCAGCCCTAGAAAATCCAATAGAAAATCTTCTTTGCAACATCGAAATCGAAGCACTACCTGTATCAATGACCAATCTTAATGCATCAGGCATAAGTGGATCAAACTCGGTTGTTTGTTCAAAACCACTTCCCCCTAAAACACTATTTGGTTTTCCGTTTTCAATGTACATAATGATGTTTTCATCGTAATCAGTTTCATTGTTTTCTTTAATATAATCAACAACTTCTTTTATCTCTTCCGTATCTACATAGGCACCTTGTAAACGAATTGGGTCAGGACTATCAATTGGACAATACAACATATCTCCACGACCTAATAATTTTTCTGCTCCTCCATGACCTAAAATTGTATTAGAATCAACACCAGAAGAAACAGCAAACGCAATTCTTGATGGTAAGTTCATTTTAATTGTACCTGTAATAACATCAACAGAAGGTCTTTGAGTTGCAAGAATAAGGTGAATACCGGCTGCTCTTGCCTTTTGAGTAAGACGAACAATTCTATCTTCCAAATCTTTCTTTGCTTTCATTACAAT
>JAZSQZ010000008.1:0-3224 GCA_045538175.1 Clostridia bacterium
TGACAATATCAAGGATAGTAGAGCAGAACTTGAAGAACGCATTATGAAGCTTGCTGGTGATGGTAAAGATAAAGCTACCCAGGAAAGAGCTCAAGAAGTTATAAACAAGTTAAATACTGTATTCAATACAGACACAATGGAAGACTTGAAGAACTGGAAGGGTTGGGAAAGTCTCTATAAGGCAAAAATTAAGAAAGGTGCTGAAGATATTGACGATGTAGCAAAGGAAATGTATGAGTTGACCGAACAAAGTGGTTCTATCTTCATTTCCACAGGTAAAACTGAAGAAGGTCTTGTTGGTGTTGTTATTGATTGTGTTAAGAAGCCTCTTTCTCAAGAAGAAGTCAATGCTGGTCTTCAACAACAAGTAATTTCTCTCCTTAAATCACCTGAGCTCATTGAAGCTGAAAAGGATAAGGAATATTTGCTTGAAAAGGCTAAACAGTTGACTGGTTTCCTTGGTGGACTCGTTTCTGAATTTTTGGAAAAAGGTCTTTTGAAGATGCCAAAGATGGAACCTGTAACTACATTAAAGGCTACATATTACACACAAGACGAAAAAGGTAAGATGTCTAAGTTCCAGGCTGGTAAGGATATGAAAGCTAGACAGGCTGCTTGGGCTGATAAAGCTAAGGCTGCTCGTTGGAAAAATCTTGAACAGGAAAATGAAAGCTACATCAATGAAAGTTTCTTGGGCGATGCTTTCAATGCTATCAAGAATGCTGGTAAGAAGGTCTTTACTATGTTTATGTTCAAACTATTCGGTGGTAAAGCTCAAGCTGCATTGACTGACTATGTTGATGCACAGAAGGCTTATAGAAAGAGTATTAAAGCTCTTTATGCTGAAGCTATTGACCTAGAATAAATTTGTTGCCTCCACGGTTAATAACCGTAAAAAATCCGAACACGTTTCAAAGCAACAAAAATGGCTCCCTTGTGGGAGCCATTTTAAGTTTATTTTCATAAATATAGTATGAATTTCAATGAGTATATGGAAGACCAGATGAACGAAGCACTGTTTGTAAAATATGTGGTTCGTGGCAATAAAAAGGTCAAAAAATGGAAAACCACCAGACCTGGTAAATATCGTGTTGAGTATGACGAAAACGGGAAACCTCGTGAAGTTCGTATTACAGCTGCAGAACGAAGAAATCGTAAACTCGGTCAGAGAAAAGGTAAAATCAAGCGTGCATCTAAAATGGATTTAATCAAGAGAAAACAGGAAAAATCATTTACTGCCCGTAAAAATATGGGTATGGCAAAATACAACAAGAAAAGACCTGATATAAATGTATCCCGTGATGGTGAAAATCCAAAGAAGAGTTTATATGCTTCCTACAAGAAATTAGCAGCAAAAACAAAAGATAAATTACTCGCTCCAAAATTTGAAGGTTTTTGTGGTGGTTTTCAAGATTATCTTCAAGAAAGTATCTTAAGAGAATGGCCTGAAGGAATTATTTGGTCTGATTATACAAAGGGAATTGATATTGGCTGGGACTGGTGTCAAGAAGCTACTGAAGATGGTGAATGGTTAAAACAATTAGTTACTTTATACAAATTCGGTTACATTGAAACTTTAAGAGACGATAGAAATAAACCTGCTAATGAAGATGGTTTTGTTTCTCAACCAAGATTAGAATTTAACCAAGCACAAATAGCCGATATAACAGATACACTTTGTAAAGATTGGGGATTTCTTTCTGCAGCACATACTGATATGAAGAATATGAAAGATAAATCTTTAATAGCAGATTTAACAATGTATCTACCAGAAAGACTCTTGGATAAAATCGTAAATTTTAAAACAAATTAATTGAGGTGATATTATGAATTTTAGTTTTTGGAACCCACTATCAGACAAATTCCTTTTACCTGAACCGGAACATTCACAACAGCGTCAGATGGACGCTGCACAGAACTCTTTTGGTAAGAGTGAAGACCCACGAAACTGGAGAAATGCTGTATTTGGTTATGGAACAGGATATGCCGACCCCATTGACCCTTATGACTCCAATGGTATCTTATTTGATGCTGTATTCTCTTCCAAAAGACAAAGAATAAATTCCTATCGTAATTTGGCTCTTTATCCATTTGTAAGAAAATGTCTTACAATGATGGCCGATGAAGCTTGTTGTGAAAATGCAGCTGGCGAAGTAGCAACATTTGATATTGATAAAGCTTATAGAAGTAAATTTACTGAAACTGAATTAATGACTTTAAGAGATGAGTTCAATTATATTATTAACTGCGTTATCGGTAAAGATAAAATGTGGTATTATTACTATACTTGGCTCATTGATGCTGAATTGTTCCTTGAAATTTGTTTGAACAGTGAAGGTAATGCTGTTGCTGGTATTAAACAATTACCACCATACTGTACAATGTGTATTTACGATGATGGTTTATTAAAAGGCTTTATTGAAGATACCAAGATGCTTGACCCGGATAACCAACAAGGTGAAGCTAAAACCTTTACAATGAACCAAATAGCTTATTCTAATTATGGTTTCTGGGGTAACAACAGAAACGATGTTAGAGGTCACCTTGAAGCTGCTGTTAGACCAATTAACCAACTTCGTGCTATTGAAGATGCTTTGACTGTATATCGTATTACACGTGCACCTGAAAAGAGAATTTTCAAAATCTTTACTGGTAAAATGCCTGTAAATCGTGTTCCAGAATATATGCAGGAACTTCGTGCAAAATATCGTAAACAGTTAACCATTGACCCAGTTACTGGTATGATTAACTGTAATAACAATGTACAGGCTTTCGTAGAAGATTTCTGGTTGGCTCAAGATGCTGATGGTCAAGGTTCTACTATTGAAAGTTTCAAAGGTTCTACTGAATTTAATGGTCAGTTAGATGATGTTAAGATGTTCCGTGAACAGGTAGCAGATGCTATGATGATACCATCTGGAAGATGGCAGTCTGCTGAAGGTGGTGGAGCTCAATATACACAAGGTATTGAAGCATTAACTCTTGAAGAAGCTAGTTTCCAAAAGTTAAATAAGCGTCTTCGTAGAAAATTTGCTGATATTATCTATCAGATTTTTATCGTTCATTTGCAAGTTCGTGGATATAAGAGCAAGTTTCTTGATAAAAACATATACAACATTGACCTTGTTCCTGCAACAGACTTTGAACGTATGCGTGACTTGGCTATGGTAGAAAAGCGTGGTGGTGTTGTTGGTGCTTATTCTCAATTCCTTCCAACACTTACA
>JAZSQZ010000072.1:0-3033 GCA_045538175.1 Clostridia bacterium
ATTAGCAGTACAATCAAATACAAAAAGAATGGAAGTAAAACGGTTAAGAATAAAATAGCATTTGATTCAGAAATGACTTTTGGTGAAGCACAAGTAGATGAAGCTGCTGAAATTATGAAAGGAATAATTTTGGATTATAAAACAGCTAAGATTAATGAACGAAAACTTGAAGCACAAGGAGATTTTTAACTTATGTGGATAGGCATACACGATACAGTAACAAGAGGTGAATTTAAAAACCAAGGTTTCTATGTACAGCATTATGACTGGTGTTATCCAGAACACGATGGTGCTGTAATTGCTACTTCAGCGAAAAAAGAAGAAGTGATTGAAAAATGCCGTGAATATATGAAAACTCATAAGATTAAAAGACCTGATTATAATTGGGGTTTGGCTTTTTGTAAAGGCTATGATGAATGGTACAGAAATTGGTGGCCTGATTGTCCTGATTACAGCCAAACTCAGACCTTCACTTGTCCATTCTGCGGTAAGGAATTTCATACTTGGGATGCCGGTGGTATGGAAGGTCTTGATGGCTGGTGCTGCATTGAATGTTCGCACGATTACGAATTGAGAGATAAACTTCAAAAGAAAAAGGAAAGATTGGATTGTATGGAAAATGATTTTTGTAAATAAAAGTTTACAAGATTTCTATTGACAATTTGTTTGTTTTTTACTAAGTTGTACTTACAAAACAAAACAATTCAACAACGAGGTAAAAAATGTTTCTTGACCATACTTATGAAGAAATCCAGCGAGAAGCTGAAGAACGCCGTAATATGATTCACCAAGTAGCTGAAGAAATGGGGCTGCGTTTGGTGGTTGTTCCGTTGAAGAACACCCCTGTAAATTCGGATTTGGTTGGTCTTCCGAAGGTAATGTAAATAAAAGTTTACAAGGAGTAAAAATGTCTCTTATTCTACTTATTGTTTTTGCACTGTTTGTGTGTTATGCTTTCAAGAATTTCAAGAACAAAAAGCCATTTGACAATGGTATTTCAGAAGAAAGCACTAATCCTGACCACGAAAACAAGTGGCAAGAATGGTTTGAATATCGTGAACAGATGTGTAAGGAATATGGTCCTCTACCTATGAAGGTTCGTCAGGACTTCAACTATGCTGCCCAGCAACTTAAGTATCTAACAAATGGTATGTCTTATGGAAGCTGGGAAAGCCGCATATCCTTCTATCTAAATGTGGTGGAAAAGATTGAATGTATGAACCCTACAGTCATAAAATATATGAAAAGTGCGTCTTGTACGGCAGATGTTTGTGATTACGAAAATATGAAAGATTTGTGTGAAAAACACTATCACGGATGTTTTCAGTAAACAAAAATTTACATAATTTTACATAAAATCCATTGACAAAGGTCGGTGGATTTACTATATTGTACTTAGAAAACAAAAACAACAATGAGGTAACAAATGTCTAAAATTTCCACTCTTGCCGCTGCTCACAACTGGAACATTCCCCTGGTTTGCCCTGTGTGTGGTTCTGAATTTAATCTCTCTGATAACCACTGCAAATGCCAGTGTTCCAATGATTACTGCCCGAGCAAATTTGCCGGCCGAATTAACAAATGGACTAATGTTCACGAAATTAAGGAATTTGGTAACAAAACCATTAATACCTTGATTGAAAACGGAATTATTGATTCCATTTCTTCTCTCTATTCGTTGGATTTGAAGAAAATCGCTTCCCTTGACCGATTTGGAAAGCGTTCTGCTGAAAAAATGCAAAAGCAGATTGATACTCACAAGGAAATGACTTTGGCGAAGTTCATCGCTGGTTACAACATTGAAGGTGTTGGTGAAAAGGTCATTCAGAACATCATTCAAACTTATTCCATTAAGAAGTTTGAGGATTTTTTCGCTTCCGATTCTTCCCAGCGCTTCGTGTGTGATGGTGTTGGTTCTACCATTTCCAAAAAGCTTCACGAAGGTTTGAATGCTTTGAAGAGTGATATGGAAAAAACGCTTCAATTTGTGACCATCAAGGCTGCCGCTGTTAAGAAGGTGGTTGCTGGTTCTTTGGGTGGAAAGTCGTTCTGCTTTACTGGTGCTGCTAGTATGCCGCGTAAGAAACTTTGGGAACTTGTTGAAAACAATGGTGGTGTGGTATTTGAAGGCGTTAAGGCTGGACTGGATTACCTTGTTATGGCTGACCCAAATTCTAAATCTAGCAAGGCTGAAAAGGCCCGCAAAATGGGAATTAATCTGATTTCCGAAGATGACTTCGTGAAGATGTGTGGTGTTTAATGGCAGATAAAAAAGATTTGGTTGTTGAAAGACTTGATGAACAAAAGGACAGAATGCACAATTCTAACAAAGTATTGGATAATGCTTTGAAGATGTATGATTGTCTATCTGAAATTAAGGATTTGCGTTTCTATGATGCTCGTTTTGGTGTATCAGGTGACTGTGGGCAGTTCATTTTTGTTTCCTTGTGTTACGAATATGAAGGCGAAAGTCAGCTGATTAACCGAGAGAGAAATAACTTGTACAAAATTACATTCAACTATGGTTTTAACAGCATTATGAACAACATAGTATTTGCTGCCATTAAGTACTATCAGTTGGATATGAGCTCAGTTGCTTCAATGTATACTTTCAATGAATTTATTAGTGGTGTTAAACTTAACAACGGTTACATTAATCAGAAAAATCGCAAACTTGATGTTAAGGACGGGGTTGAAGGTGTAATTAGAAACATTGAAGAAATCAAAACAAAAATCAGAGGTGATTTAGAAGAACTGAAAATTACTTTTGGTGATGTAAATTGTTTGAATGATGAACTAGAAAAGATGTCTGACGAAGCCAAAAAGTATCAAGAACTGTTGAATGAAACTTACAGAAAGATTGCTGAAACTAGAAAAAAACAAGAAAAGATGTATAATCGTAAAATGGAAATGTTGAGGGACTTCTAATGGTTACTGACAAAAAAGCTATCAGAGAATATCTTAAAACAGCTACTTTCAAAGGAAGCCCAGTTGTCTTCAGAGAAAGATACAGTAGTTCGGCATATATTGTCA
>JAZSQZ010000090.1:0-1574 GCA_045538175.1 Clostridia bacterium
ATATAAATATTATATTTATAATATAAGTCGCAATTAATATTTAAAGTGTTTTTTCTCTATTCTTAATACCTCCCCTTTTTATTTAAATTATTATTTTGTATAAAATTACCAAATTTTAAAATATTTAAAAATTTAATCAAAATTACCATTTTTTTAGTTGACATCATCTTTTTAGATATTTATAATCAATATTGTAAACAAAAATTTTAACTGGGTTTACAAAAAGAAAATAAAAAAGGAGAAAAAAAATGGAACAAACAAAGAAAACAAACAAAAAGAAACTTGTAGTTGCTCTTGCTCTTCTTGCGTTAATCGTAGTAGCATCTGTAATTACAACTGTGGTATTGGTACTTGCTGCACCACAACAAAACGTTGGATCAAACATCGACGTTACTTACTCAGTAGATGACGTTTCTGCAACTGTTTCTGGACAATGGGGTTTAAAAACCACAACTGGTAAAGATGTTCTTGACACAGCTATGACTGATGCAATTACAATCAACCCAACAGATACAACTGCTAACGGTGTTGAACCAAAAACAGCTATCGCTCTTACTTCAAATGAAAGCTATGTTGTTTTCGAATATAAGATTGTTAACAATGCTGATAACGAATTTTCAGTAGGTCTTTCTTATAGAGACAACTCAAAAGATAGTGCTGGCAATGTTACAGATGCTTCAAAAGCTGACAAAAACGTTATTGTTGGATACCACGCACAAACCACTTCTTTGGATGAAAACGCTGACTATTCATTCAACACTGTTTATGATGCAACACAAACAGGCAATGAATGGGCTACTGGCTGGAAAGCTTTAGGTGACTCTGAAGTTGATTGTGGCGACTGCTATGCAAACGGCACAACTGACAACGATGAAACAGCTGACGTTACAGAAAGTGATACTCTTTATGTTTATATTATTGTTATGGTTGACAACCTCAGCCAAGCAGCTAGTTTCTCTGGAGAATTAAACTTCTCTCTTATTGCTGCTTAGTTAAAATTTAAACATATAAAAAAGAACCAACTTATGTCATTAGTTTGACAAAGTTGGTTTTTTGTTTTACAATATGATTAAGAGGTTATAATGGAAAAGAATGGTGTTAATGTAATATTGGTTAGTGACGACAGTGTCGATAAACAATTAAAGAAAACTGCAAAAAAACTCCACAAAAAATATTCGAAAAAAAGAAAAATTAATGAAAAGTTATTAAGAGAAAGGTCTCTTGCTGAAAAAATCTTTTCTGGCATATTTGATGTTTTTTGCGCGGTTTTAATCGCCTTGTCAGTTTATATGTGTTATGCAAACATTTCTGCAAGAGTTCAAAAAACAAATCCTTCAATTGCTGGATATACTAATATGCGTATTGCTTCAGGCTCTATGAGAAACTCTGGTCATGAAATCGGAGATGTTATTATGGTTCGTGCCGTTGATCCTGATACTTTAAAAGTTAATGATATTATTGCTTTTAAAGGTTCTGATAAATTAGTAACAACTCATAGAATTGTAAATGTTGTTAATACAGACAAAGGTAGATGTTTTGAAACTAAGGGTGATAATAACATTTCAAAAGATGAT
>JAZSQZ010000058.1:0-14127 GCA_045538175.1 Clostridia bacterium
ACCATTTCAACTTTATTGAATTGGTGTCCTCTAATCATGCCTCTTTCTTCTTGGCGATAGCTTCCAGCTTCTCTACGGTAACATGGTGTGTAACCACATAATTTTAATGGAAGTTGAGCCTCGTCAATAATTTCGTTTCTGTATAAGTTTACCAAAACAGTTTCAGCTGTTGGAAGTAAGAACTTGCTTTTTTCTGTTTTATCGTCAATCCAATAAACTTCGTCTGAAAATTTTGGGAATTGACCAGCACCAAGACCACATTCATAATTTAACATATGAGGTGGTAAAATAAAGTCATAATTATCTGCAACGTGTTCGTCAATAAAGAAATTAAGAAGTGCCCATTCTAATCTAGAACCTTGACCACGATACAACCAAGAACCGTTTCCAGCAACCTTAACTCCCCTTTCATAATCAATAAGCCCCAAATCAGTACAAAGATCAATATGGTTTTTTGGTTCAAAATCGAACTTAGGTTTTTCGCCAAAAGTTTTTATAATTTTGTTATTTTCTTTTCCCCCTGCCAATAAGTCATCATCTGGCATATTTGGAAGAACAATAAGAAAATCATAAATTTTCTTTGCAAGGTCTGCAATTTCTTCGTCAGCTTTTGCAATTTTTGCACCCATTTCTTTCATTTGTGAAAAGATTTCGGAGACATCTTTACCTTCTTTTTTGTAGGTTGGAATTAAAGCATTGATTTTGTTTTTCTCAGCCTTCAATTCTTCGCATTGACCAATAAGTTTTCTACGGTCAGCATCCCAAGTAAGTAATTCGTCAAAATCAACTTCACAGCCTTTCTTTAAAAGACTTTCTTTGACATACTTGGCATCTTTTTTGATCAAGTCAATTGAAATCATTTTTAATATCTCCTTTTATCTATTTTTTTAATTTTATGCCTTTAAATTAAAAGCACATACTAATTATAAATGTACAGGATAAATAAGTCAACTTTGTTTTACAACTTTATGTTAAAATGCTAAAATTATTATGGAGTAAAAATGGAAGAAAACGACTATTTTCAAGTTAGAAATACAAACAATATTTTAAAACTTAGGGAAATTCAAAGAGAACTTCCTTCTTTTTGCTTGGAATTTTTTAGAGGAATCGAGAATAACACTACCCCACTTACTAGATTGAATTATGCTTATGATTTAAGAATTTTTTTTAATTTTTTGGTAAGTGAAGTTGTTGATTTTGAAGATAGAAAAATAAAAGAACTAACCATTGAAGACTTAAACAAAATTACAGCAACTCACCTTGAAATATATTTAGACTACTTAAATTATTACACCGGCAAAGATGGAAAAGTTTACAAAAACAACGAAAAAGCAAAGTCAAGAAAACTATGTTCGATTAGAAGTTTCTTAAAGTATTATTATAAAAAAGAAAAAATAAAAGAAAATGTTTCCGAAAAAGTAGATCTACCAAAACTTCACGATAAAGAAATTATTAGACTTGAAGTTGATGAAGTTGTAAAGCTTATAGACCAGGCAGAAAACCCAAATTTGCTTACCAAAAATCAGCAACAATTTAATAAGCATACAAGACTTAGAGATGTAGCTATGTTAAGCCTGTTTCTAGGCACAGGAATACGTATAAGCGAATGCGTAGGAATAAATATCGATGATATCGATTTCTCTGTTAACGGGTTTAAAGTAACCCGAAAAGGTGGAAACCAAGTTGTTTTATATTTTTCTGATGAGGTTGCAAATCACTTAAGAGAATATTTAGAAGAAAGATTAAATAAACCTAATGTAGACATAGAAGAAAAAGCATTATTCTTATCAATCCAAAACAAAAGAATTTCCGTTAGAGCTGTAGAAAAATTAGTTAAAAAATATAGCTCTGTTGTAACTCCACTTAAAAAAATTACCCCACACAAATTAAGAAGCACATATGGTACAAATCTTTATAGAGAGACAAACGATATATATGTAGTTGCAGATGTTTTGGGACATAAAGATGTAAATACTACTAAAAAACACTATGCAGCAATATCTGAAGATGCAAGACGAAGTGTTGCAAATAAAGTAAAACTAAGAGATGAATAAAAAAGAAAAAGTATTGTTATAGAACAAATGTTTGACAATACTTTTTTTATATGTTATTATTTACATATAATTTAAGGATTTACAAATGAAAAATAATAATAAAATTACTAATACTCTTCAAAAAACGATAGATGTTATAAGATTACATATTGAAAAAAACGGATACCCACCCACTGTTAGAGAACTTATGGAATATCTTGACGTAAAGTCCACGTCAACAATCGCTTATTACTTAGATAAGCTTGAAGAACTTGGTCAAATTAAAAGAGATTCAAACAAGAATAGGGCTATAGAGTTGGTTTTAGATAAAACAATGGCTAAATCAAAAACAGATACAATCAAAATTCCTTTAATCGGTGAAGCTGCTGCAGGAAAACCAATACTCGCAGTTGAGAATTTTGAAGATGTTTATGAATTGCCAACCGATATGTTTAATGGTAGCGAACTTTTTATGTTAAGAATTAAAGGTGACAGTATGATAAATGCTGGCATCTTTGATGGCGACAAAATTGTTGTTAAAAAACAAAATTCTGCAGATAATAGAGATATTGTTGTTGCAATGCTTAATGGTTGTGTAACGGTTAAAAGATTCTTTAAGGAACAAAACCGAATTCGTCTTCAGCCTGAAAACGACACAATGAAACCAATATATGCTGTAGATGTTGATGTGCTAGGAAAAGTTGTAGGTTTAATTAGAAATTTCAAATAAAAGAAATTTAAGAAAAAGGGGTCTATTAAAATTAATTCTTTACATTTTATAAATATCAAGCAAATAGATGCTGAAATTTCGAATGACATAATTTTAAAAATAAATTAACATAATAATAAAAAACAACACTTAAAAAGCGTTGTTTTTTTTATTAGTAGATTTAAAGCCATGGGTTAAAAGACTTTGTTTTTTATTTTACTTTTCATTTAAGAACGCATTTACAACAAGTTTTACGTGTTCGTATGTAAGACCACCTTGGATATATAAGACATAAGGTTTTACAAGTGGACTATCGCAAGATAATTCAATTGAACTTCCTTCAACAAAACAACCTGCTGACATAATAACTTCACTTTCATATCCTGCCATTTCATAAGGTTCAGGTGTAACATAACTATCAACAGGAGAATTGTGTTGAATTATACGACACAAATCAATAAGATCTTGTTTTTCTTCGAAGAAAATTGTTCTTACAATATCACTTATTTCTGTGTTGTAATCAGGAAGAACTTTATATCCCAACTTACCCATTACATATGCAAATAAATATGATCCTTTAAGTGCTTGAGAAACTGTATGTGGTGCCATAAACAAACCTTGATATAAAAGACGATAACCCCTTTCGTTACAACCGACTTCTCTTTTTAATGATGAAGATGTAAGCATTGTTGAAATGCTATCGATAGAATCGCTATCACCTACAATATATCCCCCACAAGAAACCAAACCAGCACCTGGGTTTTTGATTAAAGAACCAATTGCAACATTTGCACCGACTTGAGTTGGTTCTTTTTCTTCTACAAACTCGCAATAACAGTTGTCTACTACAATTTTTGCTGTTTTGTTGAATCTCCTAATAAAAGCACAAACTTCTTCAATTTTATTGATATTTATGCCATTTCTAAGAGAATAACCTCTTGATCTTTGAATATATATAATTTTTGGTGAAATTTCTGAAAGTTTCTTCTCTATTTTATCAAAGTCAAAGCAGTTGTCGTTTATTAACTCAATTTGTTCGTATTTAACACCAAAGTCTTTTAAACTGCCATTGTCTTTACCTTCAATACCAAAAATGGTTTCGTCCATTGTATCGTATGGTTTTCCAGAGATGCTCAACATAATATCGTTTGGCCTAAGCAAACCATACAAAGCAGTTTTGATTGAGTGAGAACCACAAGTGATAAGATTTTCAGAAACGATTGCATCGTCACAACCAAATACGTCTGCATATAATTTGTTTAATGTGTCTCTGCCCTCATCTCCATAACCATAGCCTGTTGTTCCACAGAAATGTCTTAATGCAATTCTGTTTTTCTTAAAAGCTTCTAAAACTTTTTGTTGATTTGATAATGCAATATTTTCAATAATCTTAAATCTTTCGGATAATGTTTCTTCTGCTTCGATAATCATATCGTTAATTTTCATAATTTAATCTCTCTTTTATGTAATCATAAATTTTTTCTTCATCTTCTAATGGATTAAACCATTTTGCATCTTTAAATGCCCTAAAAAAAGTTAACTGTCTTTTTGCATAGTTTCTTGTGTTTTTCTTAACGAGTTCAACTGCTTTACCTAAAGTTGTTTCATTGTTTATGTATGGGAAAAACTCCTTATACCCTATTGCTTGCATACTTTGAGAAGTATTTGAAATCTCGTTGTTTTTAAGCAAAGTTGTCATTTCTTGAATAACACCTTCAGCAATCATATTATCTACTCTTAAGTTGACTCTTTCATACAATTGTTCTCTTGGCATATCAAGAGCAATAATTATAGGGTCATACTCTGCTTCATTTTCTTCGCAGTTTAATTCTGTTTTTGTGTTTGCGCTTATTTCAGTAATTTCAAGGGCCCTTATAATTCTTTTTGTATCATTTAAATGAATTTTCTCAGTTGCTTTAGGGTCCTTTTCCTTTAATATGTTATAAAGGAATTCTTGACCATTTTCTTCTAAGATTTTGTTGTATTTTTCTCTAATTTCAACGTTTTTTGGGGTGCCTGCAAACGTAAAAGGATAAATAATAGATTTAATATACAATCCTGTTCCACCTACAATTATTGGCAACTTATTTTGAGAAATTATTTCGTTTATTTTTCCCTTTGCAAGTTTTGAGTATTCCCCAACACTAAATTCTGCATTTGGCTCAATAATGTCAACCAAGTGATGTTTTGCTTGTGACAATTCATCTGCTGTTGGCTTAGCAGTTCCTATATCTAATTTTTTATATATCTGCATTGAGTCGGCCGAAATAATCTCGCCATTAAACAAATTGGCACATTTTATACCAAGTTTTGTTTTGCCTGATGCAGTTGGTCCACAAATAATTAGTATTTTAGACTTCATTAGACCTTCCTTTTAAACATCTTTTCAATTTGGTCCTTAGTCATCTTAACACAAACCGGTCTACCATGTGGACATAATAAAGTTGTTTTTTCTTGATAAATTTTATTTAAAAGGTAATCAATCTCAGTGTTTGACAATTGTTGACCACCTTTTACAGCGGCCTTACAAGCCTTAGTTGCAATAAAATCTTTTACAACTTCGTTTGTTTTTGAAATCTTGTTTAAATTTTTTAAACTATCATCAATAAATTCTTTCAAATTTATATCTTGCAAAATTAAAGGAACATTTGTTATTTTAAAAGAATTATTTCCAAATTGCTCAATGTTAAAACCAAGAGAATTAATATTTTCAATTTCGTTAAGCAACAAACTTGCCTCTTCGTGATTTACTGTAAAAGTATAAGGCACAAGCAACTCTTGTCTTACAACAGATTTTTCTTCAAATTGTTTTTTAAAGTTATCATACAACACTCTTTCGTGTCCTGCATGTTGATCGATTAAATATAATTCATCATCTTTTTCAAGCATTATATATGTGTTAAATAAAGTGCCAACAACTCTTGAAGCAAAACTTATATTTGTTTTGTTGTCTTCATTTATAGGTACATTCAAAAGATCTTCCTGTTTGGCTTCTTGTTCGCTAACTCTCTTAAACAAATTATAATAAATGTCATCGCTATCACTATGTAATGTTTTTAGAGAATCAAATGAGTTAAATGAAGTCCCTTCAGTTGAAAAAATTGTTGCTGTTTTTATATTGTTTTCAGGGTTGTTTTTTTGTTCTTCTTCCTCAAAATTTGAGACAGAAAAACTGTGTCCACCAACAACTTTTGCAAAATCAAAGACTTGTTCGGTTTTTGGCGTTTCTTCTGTTAAATCGCCAATTTCAGTCTCAAAAACGTTGTTTAGTTGTAAAAGTTCATTTGCAACGGCATTATTTACAATACCAAACATATTTATATTTGGCTTAAATTTTATCTCTAATTTGTTAGGGTGAACGTTAACATCAACATCTTCAAATGGGATTGTTATGTTTAAAACAAAGAAAGGAAATTTTCCTTTCATAACATAATTTTCATAGGCATTATAAACGGCTGTAGAAATAAGTTGATTTACAACATATCTCCCATTTACCATTAGTGTTTGATAAGTTCTATTTGGTTTACAGAAAGATGGTTTACATATATATCCTTCAATAGAAATATTGCCTGCTTTACAACTTAATGGAATAATATTGTTTATAGTTTCTTTTCCATATACAGTATAAATTGCTTCTTGCAAATCTTTTCCATTTGTTTGGTAAACAATATTGCCTTCAACAATATATTTAAAAGAGATATTAGGGTTTGCAAGTATAAGTCTTGTAACATAAGTTGTGATGCTACTTTCTTCAACTTTATTGCTTTTCAAAAATTTTGCACGAGCCGGAACATTAAAGAATAAGTTTTTTACTGAAATCATAGTTCCTTCAACGCAAGCACATTGTTCGGGTTTTCCAATCTTGCCACCTTCGACTTCGATTTTGCCACCATATTCTAAGTCTTTTGTTTTTGATTGTAGTGTAACCATTGCAACTGAGCCAATACTTGCAAGTGCTTCACCCCTAAACCCTAGAGTTGAAATACCCTCTAAATCATCAACTGCTTTTATCTTACTTGTTGCGTGTGGAAGAAAAGCCGATTGTAAATCGTCAAATTCTATACCACAACCATTATCGGTTATTTTAATTTCTTTTACACCAGCTTCAACAATTTCTATTGTAATAGAAGTTGCACCTGCATCAATGCAGTTTTCAACTAATTCTTTTACAACAGAAGCAGGTCTTTCTACAACTTCTCCAGCCGAAATTCTATTAAATATGCTACTATCTAAAACGTTAATTTTAGGCATTGTCTTTCCTTTTTATTTTTTGTCTTTTTGTACTCTTTCTACGAGTGAGTTTAAAATTTCAAATGCTTCCATAGGACTAACCCTATTCATATCAATATCTAGAAGTTGATTGTAGGTTTGTTCTAAAACAGGATTATATGTTGAATGTGTTTCAGGATTTGAAACAGAAGTCAACTTTCCGTTGTTTATATCTCTCTCTTCCAAAATATGCAAAATTTCTCTTGCCCTATTTATGATTTCGCCATAAATACCCGACAAACTTGCAACTTCTATACCAAAACTTCTGTTAGCACCACCACGAACAATTTTTCTTAAGAATAAAACAGTATTATTGTATTCTTTAACAGATACTCTATAGTTTTTTACACCTTCGAGTTGACCTTCAAGTCCTGTTATTTCGTGATAGTGAGTTGAAAATAAAGTTTTTGCTTTAATTGCAGTTGAAATATATTCTATAACAGCCCAAGCAATACTCATACCGTCATAGGTTGATGTCCCCCTTCCTACTTCATCTAAAAGAAGTAAACTTTTACTTGTTGCGTTATTTATAATATTTGCAACTTCAACCATTTCTACCATAAATGTACTTTGTCCATATGAAAGGTCGTCACTTGCACCAATTCTAGTAAAAATCCTATCAACAAGGCATATTTCTGCGCTCTTTGCTGGAACAAAACAACCAATATGCGCAAATAAAGTAATCAAGGCAATTTGTCTCATATAAGTGCTCTTGCCTGCCATATTAGGTCCGGTAATAATAAGGGTTCTATTTTCTTTGCTATCAAGCAAGGCATCGTTTGGCACGAATTGTTCGTCTTTTAAAATAGATTCAACGACAGGGTGCCTTCCTTCAACAATCTTGATATGCTTTACTGATTTGTTGATTTTGGGTTTGACATAGTTTTTCTCAACTGCAATATTTGCAAATGATGCAATACAATCAATAAATGCAATTTTTGAAGACAAATCTTGAATAAGTTCAACAAACTTTAATAATTCTGTTTTAAAGCTGTTGTAAATATTTAATTCCATTTTTTGTGCTAATTCTTCTGAATTTAATATCTTTTCTTCAATTTGTTTAAGTTCTTCGGTTACATATCTCTCATGGTTAGATATGGTTTGTTTTCTTTGATATCTATAAGGTATAAGATTTTCTTGCGACTTGCTTATTTCTATGTAATAGCCAAAAACTCTTGTATATCCAATTTTAAGATTTTTTATACCTGTCTTTTCTCTTTCTTCAGCCTCAAGTGCACTTAACCATTTTTGTCCGTCCCTTGAAGCATTTTTAAGTTCGTCAAGATCGTTTGAAAAACCTTTTTTAATAAAACCACCATTTGAAAGAAGTGCTGCTGGCTCATCATCGATAACATTATCAATAAGTTTTTCTAGAACCTTTACATCTTGATAATTTTTAAATAATTCACCAATAACCGGCACATCTCTTGTTAATTCCCACAACTCAGGTATGTAGTGTAAAGAATTCTTTAGTGAAATACAATCTTTAGGCATAATTGTATTATAAGAAATTTTTGCAGATAATCTTTCAATATCGTTGATTGCTGATAAAGTGTGTTGAATATCATTTAAAAGAATCCTATTACCAACTAAAGATTCAACACAATTTAATCTCATATTGATTTCTTCTTCGTTTTGCAAAGGTTGTGTAAGCCATTTTGCAAGTTGTCTTGCGCCCATACTTGTTTTTGTTCTATCAAGAAGTGCAAGAACAGAGCCTTTTCTTTTTTGTTCTCTTAATGATTCTGTAAGTTCAAGGTTTTTACAAGCATAAACATCTAAATACATAAAGTTATCAAATCTCTCGACAACAATCTTGTTTATGTTATTTAATGCTCTCTTTTGTGTTTCGAGTAAATATGTTATAAGAGCACCTGCTGCAGACATACCAAAAGGTAGTTTTGAAAAATCGTGACCAACTATATTTGAAATTTTAAGTTGTTTTTTAATTGTATCAATTGCATTTGTTTGTTCATAACTGAAATCTAAATATGATTGAAATCTAGGCAAAATATTTGCTTTTGTTGCCGTGATTGAATCAATATTATTTAACATTTCACTATTACAAATAATTTCTGCAGGTCTAACTCTTATTAATGTATCATTAAGTTTACTAAGAGAGTTTTCGTTAAATTCGCAAATTTTAAATTCACCCGTAGAAATATCAGCGTACGCTAGGCCAATATTGTTTTTTTCAAAGAAAATACTTGCAATGTAGTTATTTCTTCTTTCATCTAAAATATTGTTTTCAATAACAGTTCCTGGTGTAATAACCCTTGTTACATCTCTTGTAACGATTTTACCTGCAACAGGTTCACTCATTTGTTCACAAATTGCAACCTTGTATCCGTGTGAAATAAGTTTAGCTACATAAGTTTCTACAGCCATATATGGAACACCACACATAGGTGCTTTTTCTTCTAAACCACAGTTTCTTCCTGTTAATGTCAAGTCTAAAACTTTACTTGCAAGTTTTGCATCTTCAAAAAACATCTCATAGAAGTCGCCAAGGCGATAAAAAAGTAAGCAATCTTTATATTGCTCTTTTGTAGCCAAGTATTGTTGCATCATAGGTGAAAGACCCATTATACTTCCTCCAAAATTTCTCCTACTAAGGAATTTGCTTTAAGTTTTGTGACAATAGCAGTGTAAAATTCTCCAATCTTTAAATTGTCATTTTTAATTTCTATTGTCTTGCCATTGTCGGTTTTACCAATAAACAAATTTCCCTTCTTTTCGTCAATTATAATTTCTAATTTTTTGCCAACAAGTTCTTTTACAAGTTCACTAGAGATTTCTTTTTCAACTTCAAAAAGTTTGTTTACTCTTTTTCTTTTTATCTCAATAGGAATTTGCCCTTCCATTTTTTCGGCAATTGTTCCCTTTCTTTTTGAATACATAAATCCAAAAATTGAAGAATATTTGCAAAATCTCAACAAATCACAGGTTTTTTCAAAATCTTCTTCTGTTTCATTTGGGAAACCAACAATAATATCTGTTGTAAAAGAACAATCTTTTATTTTTTCTCTGGCATAAGTTATCATTTCTTTATAATGTTCTACAGTATATCTTCTATTCATTGCCTTAAGAATATCATTACTACCAGACTGTACAGGCAAATGAATAGCCTTACTAATCTTTTCTTCTTTTGCAATAAGGTCAACTAATTCCTTTGAAAAATCTTTAGGGTGTGAAGTTAGGAATTTAATTTTAAACTTCCCTTCAATTTTTGCAAGTTCTTTTAATAAAGAAACAAAATTTGTTTTTCCATCTTCAAAATCATTTCCATAAGAATTTACATTTTGCCCTAGCAAAGTAATAATTTTATATCCCTTGTTTTGAACCAAATCTTTTACTTCTGCAATAATATCTTCTGGTTTTCTGCTTCTTTCTCTACCCCTGACATAAGGTACGATGCAATAAGTACAGAAATTATTACAACCATACATAATGTTTACCCAAGCATTGTATCTACTTGTTCTGTAAATAGGTGTGTTTTCAAAAATTTGACCTTCTTTTTCCCATACTTCAAACACTCTTTTTCGTGTTTGTTGATGTTTTTTAAGATATTGACCCAAAAGGTCGGTATTATGCGTACCCAAAATAATATCAACAAAAGGATAGGTTTTCTTTAACTTCTCAACAGCACTTGGTTGTTGACTCATACAGCCAGCAACAATTACTAAAATGTTAGGGTTTTTCTTTTTGAGTGGCTTTACAGCACCAATATTACCATAAATTTTTAGTTCAGCAGTTTCTCGTATTGAGCAAGTGTTAAATATAATAACATCTGCTTCTTCTTGCTTTTCGCATTCAATATAACCAAATTCTCTTAAAATCCCTGCCATCTTTTCAGATTCGTGAATATTCATTTGGCAACCATATGTATTTATAAAATATTTTCCATTTTCCATAATGTATATAGTATAGAATATTTGGTCAATTTTTTCAAGAATTTTGACGAAATCTATAATAATATTTATTTATATATAAATAATATATATATGAAACAAAAATCACTTACTTTCAAAAAAACATTGATAAAAATAGCAATTATTATTGTCACCCTACTTATTGTAACTGTTTTTTTGTTTTCTTTGTTTTATTTTGGATGTTTTTCTAATCTTTCTAAAGTTAAATTTGATGCAGATAAACTTAAGTTT
Source organism: Clostridia bacterium (assembly GCA_045538175.1). Taxonomy (GTDB): domain Bacteria; phylum Bacillota; class Clostridia; order Christensenellales; family UBA1242; genus JAZSQZ01. The sequence goes on from JAZSQZ010000058.1 coordinate 11,175, forward strand.
GCAAGTGCAGAGATTGAAACATTCGATAAAAATGATAATTTGATACAAAGTCCAACAAACACCAGAAACTTAGTAAAATTAAACGAATTAAATCAGTATACAATTGACTCTTTTATTACAATTGAAGATAAAGACTTCTATAATCATAAAGGAATAAATTATAAAAGGATATTAAAAGCAACCCTAAACAATATAAAAAGCCATAGTTTTAAGGAAGGGGCGTCTACCATAAGCCAACAACTTATTAAAAATACTCACCTTACAAATGAAAAAACATTAAAAAGAAAACTAAATGAATTACTTTTAACACAAAAGTTAGAAAAAAACTTTACAAAAGATGAAATTTTACAAGCATATCTAAACGTAATATATTTTGGCAGTAGCACCTTTGGATTAGAAGAAGCATCACAAAAATATTACTCAAAATCAGCAAAAGACTTAACTATTTCAGAAAGTGCTACCCTTGCAGGTCTTATAAAATCGCCAAAAAAATATTCCCCAATAATAAACCCTGTCAATGCAATAAATAGAAGAAATCTTGTACTTACCCAGCTTTATAAAAATAAAAAAATATCAGGTGAAGATTTTAACATTGCTATAAATGAAGATTTAAACTTAAAAATAAATCCTAACGCCACAAATACAAACACATATTATACAGCAGCGATTGAAGAAGCTTGTGAAATTTTAAATATAACCGAAAAAGATTTAATTTTAGACAATTATAAAGTATATACATATCTCGATGAAAAAACACAAGAAAACTTATACTCAGCAATCAATGATAAAACCCTTAACCCTAAAACAAACATAAACGATAGTTTAGGAATAATTATAGAAAACAAAACAGGTGGAATAACAGGATATTATGGGAAATCAAAGTTTAATTTAAGAGAAATAAAAAGACAACCGGGTTCTGCTATAAAACCAATTTTAGTTTATGCGCCCGCACTAGATACAAATGTAATAACACCTGCAACACCAATATTAGATGAAAAGTTTACAATTGACGATTATACCCCTACAAATTATAAAGACAAATACTACGGTTGGATATCGGCAAAAACTGCACTCGCAAAATCCTTAAATGTTCCAGCCGTTAAAATCTTGAGTTATGTTGGAATTGATAAAGCGAAAGAATATTGTAAAAATTTTGGCATAGAACTAAGCAGAGAAGATACAGGATATTCTTTAGCTCTTGGTGGGCTAACAAATGGAATAACCCCCTTACAACTTGCAAATTCTTACCAAACAATTGCAAATTTTGGTAAATTTAAAAAGGCAACTTTTATAAGAAAAATAGTAAACAAATATGGAAGAACTGTATATGAAAACACTGAATATTCAAAAAAGGTTTTAAGAGAAGACACCTCCTACCTATTGACTAAAATGTTAACCGAAACAGTATCAAATGGAACCAGCAAAAAGCTTTCCGACCTACCGTTCGAAACAGCTGCAAAAACCGGAACGGTCGGCGATAAACATCAGAAAAACACTGATATCTGGAATTTGTCTTACAATTCCGACCAAACAGTCTGTATTTGGCTTGGAAACACAAGTCAAAACAAAGAAAATAATTTTGAAGAAAACGAAACAGGTGCAAATTATCCAACAAATATTGCAAAAGAAATTTATAAAATTTCAAAACCTAGGCATAAAATTTTCACAAAACCCGACTCGGTAGTCGAAAAGAACATTTCTACAATAGACCTAAACAACAACGTACTAAAACTTAGCAATAAAAACACACCTGATAGGTTTAAAAGAATAGAGATTTTTAGTATTTACAACCAACCCAAAGAAGAAACCGACTTGTTTAAAAAATCAATAAACGATAACTTTTGCATAGTAGGTGCTTGCATCGATAACACAAAAACAAGTATAACTTTCACCCCTAAAAGTTATTATTTTTATGACATAATAAGAAAGCAAAACAACACTCTTTATATACTTGCAAGTTATTCAAATAAATCGAAAAACATAACTTATGTTGATGACGCTACCCCAACAAATACTATATGTGAATATTTTGTTATTGAAAAATTTTCTGATAAAGAGTTTTCTTTGTTGAACGAAGATGAATACAACAAAAGCAATATATTTAAAACTTATATTTTAAAATAAAAAACAACTCTTTCGAGTTGTTTTGTTTTTATTTGTTTGAATTTTCTTTCATTTTTTCATAAATCTTATTTGTAACTTCTTCAGCAAATTCAGGATTGTTAAGTATGTATGTCTTAACATTTTCTCTACCTTGACCAATTTTTTCGCCATTGTATGAGAACCATGAACCACTCTTTTCAATAATATCAAGTTCAGTTGCAAGGTCTAAGATACAACCTTCATTAGATACACCCTTACCATAAATGATATCAAATTCTGCTTGTTTAAATGGAGGTGCAAGTTTGTTTTTAACAACTTTAACTCTTGTTCTATTTCCAACAAAATCAGAACCATCTTTAATTGTGTCAATTTTTCTGACATCAAGTCTAATGCTTGAATAGAATTTCAAAGCCTTACCACCGGTTGTTGTTTCTGGTGAACCAAACATTACGCCAACTTTTTCTCTCAATTGGTTAATGAAAACAACACAAGTCTTGCTCTTATTTGTAATAGCTGTAAGTTTTCTTAATGCTTGACTCATAAGTCTTGCTTGAAGACCAATAAAACTATCTCCCATTTCACCGTCAATTTCTGCTTTAGGTGTAAGTGCAGCAACAGAGTCGATAACAATAACATCAAATGCACCGCTTCTTACCAATGTCTCACAAATATCAAGTGCTTGTTCACCCGTATCTGGTTGTGAAACATACAATTCATCAAGGTCAATACCTAAGTGCCCTGCATAAATTGGGTCAAGTGCGTGTTCAGCATCAATAAAAGCAGCAGTGCCACCCATTTTTTGTGCTTGTGCAATAATGTGAAGTGAAACTGTTGTTTTACCAGAAGATTC
>JAZSQZ010000069.1:0-5669 GCA_045538175.1 Clostridia bacterium
AGAACCAATCAATTTTTGAACATAGTCTTCAGTCTGGCACATAATACGCTTAATTTCCTTTATATATCGGAACCAGCGCAGAATATTTTCATAAGAATATTCTGTATAAGTTTTAGTTGAACTAAGTCTTTTGAACTCATCATAATAACCAGTTGTAGCCGTAACATTACAAATAATAGTAAATTCTTCTTTTTCTTTTCTCTGTTTCAGTGTCAAAGTAATGTGGTTCAAGTTTGTGTATTCACTGCACAAACAAATTTCATTATAACCACCCCAGGAATACCCTTCCTGCCTAAAAGTACTCGGCACATTTAATTTGTACTGTTTAATTTCTTCAATATGACTATTCAAATCCACAGCAATATCGTCAATATTCATCTTCTATCTCCTTGTAAGGTCTAAGTTTTTTCGCAAGTTTCTTCTTTTGTTTTACTTCATCGCGGCACTTACCTTCAATCTTACGAGAATAACGATTATTCATACCTTTTTTAACAACATCAGCAACAACTTTTTCCTTCAAAAATGTTTTACTTGTTTGGTAAACCGTTTTTACAACTTTATCTTTTTTGTTTAAGATTACAGTCAATGGAAGCAAATATGTAATTGCTTTAATATCTGCATTACTCATTTGGGCAAATTCTGACTCAGGAATTTCAGTAATATGCAAAATTACGCCTTCGGGAGTTTCTTCGCCATATTTTAGTGCCATATTAATCTCAGAATATGAAATCTTGCGTTCTTTCATACGTTGCTGAGTGTGTTCTGTAATAGTATAGTGGTGATAGTTTCGGTCAAGAACTGCCGGCTCTGGAGCAGGACTTTTAATCTTTAGGGGTTTTAATTCAATTTGAACCAGTTCCGCTTGTGGATATATCCAATTTATCAGTTTTTGAAACATTATCTCTCCATTTTACATAAGTTTGTAATACTTCATTCGTTAAATCACTAACGGCACGATATTCAGCAGAAAGTGATAATCTATCCTTTCGCAAGGATAGATATTTCAGATAACCATAACATTCATTTATTCGGCGCTTATGCCATTCCTTCTCAAGTTCATACTGACTTTTATGCTCAGTTGTCCTGAGCATTTTATAGTTTTTAATGCGGGCAATAAATTTATTTACTTCGTCCAGCATTCTTTCTAATCTTTTCAAGCCAGTGATTATGTTTGAGAAGGTCCTTTTGTAGTTCAAACAAAGCTTTATTTTCGTGAACTACAACTGCCACAACTAATCCTACGCCCAATAACTTAAGCAACTTTTTCATTTTTTATCCTTTCTAATATTTTGTCAATAAGTTCATTATAGCCTTCAATGTCACCATTGTAAGTTTCATAAGTCATATCATTATCAGTCAACATTGTTTTTATAGTCTGGTCAATGATTTTAGCTTCTTCTTCAGTTTGATTTCTACCACTTGGATTATAAGGTTTTACTCTCTTAATAAAAGCATTTATTTTATTTGTAAACTTCTTATCTTCGTGAATACAAATCTTTTTAAGCATTTCATCGTCAGTATATTGTGAACCAAGTGCAATAGGTGAATCTGTAACAATCACATCTACCTTACCATAAACACGAGTCATTCTCCAAACTTGTTTACCAGTAATATAAATTTGACAGTTCAATTCTTCTTTCGCACCTTCCCAAGTTTTGTCTTTAGCATACTCAGTAACATATTCACAATTTATTCCTGCCATTTTAAGTTTGGCAAAAATATATGCTGCACCAGTGCTTTTTCCACTACCAGGTCCGACCATACAAATTAACTACTAATGTTTGCATCCTTTCTCCATAACAAACTCAAGTTGGTTCATTAATAAATGTTCTTCCGACTGACCAACTCTTTTCAATCGGAAGTTATAATTTTTTGCTTCGGCAACAATCACATTAAGTATTCTACTGATAAATTCGTTGTACATATCAGGAATAAAATACTTAGTGTTCTTCAATGCACTTTCAATCTTCTTTAACGAAATAGGAAGGATTTTGTTTTCAAACATTATCCTTTCTAAGTTCGCACCCTTCTCGTTGGTAACTGCCAACACGTTCGCCTGGAATGATACTTGGCCCGTTTCCTCTATATTCAATTTGGTTTCTATTACTATCATCTATCCTTTCCTGCGTAGTCAAAGATATTACTTCCAAATGAATTTGGTCAAATATCTTTGCCTTCAACCGCACATTGGTAGCGGAAAGTTCTTCGTGTGTAAAGTCATTCTACATTACAGCCGTAAAAACTTCCGTACCAACCTTAAATTTTAGTGTATGTATATACTTACTAAACATTACACCACCATCAAGCGGTCAATATACTTGCGAAGTTCCTTTTCGGACTTGCCAGTCTTGGATGCGACTTCCTTGATGTGTTCCATCAGGTAGTCCTTCAATTCGTCTGCTACCTTTTCTTCAGCAGAAAGTACAGAAGTGATATCTTCAAAATTAGGCATAGTTTTTCTCCTATATTATTGTTGTGTAGATAAATTATTGTCAGATGCAATTTCCGCAAACTTCGGAACATTCTTCAAATGTTTGCCATACAAGTCTATGAAGTTACAAAAATTCTGCAAATGGTTGAAACAGTTTTCAATAGCTTGCTGGAAAGATTCTTGAGTGTGTCTTTCGTTTCCTCAATACTCCAGTAACTTATATTAGGATACATCCACCAGTTAATTTCAGTCAAAACATCCCAATTTTTGTTACAGTTCGGAGGTGAAATTACCATTAGAGCTTTTTTCTTACCACCCAGCATGCAATTCACACCAAACACCTTAGTGTCGCTTTTCAATCCCAAATAATAACAAGTTTTCTTGAAATCGTCAGGAAATTCTTCTACAATGTAAGAGAAGTTAAGCCAGCCATTAGAAATGTTATACCTTTTTTCCAAAAAGTCAATCATCTTTTGGATCTGACCATAAATTCCAACTTTAAAAAATTTCTTTGCAGTTTCCATCATATACTATCCAGTGAGCTTTGAATTTCATCATATTCAATGTTTACAACCTTCACCATTTCTTCACGCTTTTTCAAATAAATGTTCATAAACATAAAGAACTTTTGAAGTTTCTTGTAACATTCATCTACATACTTACGGTTCTTTTCTGGGTCACTTCTTTCAAGGTCCCAATAAGTTCGCCAATAACGGTCAACATCTTTGTAAAGCAAATCAGTCCAATCTTTATTCTCTTTACCGAACGAAATACAAATTAAATCGTGTCTATCCTTATTTTCACCAATAGCACAATTCACACCAAAGAATGGAGCATCTTTCGTATAACCAAACTGTATCAAAGCGTCAAACATTTGTTTTGGAAGTCGCTCAATGGAAATCCAACCACAAGTCCAAGACCAGCTTTTAATATCAGTATTGGCTTCAATCAAAGTTTCAATTTTAGCAAGTTGTGAATAAACGCCCATATTAAATATCCTTTGTATTGATTTTATTGGGTGAAGTAAGTAAAACATTTTTTGATTTTTCCTTTGCCAGTTCAGCTTCAAGTTCAACAATCTTCGCTTTTAATTGTTCAATCTCAGTATCACGCGGGTCTGGTTTTGCCTGAATTGGATAATCCAAATATGGAGGCCAATCCTTAACTTTCGTCTCCTTCATTGTCTTTACCCTTTTCTTTCAATTCCTGTTCCAGCTTCGGAAGCGTTACTCTGCAAAAGTTTATAATCAACGGAGCAAAATCCATTACGATTGTATGAACAAATGAGTACAGCCACATAAAAATTGCCAGAATGGTTAAAGCACCCATAGCAATCGTATATTCGTTGCCTTCCTTGAACATACTAACTGTCTGCAATCCAAAGAAAGCAATCACAAATGACCAGACTATTATCCAAAATCTCATAGATTTATCTCCTTAGTAACAATATAGTAAATTGTTTTGATTTTTTCAAATGATTTTTTCAAACAGAGTTTATTTCAGTTTTTTACAAAACCACTTTTGTCAAAGAATGACCAAGATAGCTGTTGAAGATAGTTTCAACCAGTTCATCAGTAATTTCTTTGTATCGTTCAGGGTGATTTTTCACCATAGCTTCACAATTCTTTCGGATGTCAGCCAATACCTGTTCCTTAGTGCGATAACCAGAGCAATCCTTGTAATATTCACCGTGAACTTCCACAAAATTAATGACAATTTCTTCAGGAACTTTTTCGCCAGCAACAGGGTCATGCAAATAATTGATTTTCACACCAAATCCAAGACTTTCAAGTTCAGATTTTAACTTGTGTGTATCATACAAACTTTCATTGACCTTGAGAACCAAACCATTCTGTTCATTCATCCAAGCCTTTTGAATACGGAAGTTTATGTTATCCAAATAAGCAAAAATTTCAGCTTCGCGGTCTTTTTCCCGTTCACGAAGAAATGTTTCAGAATTGCGGGAAAGTTCGTCCTGCAACTGTACCATTGAAAACGGAGAATAATCAGTATAATTGATGGTCTTCATTTTAATTCTCCTTATTGAAAACAACAGTCATTCGCACAGGAACCTTCTGCATTAGATAACTGTCAATTTCACGATGAAGTTCAATGTTATATCCAAGTTCCTTCAAATCCTTTTTCAACTGATAAGAATCATAAAGGTTATGGTTAAGTTCAATGTAAACACGACTCATACCATTTTCATAACCTCTATGAATTTTATCAGAAATGTTCTCCAAATATGAAGCCACTCGGTGTTCACGCTTTTCTTCTTCAGTTTCAATGTGAACAGTTTTCTTAAGTTCATCAAAAGTGGTTGCGTAAGCCTTAATAGAAGCCATTGTGATTTTCCTTATCGGTTGAATTTAACAGTAATATTGACAGGAACCTTTTCGCCAGTAGAAATATCATAACTAAGAATTTCGGCAGAATATCCGAGTTCCTTCAAATCCTTCACCAGCTGTTCACCACCATACAACTTGTGGAAATCATAATCCAGTTCCAAATCGGCATAAGAAAATCCCAATTCAAAATTACGTTGCAGGATAGCTGCGTAATGGGTCAAATGTTCCTTCAGTCTTCGTTCCTTAACTTCGGCGTCCGTTTCAGTGGGTACCTTCGTTTTAAGTTCATCACAAGACGGGATAATTTCTTTAATATTCACCATTGTAACCTCCTGTTTACATCAAAGTGGTGGTTAAACCATCAAGAACAATCGCACCAAAAAACACCAGCATACCAGCAATACCCTGGAGCCAGTAGTTTCTCTTTTCCTTCTTTTCCTTGGCACGATAGTAAGCAGTCCAAGAATTGAAGCCTTTGGGGAAAATTTCGTTCATAGTTTAACCTCGTTGTTGTTTCGTTTTCTAAGTTTAATATAGAAAAACCACTGACTATTGTCAATGGTTTTTGGTAAATTTTATGTAAAATTAAGTTTACATTGTCCTAATTTTGGTCACAATTTCACTGTACATTTTGTTGTAATCTGGGTCAATATTGGGACTTTGATTTTTTGGACTACATTTGCAAGAACCATAAGCGTGTTTACATTTTGGGCAGAAAACATTTCCATCTTTTGGAATAAACGCACGATCACGGTCTCTGCAATCCAAATAGAAAATGAAACTAATCGGGTCTTCCCAATCTCCACCAGCAAAAAACCAAATCATTTCAGTTCCATCTGGGAATAAGGTTGTACCATTAGTATCTTCTTCATAGTTTTCAAAATCAAATT
>JAZSQZ010000103.1:0-5707 GCA_045538175.1 Clostridia bacterium
GAATCTTCTACTTGTTCAACACCAAAGTTGCGAATTCTATCCATTGTATCAAGTGAGAATTCGCCGTTTTTGCCAAGTTCATAATGAGCATCTGAAACAAGGTCGGCACCGGCATGAGCTTCTTCCTCTGTTGCAATATCGGCTTCAGTTGGTTCTTTTGTTGCTAGTCCACATTCGAGATTGTCAACATTTGCTGAGATTAAAGTGTCTTTTGCTCTTAAGAAGTGTTTTTGAGCACCTTTGTCTCCATCTTGACCAAAAATTTCTGCATAATGTGTTGCAAGAATTTCTTCTGCACCTTCTGAAGGAACATTGCCTTCAAGGTATCTTTGTAGGAAACCTACACCTTCAGTTGTTGCAACTGAATAATTATTTAGTTTTTCTTTATATACATCATAAAAAATTTCTACTTTCATAGTTCTATCTCCCTACGATTATTATAGCATACTACAGAATTTTTTACAAGGTTTATTTTAAAGTATTGTAATTGTGTGGCAACACTTGTTTTAATTGACAAAAGATATCAATTTGTCTAAAATAAATTTATAGGTGAAAAATTGATAGTTTTAGGAATTGACCCTGGTATCGCTATTGTTGGCTGGGGCGTAGTTAAAGAAGAAAGAGGCAACTTTTCAATAATTGATTATGGTGTTATAAACACTCCCAAAGAAGAGAGTATCTCAACAAGACTTGCTATGGTTTATCAAGGTATGCAAGCCCTTATTGATAAGTATAAACCAGACGCTGTTGCCTTAGAAGAATTGTTTTATTTTAAAAACCAAAAAACGATTATCCCTGTTGCGCAAGCAAGGGGTGTTATTGTACTTGCTTGTATTCAAAAGTTGGGGAATTTATATGAGTACACTCCACTTCAAATTAAGCAAGCAATAACAGGGCAAGGTAGAGCCGAAAAGAAACAAGTTCAATTTATGATTAAAAGCATCTTTGGGTTAGAGAAAATTCCAAAACCAGATGATGCTGCCGATGCTGTGGCAGTTGCCTTAACGCATCTACAAACAAATAACAAAATTAGTAACAATCAAATATAGGGGAAAATATGTTTTCATATATAATTGGTAAAGCAACATTTAAACAAGATAATTTAGTTGTAGTAGAAAATAACGGAATTGGTTATGAAATACTAGTTTCGCTTAATACTGCTGCAGAATGCAAACTTAACGAAGAAATTAAGGTTTATACCTATATGCAAGTGAAAGAAGATGGTATTGCATTGTTTGGCTTTTCAGATTTAGAAGAAAAGAATTTGTTTTTAAACCTAATTTCTGTTTCAGGTGTTGGACCTAAAGGAGCAATTTCAATTTTATCAAATGTAAGCCCGACCGACTTATCGGTTGCCATTAATCGTCAGGATATTACAGCGATTTCGAGTGTTAAGGGTATTGGTAAAAAAACTGCAGAAAGAATTGTTGTAGAACTTAAAGACAAAGTATCAGTTATTGACGCACCTAATACCGAATATGTGGTCGTTGATAGTAAGGCTGTTGATGAAGCTTGCCTTGCACTTGTAAGTTTAGGTATGAATAAACAAGACGCATTACTATATGCAAGACAGTTTGCAACTGAAAATTCAACTGCTGAAGAGATTATTTCAAAATGTTTAAGACAAATGGGGAATTAGTTAATGGAAGATTTTATCAAAAGCACTAAGGAAATGACCGAAGTTGAGATTGAAAAATCTCTTCGTCCTACAAGGCTTGATGACTATGTTGGACAAGAGAGATTTAAAGAAAATCTCAAAATTTATATTGAAGCTGCAAAAAATCGTAAAGATGCACTTGACCATATTTTACTCTACGGCCCACCTGGACTTGGAAAGACAACCTTATCTCATATAATTGCAAACGAAATGGGCACACAAATCAAAGTTACATCTGGTCCTGCTATTGAGCATGCTGCTGACCTTGCTGCAATTTTAACAAATCTTCAACCATATGATGTCTTGTTTATTGATGAGATACACCGTCTCAATCACTCTGTTGAAGAAATCTTGTATCCTGCTATGGAAGACTATGCACTTGACTTTATTGTAGGCAAAGGTCCAACTGCTAGAAACATGAGATTAAAAATTCTACCTTTTACATTAATAGGTGCAACAACAAAAGCTGGAAATATTTCTTCGCCACTTCGTGATAGATTTGGCATCATTGGAAGACTTGAACTTTATAATGATGAAGAGCTAGGGAATATTGTTGCAAGAAGCGCAAAGATTTTAAATGTTGAAATCGATAGAGATGCTGTTTTAGAAATTAGCAGAAGAAGTCGTGGCACACCTAGAATTGCAAATAAAAACTTAAAAAGAATTAGAGACTTTGCTGAAGTTAAGGGGGATGGCAGAATTACAAAAGCAATTTGTGAAGATGCATTTAAGCTTATGGGCACAGATTCACTAGGTCTTGACTTTGTTGATATTAGAATTTTAGAGTGTATTATTAAAAAATTTAATGGTGGCCCTGTAGGACTTGAAACTTTAGCTACAGCTACCGGTGAAGAACCTAGCACAATCGAAGATGTTTACGAACCATATTTAATTCAACTTGGTTTTATTTCAAGAACACCAAGGGGAAGGGTGGCACTAAAAACAGCCTACGAGCACCTTAAATTGCCACTTAGTGCAGAAAAAGTTAAGTTTATTGAAATGATAGAAAAAGGTGATAGCGAAAATGCCTGATATGGAAATTGACTACGAAAAAAGATCGACTTATTTTTATAATTTACCAGAAGAAATGATTGCTCAAAACCCTGTTGAACCAAGAGATTCGTCAAGACTTTTGGTTTTTAATAAGGAGACCGAGCAAATCGAACACAAAAAGTTTTATAATATTATTGATTATCTTAAAAAAGGCGATGTCCTTGTTATAAACAACACAAGAGTTATTCCTTGTCGCCTTTTAGGTGTTAAAGATGGCACAGGTGCAAAAATTGAAGTTTTTATCATAAAAAGAATCAATTTGACCGATTGGGAAGCTCTTGTAAAACCAGGAAAACGCTTACAAATAGGGGCAAAAGTTAAGTTTAATGACGAACTTAGTTGCGAAATTATAGGCCACACTGATTTTGGTGGCAGAGTTGTAAGATTTATATTTGATGGTACTTTTGAAGATGTTTTAAACAGGGCTGGCTCTATGCCACTTCCGCCATATATTAGAGAAAAACTCGAGAATAGTGAGAGATATCAAACTGTTTATTCAAAAACAAACGGCTCGACTGCGGCACCAACTGCAGGCCTTCATTTTACCCCTGAATTGCTAGAAAAAATCAGGGAAAAAGGTGTAATTGTACTCGAAGTTTTGCTTCATGTAGGATTAGGAACTTTTAGACCGGTTAAGGCTGATAATATTTTAGATCACGATATGCATAGCGAATATTTTGAAGTAACAGATGAAGTTGCAAATCAAATCAATCTTGCAAAACAAGAAGGAAGACGTGTAATTGCTGTTGGTACAACATCTGTTAGAACTTTGGAAAGTTCTGCAAAAAATGGTAAAGTAGTTGCACAAAAAAATAACACAAAATTGTTTATATATCCACCAAAATACAAGTTTCAAATTGTAGATTGTTTGATTACAAACTTTCACTTGCCAGAAAGCACACTTATTATGCTTGTAAGTGCTTTTGCAGGATATAAACAAACAATGGAAGTTTACAACACGGCCGTAAAAGAAGGATATAGATTTTTTAGTTTTGGCGATGCTTGTTTTTTTTACAAAGAATAGATTAGAAGGATTATAAATGGAAGAAGAAAAGTTCAGTTTTAAAGTAACACATATTGATAAAAACTCAGGTGTTAGATGTGGCGAATTCAAAACTCCACACGGTGTTATCGAAACACCGATTTTTATGCCTGTTGGAACACAAGCCACTGTTAAGTCTTTAACTCCTGAAGATTTACATAATATAAATGCTCAAATTATTTTATCAAACACATACCACCTTTATTTAAGACCTGGAAATGACATCATAAGAAGGGCTGGTGGTTTACATAAGTTTATGAATTGGAATAAGCCTATCCTTACTGATTCTGGTGGTTTTCAAGTTTTTTCTTTGTCAGATTTTAGGAAAATCACAGAAGACGGTGTTGAATTTAAGTCACATTTGAACGGAGCAAAACACTTTATGTCTCCTGAAAAATGCATTGAAATTCAAAATGATTTAGGTTCAGACATTGTTATGCAACTTGATGTTTGTACAGAAGCAGGTGCAACTGAAAAGGAAAGCGAAAAAGCACTTGAAATCACTGAAAGATGGTTAAAAAGGTGTTATGAAGCACAAAAAAATCCAGAACAAATGCTTTTTCCTATAGTACAAGGCAATATTTATCCTGAACTTAGAAAAAAGAGTTTAGAAAAAGCCTTACCATATGTAAAATGTGGTATTGCTATAGGTGGTTTATCAGTTGGCGAAAGTAAAGAAAAAATGTATGAGATTTTAGATGTTTTAAACCCTTTACTTCCAAAAGACAGTCCACATTATCTTATGGGTGTTGGAAGTCCTGATTGCCTTATTGAAGGGGTGCTTAGGGGTGTTGATATGTTTGACTGCGTTTTGGCAACAAGAATCGCTAGAAATGGCACGGCTTTTACAAGTCACGGTAAAGTTGTCGTTAAAAATGCAAAATATAAAGACGATTTCACTCCACTTGATGATAATTGTGATTGCGAAACTTGTAGAAATTATACAAAAGCATACCTTCGCCACCTTATAAATGCAGATGAGATTACCGGGGCAAGATTGCTTAGCGTTCATAACTTAAGATATTTATTAAAACTTATGGAAGATATCCGTAAAGCAATTAAAGAAGATAGATTTATGGAATTTAGAGAAGAGTTTTATAAAAATAACAAAGATTATGACATTATTACCTAAAAATTTTTTATTAAACAGCATTATTTAATTTGTTTTTATTTATTTAATTTGTTATAATCACGGTATAAAAGGAAATGGTGATATTATGAGATTTTTAAATATGCTTTGTGAAGCTGCAGCAGATAAACCACAAAATACTACTGCTAGCATTATTTTACTTATTGTTATGGGTGTTTTGATTGTTGGATATTTTTTCTATTCTTCATATAGAAGAAAAAAAGACTATGCTCAAGCACAACAAGCAATTGATGAATTAAAAGTTGGCGACAAAATTGTTACAACTTCAGGCATGTTTGGTACTATTAAAGGTATCAACGAGACAACTTTTGGTAAAGTTTTCTTAATTGAATCTGGTGAAGGTAAAAATGTAAGCTATTTTAACATTGGTGCAAATGCTATTTGGGGTCTAGACACAAAAGAAGATGTTGTTTTAGATGAAGATGGCAAACCACTTCAAACTCCAGAAGATATGAAAAAGGCAAAAGAAAAACTTCTTAAAACTACAGACAAAAAAGAAGAACCTGCAAAAGAAGAAAAGAAAGAAAAAACTGAGAAAGTAGAAAAAGAAGAGAAAGCTAAAGAAGAAGTTAAGGAAGAACCAAAAGAAGCAGAAACTGAAAAAACAGAAAAACCTAAAAGAACAAGAAAAACAACAAAAAAAGATGATAAATAATTAGTTTTAAAAATAAAATGAACTTCATACGATATTGTATGGAGTTTTTTTATTTTAAAGGAGAGAGTGTATGAATGTAGCAAGTTTAAAAAACAAAAATGTAATTTTTCAAATCTTAAAGGGAATTCTTGTTGCAGTTTGTTTTTCGCT
>JAZSQZ010000122.1:0-4675 GCA_045538175.1 Clostridia bacterium
TTCTTTTGGAAACTGTTAGCACGAAGCCAAAAGATTAAATATTCTCTATCTGCTAGAAGTAAATCGTCAAATTCCATATTCTTAAATATGGTACACTTCTCTACAATTTCATTGATAACATCAGTAGAGTTCTGTGGATTAAGAGTAGATAGATATTTTACTTCCTGAACATTCAAAGGTCTTATTTTAATCACAGCATTAGGATTATAAAATTTACCTTTGCTAGGAATTTCTTCTTTAATAAGTTTCCAATAATTATTATATAATTCCATAATTTACCCCATAGCTGCGGTAGCAAATGAAACCGTAGCCATACCTGTAAAAGCACCTGGTGGAATAATACCTGCACCAACCAAAGGAACTGGTATAGGTGGTATCGTTGCTATTGCTTGTGCCAAAAATTGACTTTCTAAATCAGCAAATGTTTCTGGAGTCATAGCAGCACCAATACCTTTAGCTGTAGCAATAAGTTGTATTGCCATTGGAGCAAATGTAGCTGTTGGTACTGTTACTATTCCAGCTACTTCTAATACAGGTGACGCTTGTAAATTAACAAAGTTTAAAGCAAATTTTGTACCAAATAAATTAAACAAATTAATAAAAGATGTTTCACCAACTCCGCACCACATAGCTGTTTTTACTTCCATAAAAGTAAATCTCTGTCCGGTTGGTATAAAATAAGCAATAGGACCAACAATAGGTGTTGGTATTGGTGGTGTACCAGGAACAATCGTTGTACCAGTTACATTCTGACTTGGAACACTTAATTTAGTTTCCAATTCAGCCATATAATTATTTAAAGCATTCGTAACTGCTCTTAAATACCATTCCTGGTCATCTGTTTTCTGATTTAATTGTGGTTTAATAAAATTTGCAAAACTCATTAGTTAAAACTTCTCCAGAAATCACTATTATCAGTACTTTCATCAAACATACAAGGTGGTGGAGCATAATCACTCTGTACATTGGAAACAGCAACAGTAGCATTTTCCAAATCAATCTGGGGTTGGTTCAAGCAATATACTGCCCAATATAATGAAGACACAAGATCATCGTGACAACCTTTAGCACCTTTAAATACGTTCGGTGTAACTTCTTCAAATCTTGATAGCTGTGCAATAGTATCAGTATCTCTAATATACAACTTATCTGTTTCAACAGCTTTCTTCAACATCATACAAGCATCTAACTTTGTTGAAGGTGTTGCTCTTGTTCCAATACCTTTACCATCTGTATTAAGAATATTACCACAACCTATATTATACCACAATTCTTCAGCTGTATGTGAACCACAGTCATTATTTTCAAGCACCATATATGCTTCATTATAACGAGTGCTTAACATAGCAACAACTCTTGCAAATTCATAAGGCTTTATTTTGTCATTCTTATAAACAGCTACTTGTTCATATCTATCTTTATTAGCAATTTTAATAACTTGTATAGTAGAAGAATCGTTACCTACGCCAGTACTGGTATCTACACCCATTACATATAAGCAACCTGGAATAGGGTCTTCATAAATGTTCAAATGATAGTTATCTTCAATAGCAATAGGGTCTTCACCCAATAACTTGTTCATATATTTACCATCAATCAAAGTAGCTGTAGAACCAAGGAATGAACAGTTATAATGAACAAAGCCATTAGAAAGATATTTGTGACCATTTTCTACTTCAACAGGTGTATAAACAGTTTGAATACCAATATCTTCAATGGAAATTACTTTATGACCATTAAGGACCATACCAACATAAACTTCCGAGGCGAACAGAGGCTTACCATTATGTTCAAATCTATGGTCTTTTGTACATTTAACTTCACAATTATCAAAGGTTATTTTGATACAGTCGCCTTGCTTTTTCTGTATCTTGAAAAAACCCCTATAACCTGTAGGGGTTAAAATCTTCACATTCATATTAACACCACTCGTTTATAACTTCACCTTCTTCAAGAATATCATTCTTTACAACAGCATGATATGGTCTAAACACTTCATTTATCACTACGGATTCTTCGTCTCCGAAGTCTCTTCGTTTGGTTTCGGTGTTGGTTTCGGTTTCTGTATTGGCTTTCTTCTCATTTTCAATCTCCGCTTTATTAAATGCTGTGTAATCCTTTTTGCTTGTTTCAAGAACATACTCGTCTTGATTAATATTTTTGGGGTCTGTAATAGCTTCAACGACTTCACGAGTCTCTTCATCAGCACCCTTATATTTGTTGTATTTTTCTTTGTGAATGTTCCAGTAGTGCATAGCAATTTTTCTGCTATTAAACCATTCACCACATATTTTACATCTTTTTTCAATCATATAATCACCTCACATTATTATGTTATATGTTACCAGCCATCAAATGGGTCAAATCGGTTGGTATCGTCTTTGTTTTTATCATTATATATAGCCTGCTTTTGTGCTCTTTCTTCTAAGTTATCATTAATAGAAAGAACATCACCTTTAGCTTCTACCTTACTATGTGGTTTCTGCTCAGGAGTGACTATTGTCTGGTCAGGACTGTGTTTACCCATATCCACATCTACATTGAAGGTTTCGCCGAGCTCAACGTAGCTTCTTAAATGCTCCATATTATCGTCATTAACATTTAATTCATCTACATTTTCGTGTGAGTTACGCCAAACTCTTACTATGAAAGTATAATTAATTGGTGTACTCAAAAATGCGGTACCTTCAGCAAATTTCTTTACATTGATTACTTCATAATATAAATCAGAATATTTAAAGTACATCAAATCACCAATCTTTGGTATAGCACTTTCATATTCTGGTTCACCTGTTACGAAATTTATTCTTGAAGCTTCATCAAAATGTGCTACTGTACACTGTAATGTAACTGTTTCAGTATAAATCATTCCTTGTATTTGATACTGTTTCTGTAATTGTGGTACATTATCAGTATATACTTGTAAAGCAAATCTTCTCTTTACATTTTCTAATTGGTCTTCACCGAGTAATGGGTCAAACTTTGTATCGTGTTCTTTAATAAAGTAGTAAACAGTAAAACCATAGAAACCGATAAGCTTCACTTGTTAGACTTGACAATAATGCGGCCTCTGCTCCGTAACATTCATTATTAGTTGCATCAAAAAAACGCGGCTGGTTCCAATCCGTTTGTGGAGGACAACTATTACCAAATACTTTAGCAAATTCTGAAGCAAAATCTGTAGCCATTATTCTATAATCTTCTTACTAATAATTTTAACTTTAGTTTCGTCTTTTACTCTTACTTCCCATTCGGGTCTTTCAAATCGTCCTGCTAACCAAATTGAATAAGGTAAGCGACAATTATCTAAAGTAGTTTCACCGACCAAAACATATTTATCTGAATTATGAAGCTCTTCACTGTTTACTATATGATTATAAACCATAATATCCCAGATGTTTTCTGCCCAAGTTTTAGCCTTTTTTGAACTAAAAGACCAACATTCACCTGGTTTATTCACATCTAATTCTTCACCAGAAGTAATCACCAAACCACGATAAAGTTTAATAGGTTCACCAGCTTTATATTTTTCAAACTGTTCGTATGTTTTATTAAATTGTTTTTTCTCAGCTGCGCTTATATAATTATTCCAAATGTCAATTAGACTTTCATCAGAATTTTTCTCACCATATTTGGCTTGTACGAAAATTCTTTTTGCGTCTGAATAAGAATAATCATTAGATAAATTAAAATAAGGTTCACCACCTTTTTCACCCTTTGCGAAATCTCCTTTCATTGAAGACTCAAGGATATATCCATTCGCATTTAAAATATGTTTGGCTTCATATAAATTCATAATATATTTATGAATGGGAAATAAAAAATGGCAGCATTTAGCCACCATTTTTATTAATCTAACTGATTATCTATTATTTCTATTATTTTATCTACATTACCTGTATCTTCATAAACAAGTTTATTTGTAGCTTCATCTAATATGGTGACTTTATATCCACTAGCATCTTCATAAGATTTATTAATTTCTACAGCAAATTCATCGTAATCAAAGTAAATACCATCTTTATTGATTTTTGCTGAAATACCTAGGGTTTCTTTCAATAATCTTGCCACATTGTCAAAAGAACATTTGTTCTCATCTACAACTTCATATCCGGCTAATTCTAGGACCCTTTTAGCTTCTTTTATTTGCATAATTTACCTCATTATTATGTTATTTAAAATTCTTTATTAAGCCTATTTCTTTATCTAGCTTCTCTACAATATCTCCAAATAGATTTTCTAAGCTAATCTTTGTGCTATACTGGCTCTTTAAATCTATAATTGTATCTCTATATGCCTCAATTTTCAACAAAGCATTGCTTACATCAAACAAATCATCTGTTATTGTATATGTTTTACTTTCAGCTTTAAATTTAACTCCCATACTTAGGACTGTTTCAACTAAAGCATCAGCAAAATCTCTTATATCGTTATAAATTGCTTCAAAATGAGTATGCTGGAAACCACTTTCACACTTCCAATGGAAGGTATGTACCTTATCTGCGAAAATCAAACTATCAATCGCAAAGGTAAAAAGTTTACTTATCTCTACTTCTTTGGTGCTTGCCAAAAATGTTAAAAAATCTGCTTGAAAATTGGGTATTTCTTCATTCATAATTGAACCTCTATTTCTATTATTTATGTAAATTTCATTTTACAATGTTTTTCATTGACA
>JAZSQZ010000032.1:0-26512 GCA_045538175.1 Clostridia bacterium
CATAACATCGTTGATTTCTGTTTCTTCTCCACCATTATTATTGATGTAAGGATACATCCAAGGATAATTTTTTCTGTCAACGCCATACAAAACCCTATTTTCTTCTGTTGTATCAAAAATTTTACCAAGACCGGTAATTTCCATATCCTTAGAGCCTGCAACATACACAACACAACCTTCAACAAGTTCTGTTAAATTTGTTGTGTTAAATGTTACTTTTTTATTCATACGATCTACATATGCTACCTTGATACCTGAAAGTGAATCTATTTTATTTCCTTCTTCATTATAAACATCAACAACCATACCTTCGATAAAATTTCTAACAGAATCAAATGTAGGAACCGAACCTTCTACTGCTATACATTTTGCAATAGCGCCTGAACCATCACCATACAACATTCTTCCAAGATTAAAAGCACTTGCCTTAATCAAACTTTCCATTTCATCATTTAACAAATCAACAAAGGCACCGGCATTGCTTTGTGACGCCCTAATTGCTTTATCGCTTATTTCAATTGTACCAAATAAGTTTTTAAGACCTGTTTTATATTGCAAAAAATCATGTCCTTGTGCTTTTGGAAGTTCTCCCGTTTCACTTCCTGCACCAATACCACCGTTTATTCCATAAGGCGCAAGTTTTACAATTTCTTTTCCGTATACATCTTTTGATGTCTGTTTGATTTTTGATAAAAGCGGATTAGCATTTACATTTAATTGTTCACTAACCACACCAAGATAAACTGATTTTAGTGCATTTGTTGCACTTGTAAGTGTAACCATATTTTCTCCTTTTTTATTTCATCATCTCTTTTGCAATTTTTCCAGCTTCTTGCAATGTTTTAGGTTTAGCATTTGGCGTAAGCACAACTTTTGCCCCTTCCCCACTACCCATAACTTTTGGTGATGAAAAATTATTTATTTTTGAAATATATCTTTCAATTATTTCGTTTTTTATTTTTTCATTATTAAAAACAAATTCTTCTAAAAAACTTTTGTTTGAAAGCAAACTTTTGGGAGATTTAAAATTTTTTGTTGCAACTTTGCTCCATGCCACAGAAATGGGATTTTCCACATCTTCCATCTTGTCATCTCTTATAACAGAAACAATGTCATCAACATATTCTTCCGATTCTGGATTTTCATCTACAAACCTTTTAATTTTATCTTCCCAATCATTTTGCAAATATATAGGTGTTTTTACATTGTCTACATTTTGCAACTTAGCAAGAGTTTGGCACTTTTTTGTAAATTCGCTTTGTAAATTATTATAAGCATCTAAAAGTGCCTTTCCACTTTTAAATTTTCCAAATGTGGAGCCATCTTGTTCATCTAGACCCAATTTATTTTCTTGTAAAATTTCTTTACCTTGGTCGTAAACACAGTTTGGTTGTTCCACATCAATTTTGTTTTCTTCTTCAATCATAAAACATCTCCATTTTTATTTAATTGTTTTTTATGCTCTCTAATATGTTCTAAAAATTTATTTTTTAAATTTGCATTTTTGCTCAACATATTCTTATAAGTTTTATCAAGCATAAACGCAATGTGTGTATCAATATGTATTTTATGGTTATCAATTTCCAAAACTTCTACTTCTTTATTTTTTATTATGTCGATGTTTTCATCATCAGCATATTTTTTAAATAAGCTATCCATATCTAAGTCTTCACTCCAAACACCTAGCCCCAAAAGTTGTAAGGTTTTAATTCTTGTTGCATTATTGATTTTTCCATCTTTATCATATAGCAAACCCGACTCCAAAACAGACATTATAAACTCTCTTTTTTGCACAAGAGAATCTCCCAATTTATCCGTAGTTTCTAGTTCAACTTCATCACTAGAGATGTCGCTATTTGACCAATAAAACAATTCCGATGTTCCACTAGAATTGACTGTTTTGGCGATTCTAGGGGCAATTACGAACTGCTTATAAAGCCTAACAATTTGTTTTGCTATATTTTTTGCCGAATTCCTTATATCTTCACTAGCATTTAAAAGACGTGCATCATCTTGTTCAATCATAAGTTGCAATGCAACACCACTTATGTTTTGAGAGATATTCGAACTGTTTGTCATAATATCACTTACACCACTAATTTCAGAAAACTCTTTTATAAGTCGTTCTTCTTCTTTTTCAAAGTCTGCAGGCAAACTTCCACTTGCCATCATTTCTGGTGGATTACTACCTTGTCTATAAATCAAAACTTTGCCTGGAGATAAACCTTCTTCTTCTAAATTATCCATATCGACTGAACCATCTTCAACAGATAACACACCCATGCTTATTCTATTTAAAAATTCGTGCTTTCTATTTTTTACAGCGTTATACGCTCTTTGCACCGGAATCATTCTTTCAATAATACTACTTCCCCAAAAACAACCAGGCACCTTGTTTGATGTTTGTTTAATAAAAGGGAAAGTCCTTTTACCGTTTATGCCATTTATATAAGGGAGTTCGCCAATATACAAAAGTTTATCCTGACAAACAATAATAAGACGCCCTTCTGGATACTCAACTGTAGGTAGCTCATACCTTTCAATAACAATTGCATAATCATCTCTTAGAGCATTTGCAACTTTTCCAACAACACCGTTGTATCCTATTCCACCCGTTGTTTGAGCATTTTCGAGAGTAAAAACATTTGTTTTTTCTCCTTCAACCGTTACACCCCATATATTTTTAATTGTTTTTATATCATATGCTTTAGCATGAATAAGACTTGCTGTATCGTTCAAGTCTAAGCACGATGACGATTCTGGAAATATTTCATATGGTGGCACAGCAACAACTTCAACATCTCCTTCAAGAACAGAAACACCATCTTTATTTTTACCTAAACTTCTACCAAGATCCCTATTCCATATTACTTTATAAAAACTAGTACCACAAATTTCGCTCCACCAGGTTGCATTTTCAATTGTTTTTTGCAAATCATGTTTTTCGTAAACAGAATTTAAAATATCTTTTGTCACCTTTGCAGACTTTATGTCTTCTTCTTCACCACTTACAGGCAAAACATTTAGTTTTGGCCTAACTCTTGTAAGTTTTGCCATCCTTGCTTCTATCATAGGGGCAATATGGTTATACACTTCCCTTTCTTGCCAGAAATACTGTTTATCATAATCTTCAACTTCGTTTAAAGAATTTATCGAACAATATTGGTTTCCTATCAAAAAGTTGTTATTTAGTTGCCACTGCGCCTCAAAAGACTTTCTCTCTTTCTGCCTAGATAAAAAATCATTTTTAACTTCTTCAACCAAATCTTCATAAAACTTATCTTTCTTTTTCACACACTACTCCTTAATTTTTATTTTTTTATTTATATTTTCAATTGCTCTTGGGACAAGCATTTTGCCAAGTGACAAATATAAATCATTTAAACACTCTTTACACAAACACAAATCTTTTAAAAACATCTTATTAAAACTTAATTTATAATTTGCAATTTTTTTACACATTAAACATTTGTGTATAATATCAATTTTCTTTGTTATCACCATCTACAAACTCCTTTTTTAAAAGTTCCATAATTTTTTCTTTTTCATTGAGCAATTCTTCATCTGTCATATTTGACAAATCAAGCTCTTTATCTTCATACTCAAAAAGAATTTTTAGGGCAGAAATATCAGGGGGAATTTGCTTGCTTACAACTTTCCGTTTTATAAGTTTTAACTTATCCCCTTCATCTGCACCATACTCTTCAGTTATCTCATCAATAGAAAAGCCAAGTGCTTTTTTGCACAAGGCTTTTTTAATATTGTTTTCATCTAGTGATATTTTTTCTTTTTTTATTTTACTTTTTGAAATCTGTTTCATTTAACACCTATTGTTATAAATTTATAACCTATATTTGTTTTGTTTAATATTTCTATACAATTTTTCCTTATGGAGTTCAATTTGAGTTTTCTTTTTTTCGTCTTGTTTGTTTTCTGGTCTTGACATAATGTAATACCTTAACTCATCTAGCGCGTGGTCATCTCTCTTTATAGGGGCATCATTATTGCCCCAGAAATAGCTTTTTATCTCACGGATTAAATTTATACAATTTTTAAATATAAAAAGTTTACTTTCTCCCTTAGCATTTTTAAAATAACTTTTTACTCTGTTTATACCACTAAATAAGTCTTTATTAACATTTGTATTTACCAAAATACCATTATCATAAAAAAGTTCACTTACAGACTTTAATGCAGACAAAGTTTTTTGTGATGCAGCAGAATCAATAAGAGCCCCATACATACCTTTCAATGTTTGTTTCCAACCCAATCTTTTTGAAATTTCTTTTATTTTTTCTGCATGATACTCTACGCTTTTGCCTTCTTCAAAATGCTCCGCAACAACATATATATTTCCGTCATAATCAACACAATACCAATGTGCAGATAACGGATTTTTAAGTCCAGGGTCGATAGAGATGTTATCCTGCCAATCAAACGGAACATTGAAGGGCTCTATAACATTTATCCTTTCATCAAATTCACTATAAACTAAACCACCATTTCCAACAAATTTACCATACTTTCTAGATTCCAATTCATCATGCGACAAAGTCTTTTCAAGGGCTTCTATTTCCTTTTTATCTAAATACGGATTATCTTCCCAAGACATTTGTTCATACCATATTTCACTATCATTGTTAGCATTTAGATAAATTATGTCATACACCCAAGTTAAACCTTTAAGCGGAGTCATTGTTCCAAAAACTTCACCACCTTTATCTAAAACACGCATTTTACACTCCACATAGATGTCATAAGGTGGCTCTTCGTCAAACCAGACAAAATCCAGCGACGTTCCTTGAAATTTATCCCTACCTTGATCACAACTTTTAAAACCGATTCTGCTTTCTCCACCAAAAACGTTTTTGATTTTAATGTAATCAATAACACCACTTTCTGCAAAGTCTTTTCTGCCAGACAACATACCAATTTCTGTTATCCACTCTGGATTTATATAATTTAAAATTTTTCGTTGTGCAACATCTCTTTGAACTTGTGTGGATAGAGATACAACCCAGCACTCAATATTTTTCTTATTTTCTTTATAAGGATGTATCCCCCTTGCAAGATAAACTGTTTCTACTGCCCCACACTCAGTTTTGCCTGTCCTATTCCCACCAAAAACCCATCTGTTTTTCTTTTTTGATTTATGAAACTCTATTTGTTTTTGATGACAAATTTTTCCGGTATTATAATATAAAATTTTGTTGTTATTTTTTCTTCTTTTTATTTCATTGTTTATTTTCTCTAATTTCTTTATTAAATCCATTTCAAATCTCTTAAAATTTCTTAAAATCTAACAAAACTTTTTGTTTTATTTTAAACAAAAGTGATTAAACTTTAGATATGAAAAGTTTGTTTTTTATTTTAATAATTACTTTTTTGTTTTTTAATTCAAATATTGAAACAACATCTGCAAGTTCAAATTCCGAAAATTACGCAAGAATAACCCAAAATCAAGTTTACTTATACACACTACCGGAAGACAAAGATGAAAATGTTTTGTTTGAAATACCCAAGACTTATTTTGTAGAATTATTAAGTCAGCACAATAATTTATTCTATAAAGCAAAATATATTGATATTGTAGGTTTTGTAAAGGTTGACGATGTATTGCCTGTTTCCACTGCCCCACAAAACCCATATGCTGACAATATAAGATTTAGGGTTTATAGCAGTGACGGAGTAAATGTAAGAACTGAACCATATATAAAAAACGGATTAGAGACAATTAAAGGGTCTCTAACCGTTTTAGACGAAAATGTCATTTATTACGGAAAAATCGAAGGCGAAGAAGCAGTAAAAAATCGCGGTACAACCTGGTATTATTGCAAATACAAAACAAGTAAAGAATCTATATATGGATATGTTTACGCAGGATTTTGTGATATGCTAACACAAATTACCGAAAACGAAGAAATTTTAACTTTTACCAATAATCCATTTTTTATAACTCAAGACGAAATTATAAACACACAATTAAGTTCAAACAACACGACAAAAAATATTATTTTGACTCTCACAATTATTCCAACCATTATTTTTTTATACTTATTGTTTAAGCCATACAAAATTAAAAGTAAAAATCTAAAAAACAAAAGCAATTTTTTTATAAAAGCAAAAACTCAAAAAAATCAAAAATTATATGATGATTATGAACTTTAAGTGCAAATTGAACTTTTTTTCATCTCTTTAAATATAGAATTACAAATTATTGTTTTTATATTTTTTACATCTCCACCGTCTTCGTCTTCATATATATTCCAACTATTCAAATTTGAAAAAATAGCATCAAGCGATTTTTTATTATTCTTTAAAAATACAATATCATTTTGCTTGATAAATTCTCCCATTTGAGAAGAAAAAGACCTTAGTGCTGCATCAATTCTTCTAAAACAAGTACGCAAATTTATTGACAACTTCTCTGCTATAAACTTCGCAGAAAAACCATCTATAAATCTAAGTATAAGCAACTTTGAAAATTCCGGCTTTAATTTCTTTAAAACAGTATTTGTTGCAATTTTTAGGTTTATAAGCAAAACTTTTTTATCTGTTAGCGACATAATCATATTTGCTTGATTTATAGTAGTATCCGAAAATGAGAAGTGATAATTTGAAGAACTTATCCCCTTTACTTCTACCAATCTATCAATAGAAGAAATCAAGGTCGGCAAATACTTATAAATACTCAATAAGTTTCTATAAATGTTTTTTGTTTCCATTTAACCTCCTTGGATTATGCAAACAACCCTTTTACTTGCATACATACGCTTAATAAAACATTTGCAATTTGTTCCGTAATCGCAAAAACATTATAGTTGACAGAAATTTTAAAAGTCAACATTCAATGACACATTTTATCAAACATATGTTCTATAATACAACTAATAATATGACAACTGCTTGTCAGGTTTTTTGTTTTTCTAAAAAGATTTTAAAGGAATATAAATTATAAGATTTTTTATTTAGTTGCCTTTTGTTTAAATAAAATATATACTTATAATATGGTAAGTAAGTATAAAAAGGTATTATTTATATTGTTTGCAATATTTTTGCCAATCATTGTCATTTTTTCTGGTGGCAATCTTTTTGCGTATGCAGAAAGCCTCAGCACAATTTCTCTTGAAAATGATGGCAATTATACCAATATAAACATATATGGAGATAATATTTTTGTAAGTGATGCTTTAAATGGCAAAGTTGATGTATATAGTCTTAAAACAAATGAATTTATAAAAACTTTTGACGGCGCAGACACAGATGATGGAAAACTCGTAAATGCAACACTCACAACTGTATTTGGTGATAATTTATATATCTACTGCTCTTCCGAACCAAATATATATAAGATTTATGTATACAACATAGAAACAAACGAAAAACTTTATTGCCATAACAGTTTCCAATATGCAAATGTTACAAAAGACCTTAACAGAATTGTTTCTCTTACAACAAACTCTGTGGGCGATATTTTTGCGATTGGGAAATATGACACCAACTATATTTTCTTAAAAAAATCAAACAACGAAACAAATTTTTCTGCTACACTTGCAGGTTTATCATTAGATGAAAATTCAAAGATTTTAACATCTTATTCTGAAGAATATATTTTTGTTATAACAACTTCTAATATTTATAAAATAAAATCAACAGATTATTCTATTGAAAAAACAGTTAACGCTTCAAATTATTTTACAAAAGCAAACATTGATAAAGACGACAATATTTATCTTTTAGATGATGGTCAAAACTTTATTACAAAGCTTAGCGCAAACACAGACTACTCTGCCTTTGAAACAATATCTTATGAAACTAGTTCAAACAACATCGAAGATTTTTATATAGATGTTGTCGATGGCGATATTTTTATTCTTGATAATATTCATAGAAATATTTATATCGAAAATAAAGTTAGCGATATTTCAAATGTTTCAAATTTTATAAATTACGATCCAGAAACTGCTGACACATTAAAGTCACAAATTGAAATTGCAACTGTGACAAAAGACACCATTGCATACAATTATCCATACACAATTTCACCACACTCAACTGTAACAAAAAATCAAGAAGTATTTATTTTAAACAAAGATTATAACTTCTATTTATGTCTTATAACAAACAAAGAAAACTATAATATTTTCGTATATATAAATAGTAAAAATTTAGAAATTCACGATATAAGTAGTGACACAAAAACCATTAAAATTTCATCTCAAAGCACTCCAATTTACAAATTGCCAAGCAGTTTGAAGGCAAAATTGGGGTCTGTAGACACACTTAGACTTGATTTGAGTATTTCTTCGGGTGACACCATAACTAGTTTTAGAGCAATAAATTCCCCAAAGGATATCAACAACAAAATGTTCTACGAAGTCAAATTTGAAGACGGTAGTTATGGCTTTATTGACACAACTTCTGCATATATTGTTGAAGAAAACAACGAGCCTGAAACAGCCATCCCTACCCTTCAAACAAATGCATATGTAATAAACGACAACAAAAATAAGATTGAATTATTTAACCTTGTTGGAGATGAATTTGTTGCAAGTGGAGTTTTTATTGATAGTGAAACTAGAGTACAAATTGATAAAGACAAGTTTGATATAAATAGTGCTTATACCGAAATCAAAGTTTTAAGCAACAATGAAATAATCACAGCTTATATTAAAACAGAAAATGTTAGAGTTGATGGCGTAAAGATTGAAATAATAATTGCGACAATCTTATCAGTTGTTTGTGTTGTTCTTGCAACAATACTTACAGTTTATATAAGAAAAAATAAAAACAAAATGAGATAAAAAAACATATCACAAAATGATATGTTTTTTATTTTATATTCCTTCTTCTGCTATATCATAAATAATTGGTTCTTTTAATGTTTCTGTGGATAAAAACTCTCTATTTTTATCTTCCATTATAATTTTATTGATTGAAATCTCATATGCAGTTTTTGTTAATACTTCAGTATCACTTACCTTCTTTTGATACTCTCTACTTTGAATTCTACCAGATATAAATACTTTTTGTCCTATTGGCGAATTTTTTATATATCTTGCATTTCTACCCCAGGCAATGCAAGGAAGATAGTCTGATTTGTTGTATGCTCTGTTAACTGCTAAAAGCAAATCACAAATCTCTCGATTGAAAGGCGTTGTCCTATAAATAGGCTCTTTACAAATAAACCCACTAAGTTCGATAATATTTGGATTCATATTCTCATCAATCTCTGCTGTTTCCCTAACAAACACCGTAAGAATTAGTTTGCTTTTACCATCGACCATCTTATTATAACTTCTAAACTGACCCCTAACAGCAATCTTTTTACCTTCATCAAAGTCGCCATTACCAAGCAACCTTTCAGAAACTGTAATAGGTATAATATCGTTGTGATCAGACAATCTTTGAACGGATAAGTTTAACTCATAAAAACCTTCTCCATAAACTTCGTGACTAAAAATTGGTTTTGAAATAATTTCTCCACTTAAAAATACTTTGTTGTTTTCTAATAATTCGTAATTCATATTTTTTATTCCTTTATATATTTTTTATTTGTTTTCCGGTAGAATCAATGCGATATTCATTTTTATAAATCAAATCACCTATACCTACAAAGTTATATCCCCTTTGTTTTAAACTAGACAAAACACCAGGCAAAGCTTCAACAATGTTGTCGGAATTGTTGTGACAAAGAATAATTGAGCCAGAACCAACTTTTGTTATGATATTTGAAGAAATTTGTGAGGCACTTATTCCCTTCCAATCAAGAGAATCAACATCCCACTGAATCGTATACAAGCCCAATTCTTCTGCTGTAGATATTAAATTGTTATTGTAAGAACCAAATGGCGCCCTAAAGAGATTAACTTCTTTTTTTGTTATATTTTTAATTTTTGCGATAGATGTTTCAAGTTCTAATCTCATATTTGTAATATCTAATTTTGCCATATCTGGATGCGTATTTGAGTGTGTGCCAATTTCAAAGCCATTTTCGTCAATTTTTTTAACAAGCTCTGGGTATTTATCAACCCAGAATCCCACCAAGAAAAAAGTAGCCTTGCAGTTGTGCTCTTTCAAAATTTCCATAATTTTTTTAGTTTTATCTGCACCCCAAGCCGCATCAAAACTTATGGCAATATTTTTGTCTGCTCTTTCAACTGAGTATATGGGAACCTTTCTATCAACCTTACCAAAGAAAACTTGTGCACCAGTTGTTCCTTTAACATCAACAGAAAGTGTTACCATAACTAATATAAAAATAAATAATAATTTTAAGGTTTTTGATTTCATAACAAAGAAATGCATTTAATCCTCACGAACAATAATACAATAATTACAAAAGTATGTTTTAGTTGTTTTTGTAGGTATTTGGTTTATTTTGTCAAAAACTAAAAACACATCTAATACATATTTATTTATATTATCCAAAAACAAATTATATTCAAAAAAACAATTTAAAAAATAAAAAACCTACTAGATTTTAGTAGGTTTTTTACTTGTATATTTAGTTTTTCTATCTGTTAAATCTATAGACTTCGCCGATAGTTTGAGTTTTCTTCATTCTGTCTATGCACTTACCTTTTCCAAGTCTGTTTTCAATTGGAATATTATCAGTTGCACGATAATGAATCTCTCCATCGTTATCTTTTGCGACAACATCAAATGGTTCTTTTACATAATCTGCAAAGATAATAGAATTGCCATTGTCTGCATTAAATGTAATTGCTTTTAGACCTTTTCTGTATCTTGCCATTTTGTCGATACCAGAGATAACCATTCGTTTTGCATATCCCTTATTCGTAACGACAACAACTTCGCCTTCTTCACTAACAATCATTGTGCCAACGCAGTAATCTTTTGCTGCAAGGTTTACACCCTTTACACCACCAGAAATTCTACCTTGAAGTGGAATATCAGTATTTTCAGCTTTTAAAATCATACCTTGGTTTGTTACAAACAATACAGAGTATTCTGTTTCACTTTCATATACAATATCTGTTATAACATCATCATCTTTAAGTTTCATTGCTTGGAAGGCTGTTTTAAGAAGACCATATTCGCTAAATGGTGTTTTCTTAATCATACCATACTTGGTCAAGAACAATAAGTTTCCTTTTGGCATTGTATTATCAACAGCAAAAGCCTTTACAACTTTTTCGCCCTTTTCCATTGCTTTTATAACTGTGTGTTCAGGAACGCCTTTATCTCTAAATCTTGATTCAGGAATTTGTTCAACAGGAACTTTATAACAATTTCCCTTATCGGTAAAGAATAAAGCTGTTTTCTTTGTATCTGTTTTTATAAAGAAACTATGAACTTCTGACAATCCTGAATTATCTTTAAATTCGTGTTGACCGATTGAAGAATATTTTGCATTGATTGCTTTAATATTTCCAAGAGCGTTTCTTGTAATATAAACTTCTTTTTGTTCTTTTTCGTCGGTATCTGCAGGAATTTTGATATTTTCATCATATTTAAGAAGTTTTGTAAGTCTTTCTGTCTTATATTTTTTCTTAATTTCTAGAAGTTCTGTTTTTACAACTTCGAATTGAAGTTTCTTAGAATTTAAGATATCTGTCAATTTCTTAATAAGTTCTCTTAAGGCTTTAAGTTCTGCTTCGAGTTTATTAACTTCTAAACTTGTAAGTCTTGCAAGTCTCATATCAAGAATTGCTTGTGCTTGTCTTTCAGATAAAATAAACTTTTCTCTTAATCTTTGTTTTGCTTCTGTTGTGTTTGCAGAAGTTTTTATAATCTTAACAACAGCATCAATATTTTTGATTGCAATTATAAGACCTGTTAAGATATGTTCTCTTTCTTTTGCTTGTTCTAAATCATATTTTGTTCTGCGATAAACAATCTCTCTTTGATAGTTAACATAATATGAAATAATTTCTAATAAACCTAATTGTTTTGGTTTGCCATCTGCGATTGCAACCATATTGATACCAAATGTACATTGAAGATCTGTGTTTTTAAACAAAACTTCACAAATCTTTTTAATGTCAGCATCTTTTTTAAGCCTTAAGACAACCCTTAGACCATTTCTATCAGATTCATCTCTAATATCACTGATTTGAGCAAGGCAAGCGTGTTTTGAATCTTCTCTTAGAGTTGCAATCTTTTGCATAATCAAGATTTTGTTTGTTTGATATGGAATTTCTGTAATTACGATATTTTTCTTATCAACGCCATTTGTTTCAATGTGCATTTTTGCACGAAGATATATTTTTCCACGACCTGTTTCATATGCAAGTTGAAGGTCAGAATTATTTAAGATATATCCCCCGGTTGGAAAATCTGGTGCTTTGATAATTTTCATCATTTCTTTTAAAGAAATACTATTCTTGTCAATATAAGCAATAACACCATCAATAACTTCAGCAAGGTTGTGTGGTGGGATATTTGTTGCAAGACCAACAGCAATACCTGTTGCACCATTTACAAGTAAGTTTGGAAAACGACCTGGAAGAATATCTGGTTCTTTTAGAGAATCATCAAAGTTGAGATTCCATCTTACAGTATCTTTTTCAAGGTCTCTTAAAAGTTCCATAGCAAGTGGAGCTAGTCTTGCTTCTGTATATCTCATAGCTGCAGGGCCATCACCATCGATGCTACCAAAGTTTCCATGACCATGAACTAAAAGTTCGTTCATATTGAAAGGCTGAGCCATTCTAACCATTGCAAGATAAACTGAGCTATCGCCATGTGGGTGGTATTTACCTAAGCAATCACCAACAATACGAGCAGATTTTCTAAAAGGCTTGTCCGGTGTAATACCTAGTTCATACATTGAATACAAAATTCTTCTTTGAACAGGTTTTAAACCGTCTTCAACTCTTGGCAAAGCCCTATCCAAAATAACATGTTCTGAATAAGGAATCATCGATTCGTGCAAAACATCATCGAGGTTTTTATATAACATACCATCAACAACGTCGTGACCCGATTCCGAACTTATGACTTTTTCTTTTCTTTCTTCCTTTTCTTCTTCGTCATCGGCTGAAACCATCACAATTTCTTGTTCTTCAGCATGGTTGTCACTTGAAGTGTTATCAACAACCCTTTCTTGTTCTTCATTTAATGATTCGTTTTTGATTTCTTCTTTGTTTTCTTCCACAACAACTTTCCTTTTATCTCTTTTAAAACTGCTTGAATACTTGTTTTTTTCTACTTTTATAACAGAAATTGAAGCATCTTCATATATACTGTCGTCTTCTATTTCGTCATCTTCAATTTCGTCGTTTTCTATTTCTTCTTTTATGTCTTCTACTTCTTTATCATAATCTACCGATTCTTCAATCTCTATAGATGAAGTGATGTCTTCTTCAACTATATTTTGTTGTTCTTCTATGGTTTCTTCTTTTACCGTTTCGATTTTTTCATCTTTTGCTTCAACAAAATCTTCTATTTCTTTTTCAGGTTTTTCTAAAACAACTTCTTCGGTATTAAAATTGTCGATTTCTTGTGGATAAAAATTTTCTTCCACAACCTCTTCTACAATTTCTTCTTGGATTTCTTCTATTTTTTCTTGTTTTGTGTTTTCATTATTTATGTCACCAAACGACAACTGACCATCAATGGGCTCAATATATTCCCCAAAAGAATCTTCATCATCTACAACAATTTCTGGCAAATACAGTTCTTCAATACCGATTTGGCCGTCAATAGGAAGAGATTCTTCTTCTGGTATACCATTCTCCTTTTCATCAAATTTGTCGTCATCAAACATTAACCAACTACACTCCAATCTTCATAAATGAATCTTCTCTGTTGAAGTCAACATATTCGCTTAAATATTTCTTTCTTGCTTCAACATTATCTCCCATAAGCGTTGCAATCATCAAATCAGCATTTGCTGCATCTTCTGCCCCAACACGAACAAGAGTTCTTTTTTCTGGGTCCATGGTTGTATCCCAAAGTTGTTCTGGGTTCATCTCTCCAAGCCCCTTATATCTTTGAATTGCATATCCTTTTCCAAAGGTTTTTAAAACTCCTGGAAGTTCTTTATCTGAATACACATACTCTACTCTATCTTTCTTGCTTACCTTATATAAAGGTGGAAGACCTATATAAACATTACCGTTATTTATAAGTTCCTTCATATATCTAAAGAAGAAAGTAAGTAAAATAGCTCTAATATGTGCACCGTCTTGGTCAGCATCGGAAAGAATAATAACTTTATGATATTTTAATGATGATATATCAAAATCTTCGCCAACACCTGTACCTAGTGCTGCAATAATTGTTCTAATTTCTTCGTTTGCAAGAACTTGATCCAATCTTTTCTTTTCTGCGTTAAGTGGTTTACCCCTTAAAGGAAGAATTGCTTGGAAGCCCCTATCCCTTGCTTGTTTTGCACTACCACCAGCTGAGTCACCCTCAACAATAAAGATTTCGTTTTGTTCTGGCTTTCTTCCTGAGCAACTTGCAAGTTTACCGATAAGACTTGAACTTTCAATTGCGTTCTTTTGACGTGTTAATTCTTTAGCTTTCTTTGCAGCAAGTCTAACACGAGCTGCACCTTTTGCTTTTTCTAAAATGATTTCTGCTGTTTTTTGATTTTCTTTTTTAGAGAAAAATTCATTTAAGCCATTGTTAACAATGTTTTCAACTTGAATTTTTACTTCAGGGTTACCAAGTTTTGTTTTTGTTTGACCTTCAAACTCGATATTTGTCATCTTGATCGAAAGTACTGCAGAAATACCTTCCCTATAGTCTTCACCCATAAGGTCAGCTTCTTTTTCTTTTAAAAGGCCTAATTTTCTTGCAATCTTGTTCATAGATTTTGTAAGAGCCATTTTAAACCCTGTTTCGTGTGTACCACCTTCACTTGTAGGAATATTGTTTACATATGAGAAAATACTTTCTGTATACGAATCAGTATATTGAATTGCAAGTGAAAGTTTAAGTGAATCGTTCTCACCATCTAAGCAAATTGGGTTTTTAAACAATGATGTTTTACTTTCGTTTAAGTATTCGATAAAGTCGCCCAAACCTTTTTCAAAATGATAAACGTGTGGTACTCCATCTGCTTCGTCTGTAAAGACAATTTCGATACCTTTATTAAGGAAAGCAAGTTCTTTTAATCTCTTTCTAATAACATCTGCAGTAAAAGTATTTTTTAAGAAAATTCTCTCATCTGGTTTAAATGTAATCTTTGTGCCTGTTTTGTCAGTTTTGCCAATTTCTGTTAAAGGTTTTACAACAACACCACCCCTAACTTTACCTTCACCATCTTCAACTGCAGCAAAAGCCATATTATAAATCTTTTTATCTCTTGAAACAGTGACTTCAAGTGAACTTGAAAGAGCGTTAGTAACTGCAGCACCAACACCATGAAGACCACCAGAATAAGCATAGTTTGAGTTGTCAAACTTACCACCAGCGTGAAGTTTTGTGAATACAACTTCCAAACCAGATTTTTTAAGGGTTGGGTGGATGCTTACAGGAATACCACGACCATCGTCTTCGACAGTCGCACTTCCATCAGCATGCAAAGTAACAGTAATCTTACTACCAAATCCGTTGGCAATTTCGTCCATACTGTTGTCAACAATCTCCCATAAAATATGGTGAACACCTTTACTACCTGTACTACCAACATACATACCAGGTCTAAGTCTTACAGCATCAAGCCCTTCTAAAACAACAATATCTTTTGAATCATATGAATTAGCCAAAATTCTGCCTCCGAATATTAAATTTCTATGTATATTTTAGCACATTTAAAAATTTTCTCCTAACACTTTTATGCATAAAAATTTACAAAAAACACTTTATTTTGTGCCTAAATAAAATTTTATAAATATTTATACAATATATTGCATAATTATTATTTTTTGAATAAATATAAACTGCCAAAATTCGCAAATTTTCAACATTGTTTTTGCTTTTTTAAGTTAAAATCGTAAAAATTTAACCCACTTTTGCATATCCTATTTATATGAAAACGATAGTTTTAACAGGTGGTGGCACAGGTGGCCACGTTATACCACATCTAGCCATATTAGAAGATTTAAAAAAAGAATTTGATAACATAATTTACATCGGTTCAATAGACGGAATAGAAAAAGATATTATTTCAAAAGAAAAAAGTATTAAATACTACCCTATTCCTACAGTAAAATTTATAAGAAAATTAACATTAAAAAACTTAAGCATACCTTTTAAACTTTTAAACTCGATAAGCAAAGCAAAAAAAATATTAAAAGACACAAAACCAAACATAATTTTTTCCAAAGGCGGTTTTGTTTCCGTGCCGGTTGTAATTGCCGCAAAAAAATTAAATATACCTATAATTAGTCACGAATCAGACTTAAGTATGGGGCTTGCAAACAAAATAATATATAAATATTGCGACAAAATGTGTACAACTTTTGAAAAAACAGCAAAAAACAAAAAGAAGTGCATATATACCGGCTCGCCTATTAGAAAAAGTTTGTTTGAAGGAAAAATTAGCGAAGCGCAAAAAATAGCAAACTTTAAAATACAAAAACCTACCATACTTTTTGTAGGGGGCTCAACAGGAGCAAAAACCTTAAATGAAATAATATATAAAACACTTCCTATTCTTACAAAAAAATATAATGTAATTCACATTGTAGGAAAAGGTAAAAAAAGACAAAACATAAGTTACGACGGTTATGTTCAACTTGAGTTTGTAAATAATATAGAAAACATTTTTGCAATCACAGACATTGTGGTTTCTCGTGCTGGGTCTAACGCAATTTACGAGTTTTTATCTCTTAAAAAACCTATGTTACTTATACCCTTACCCAAAGCACAATCTCGTGGCGATCAAATCGAAAATTCTAGCTACTTTAAATAATTTAATATTGTAATAGTTTTAGAGCAAGAAAAACTCACAACAAACAGCCTTATTTTAGAAATTGAAAATCTTTTTAAAAACAAGGATAAGTTTATAAATAATATGAAAAATCTAAAAACAAAAGATGGCAACAAAAAAATAGTAGAAATAATAAAAAAATACACAAAGCAGTAATACTTTTGTGTATTTTTTATTTTTTTGACTTGTTTTGCTTTAGACAAACTTTGCAAGAATATCATTATAAAATAAAACAAAGGAGTAAAATATGAGAAATTACAATTCACTAAAAGCAATACTAATTTTTGCAGTTTTAATAATACTCTTCTCTCTTTCAATTGTTTTTATAAATTTTAACGACAAAAACTCAAACACAGTTCTTGCAAATAAAGAAAACACTTTAGCAAAATTTACACCACGAGAATATAAAACACAAAACAACACAAACACAAACCACTTAGGCGGAAGCGAAGACGAAATCCTTTTAAACACATTTACGACAAACGATAAAATTTATGTTTTGTTTAGAACTTTATCTCAAGACTACGATTTATGCGAAAACAAAGAAGAAAATGAAGCTCTTTTTATTGCTCTATTTGATTTTGAAGGCTCTCTTTTAAACATTATATATATTTGCAATTCATACGGATACATAAACAGTTTTAAAATAAACAATTTTATTTATATATTTAAAAACGAAGATTGTGGCATTGAAATTGTTTTTGACACAACAAAAAATCAAATACAAACCACAAATAAGCACAAAAACCTGTTTGACACAATTTTAGAAATTGAAAATAAAATTATATATATCTATAAAAACAACAGCGAAAAAATTATAAACATAAATGATATTTTTAAAAGCATACCTACAAATTATGCTTTTGAGAAAGATATCTCAGCAAACAACAAAAACTATTTGATTTTTTATGACGGTCAAAATGAGCATATTTTTGATATACAAAAAATGAGTTTTATTTTATCTTTTGAAAACTGTAAAATTATAGATTTGTTTGTTGTCAATACTGACATTTTAATTGCTTTTAAGTTTGAAAATCTAATTATTCTTAGCAAATTTTCACAAAACTTTGAAGAATACTTTTCAACACAAATATCGCAATATGGCACAGATTTAATAAAATTAACGACTAAAAATAGTGGATATTTAATATATACCATAAAAGAAAACACCATAATTCAAACCTTTATTTGTAACCATGGCGATATAATTTATGAAAATAATTTTACCCTAGACAACACAAAAGAAATTATAAATATAATCCAAGAAAACGGCGAATTTTTAATTACAACAAAAACAATAAACGATAATCTTTATGTAGGACTATATAACGACAACTTCAAAGAAAAAAAATATATGGCACTAAATACTAGTACCATATATAACTATAACCTATTTTTAAAGGACAACAAAATACACTTGCTTGTAACAACTGACTTTTCAAACTTCGAATTTTTAGACAGTTTTGGCAAGCAAGAGATTTTTATATTCATAAAGTAGCATTATTGTCCCATACTTTGACCGATTTCTGAAACCAATGCAGGAAGTGATGCTTCAAGTTCAGCCATCATATCTGCTTCAAAACCTTGTCCTGCAAGGAATTCGTTTGTGATAGAAGCAAAGTAACCATTGATTACAGAACTAAATTGTGTTTTGCGATTTGGGTCTGATGCTGTGTTTGTAAATAAATTGATAAATACAGCACAGATTGTTGATTTTGAAACAGCAAAGAACAACTCTTTCTTTTCAATGCCATTTATTGCATCTGGTGTAATATAAACAACATTATCACCAAATGAAACATCTTTTCCGTTTCTCTTGATTTCGTTTACAACGATATCACAAGGAACTTTTGTAAATGCTTCTTTCTTTTCTTTTGGTAGGTTTGCTGTAACATACTGTACAGCTTTTTCATCATAAAAACTAACACATTGTCTTAATGCTGTTTCCCTTTGGTCTTGATTTAACCCTTCCCATTTTTCATATGCGATCATAAAAACTTCTTTCATTTTATCCCCTCCTAAATTTTATTTGACCACGAAATTTTTAAATTAACTGCCTTGTTACCTGGCAAATTTAAACCATTTATAACTAGATTTTCAGCATCAACTGTAGTTGGGTCGACACCTTTAACTTTCTTAAATCCTTCTGGCAAATAAAGTTTCATATTGCTTGTTTTTGCAGATTTAAGTTTAAGTTTTAAAACTCCCCTTCTACGATTGATTTCCATATCAACCCTTATTTGATTATCAAGAATCAATCCTTGAACATTGACCTTATTGAATTCAGGTGCAACATTTTTAAACAAACTAATGCTTGATTTATTTGAATTTGCAAACATATTTTGCAAACTTAAGCAAAGACCTGTATTGTTTGTAATTGAATAAACACCCCAACGGTCATTTCTACTTACACCCATACCTGTCCAATCAGTATTTGCAAAGACTAGGTTTTTGGTTGTAAAGTTTTGAATTAAGAGTTGTAAAGCCTCCATTGAAGCAGCGCCATCACCTGTTGTTGCAAGTGTTGTTGCAAGACCTAAAACGTTTTGAGCAGTAAACTCTCCCCTACAATTATTAAGTCTTGTTTTTGCAGTTGTTGCAACAAGTTTTTCTAAATCTTTCCTTGCGTTGATTGCAACTGAACCGATATTATATGGGAACAAGTGACCAACCCCTGGGAGATTATTGTTTGTTTCAAACAAGTTTGAATTAAATTCTTTTATAACACCTGCTTCGTCAACTTCATAACTTGGAATTTTTGAAGCAAGGTCTTCCCACTTTTTGATATCTTCTTCGTCTAAGCCAGCGACTTTTCCTATTTCAACCAAAATTGAGAAAACTTGATTTGCACATACAAAGTCTGCAGCTGCATTAGAAGCAATGTGAATAGGTTCTGATTTTCCTAAGCAGTTTACAGGTGTGTTTTCAGTGTAACTAATTAAAGATTCAAAAGTCTTTGTTGTTTTGTTGAGTTTTAGCAAATCTTCATAGAAAGTTGCTGTTTCTACAAAGAATTCAAGTGCTGTTTCTTTTAAGAACTTAACATCTTCTGTATGAAGATAATATTCGTAGAACATTTGGCAAACATAAGCTGCAACATTGAAGTTTAAAACATCGTGATAGGTTACGCTACCAAGCAAACCACTTTCTGGTGCTTCGTATGTAGGAATAAAGATACCCCTACAGTTAAACAACCTTGTTGCATTTTTCTTATAATCGTCAATATTGTTATAATATTGCTTTAAAAGTGGCAAAACAAGTTGTGGCATGTTTCCACCAAAAGCAAAGTTATATAAGTTTTGTGCTTGAACATAGTTGTTTCTTGTGCTGTCGACTGCACGATAGTCACCGTTAAACAAACCATATGGGTGTGCCCCAACTTCGCCTTGTGGTGCAGAACATACAAACAAGTATCTTCCATAATGATACAATTTTTCAATCAAGTCGTTTGAAATATTGCCTTCTTTTGCTTTTACAAGCAAATCATCAACATATTCAACATCTTGAGCGTTTAGAGAAATTGTACAAGTATTAAACAACTTATTATGAACATTTGCGTGTTCTTTTAAAAGTTTTTCGTATGGAAGTTTGATTAAAGACAATTCTTCCTTTAAGTTTTGAACATCTTTTTCTTTTTGACCTTCAACAAAAGTTTTTATCATAACAAAAACTTTATCTGCGTTTTTGATAACAAATGTTCCGTTTTCTTTTACAGAAACTGTACCACCGTTTAGGGCAACTTTTGCAACTGCACCAAAATCTGTGCCGTTTGCATTTCTACAAGTAAAGTAGAAATATCCTTTTTGTTCTGCCTTTGATTCAAAGTTGTCTGGAACTTCTGCAATAGCATTTGGTGTGCGATTATAGAATTTATCGTGCAAGTCAAGTTGAAGTTCGCAAGAAATTTGTTTTGAACCTGCTTTTGTAATTTGCATAAACATAGTGTTGTTTACACGTGATACAAAAATGTTTCTATCAAAGCGAGTATTCTTATCCCTAAAAGAAACAGATACTTCCCCGTTTTCCATATTAAGTGCACGAGAATAATCTGTAACCTTTTTCTCTATATCCATTTTAATTTTAAGGTCACATACAGGAAGTGGATATGATGGTTGTGGTCTATAACTTTTTGCAATTAGGGCATTAACCAAAACATTTTGTGCATCGATGTAGTTTTCATTGTTTATTGCAATTTTTGTTGCTCTAAGTTTATCCGATACATCTGGCAATACACCTGTTTTTCCATGCCACCACAAATCGTTGTGGTTGATTGTAATCGTGTCAAAACCAGCACCCCCTAAAACAGATGCTCCCATAACGCCGTTGCCTGTTGGCAAACCTTCTCTCCACATAGCACCCCACAAACTTGCAGGTGTCCTAAATTTTAATACTTTTTGTGATTTCTTTAAAATAGCCATAGTAGTTTATCCTAATAATTATTATTACTAATTGAGTATAACACTAATATCATTTTTTGTAAATTATAAAAATAACTTTTTCTTATCTTTTAATATTCTTTTTTTAATAGAAAAATTATCCTGTCAATTTGAATAAAAAAACAATTTTATCGAACATATGTTTGACAATAGATATTTTTGTTGTTATACTTACTGCACAATATAAGGAGAATTTTTTTGAGACAGTATTTATCACTTGCCTTACTTTTAGAACTTCTAAAAAAAGAAAAAGTGCCAGCAAAATACATTGCTGACAAATATGAGATTTCCACAAGAACTGTGTATAGGTATCTTAACAATCTTGAAACAGCTGGCGTACCTACAATTACATATCCTGGGAAAAATGGTGGAATAGGTATTGATAAAAGTTTTAAGTTTGAAACAAACTTTTTAACAGAAACCGAAAAGAATTGTTTAAGAGAGCATATCATAAACTGCCCCGACATACAAAAAGATATAGTTAAAAGTATCGCAACAAAACTAAACCTTTAGTTTCCCCAAACCACTATTCTTTTTTAAAACAGACGAATCAAAACTTTTTATAAGTTGATTCTTGTTTTTAAAATTTTTGTTTGCGCCTTCTATCATTTTATCAATCAAGGCTGAAAAATCAAATTTATCTTTCCATAGATAATTTGCAAGCGACCCTGGAATTGTGTTTACTTCATTTAGATAAACTTCATTTGTTGTTTTATCTATAATAAAATCAATTCTAATCAAACCACTAATTTTTAAAACATCGCATGCCTTCTTTGCCATTTTTAAAATTTTGTTTTCTGTTTCCTTGTCAATGTCTGCTGGTATGTTTCTAAAACTGTTGGTCTCTGTTTTTTTATTTGACGACATATACTTGTCTTCAAAAGATAAATAATCTTTTTTAAATGTTGGACTTTCAGTTTTTGACATAAAACAAAAATCATCATACTTTAAAACTGACACATTGACTTCTTTTAAATTTGCTACAAATTTTTCAACCAAAATATCATCATCAAACTTAAACCCAAGTGTTAGCCCATCTTTAAATTGTTTTTTATTTTTACAAATTGTTATACCTATACTGCTACCCAAATTTGCAGGTTTTAATATTACAGGAAACCCTAAATTTTCTTCAACACCTTTAAGACAAGAATTAAAATTTTCCTGCATATCTTTTTTATTTATAGACACATAATCAACAACAGAAATTCCACTTGCTTTTAGCACTTTTTTTGATGCAATTTTATCCATACAAATTGCACTTGAAATTACGTTTGGACTAGTGTATGGAAATCTTAACACGTCAAAATAGCCTTGAATTGCCCCATTTTCGCCATTTCCACCGTGACAACAAAGAAGTATGGTATCAACAAGTTGCCATTTCTTAAGGCCAAATTTTGTCTTTAAAAATATGTGTTTGTCATTTAAAACAAAAGAAATTTCTTTTGCTTTTTTTATTATATTTTTGTCTAAAAAATTCTCGACAGAAAAAAAGTTAGACGATGTTAACCACCTTCCAACTTTATCTATATACAATGGAATTACATTGTATTTTTGTTTATTGATTGCGTTAATTGTTTGAACGCCTGTTATGATAGAAATGTCGTGTTCGACACTTTCTCCCCCAAAGACAACGGCAATTGTTGGTTTCATTTTTACTCCAAAAATTTTGTATCGTTCTTTGGTGTTTTAATCTTAAATATAGTTATCAGGCAAATCGTTTTCAAACAAAACTGCATCGCCTGGCTTTAAGATATCCTTCATAAGTTTTTTAGCAATATCAAGTGTTTCTGCTTCGTAAATTTTTGTTTCATCAAAACCGGTGCTCAAAATTCCTTCTTTGATACTTTCCAAATTTACTTTGTTTACAATTATAATATTTGTTGCAACCTTTGCCATTTTTACGCCAAAGTTGAAGTTTTCTTCTTTTTCTTTTCTGCCAAGTTCAACAAGACCTGGTGTTACGACAAGTTTGTTTTTACCAAACTTACCTAATACTTCAAGTGCAACTTCACACCCCTCAACACTTGCATTATATGAGTCGTCTAAGATAATTGTTCCATCTTCATTTTGTGTCATTTCGAGTCTATGTGGAACAGGTTTTAAACTTGAGATACCGTTTGCAATTTCTTCAATTGTAAGACCTAATTCTTGTGCCATTCTTACGCACAACATAATATTTTCAACATTGTGTCTTCCAAGTAACTTTGTATTGCAATTTACAGATTTATCACCAATTTTTAAAGCAAAGTGTGTGCCGTTTTTATCGACTCTTAATCTTGTAAAAGAAATTTCACTTTCCTTTTTTGTATTCCCCGTGATTGCCTTTTTAACAGTACACTTTTTGTACATATCATATGCGATTTTGTTATCACCATTAAAAACAGCAAATCCATCTTCTGGTAAAGACTCAATAAGTTCGTATTTTGTTTTTACAATGTTTTCAACTGTGTTAAATGACAATAAATGTTGAGAACCAACACCTGTTATGATTGCATATTTAGGATCAACAAATTTTGCAAGTTTCTTAATATCCCCAGGACTTCTCGCACCCATTTCAGTGATTAAAACTTCGTTTTCTTCAACAAGATAACCGTTTACAACTTTTGATAAGCCTGTGATAGTGTTAAAGCTATGTGGACTCATACAAACTTTGTATTTTTGAGATAAAATACTGTTTAAAATGTATTTTGTACTTGTTTTACCGAAACTTCCTGTAATACCAATCTTAATAAGATTTGGAAATGTTTTAAGTTTACGCTTTGCTCTTGAAACATAGTTTCCGATAATTGCGTTTTCTAATGGCACCATAAGTAAGTGAACAAATGGTACAAGAATAGGAACAAATATAGGCATCAAACACAAACCACCGAATTTTAGAATTTTGATAAATTCAAAACTCAAAGCAATTATAATAAATGACAACCCTGCAGAAACAATAAACATCGCAATATTTAATCTTGTCATTCTGTGAGTGTGTTTTAGTGGAATTTTCTTAGGAGCAGCATACATATTGTTGATAAAAACAATAGTAAAGTAAAAATAGAAAACCAAACCAAAATATGAAAATAATGAGTCGCCGTGATAAACATCAAATAAAACATTTGTAACAATAGAACAAAATATACTCATTACGCTAAGAAGCACAACACGAGAAACATATCTTGCCTTTGTATCCCTAAGCCATAAGAAATATCCTCTAATTCTATAGCCTGAGAGTTGAATAATTTGAAAGAATTTATATGCAGCAAAACACATTGCTATTCCGTTTACAACGGCAAGAGCAATTGCTATATACATATGAGTATTTCCAGCATTAAAAAATGTCATACAAACTCCTTAACCTAAAAATTTCTTAACAATTTGTTTAAATTCAAAACTCTTTTCTAAATAGCAAAAATGACCACAGTTTTTATAAGTTATAAGGCAACTGTCTTTTATTTTTTTATTCATAATTTTTGCCATATAGAGTGGTGTTTCGGTATCGTTTTCTCCCCAAAAGAGCACCACCGGAGCATCAATATATTGTAACATATTTGCAGTATCAATGTTAACTATATTTTTAAAAGTTAGTTTCATAATTTTAGATAATTTTTTGTAATCTTCACTAAAAAATCTTTCTAAAACTTTAGGACTTAAAAACCCTAACATAACAAGCTTTTTATAAAATTTATACTTTGCACTTTTA
The DNA here is from genome assembly GCA_045538175.1 of Clostridia bacterium. Lineage (GTDB taxonomy): Bacteria > Bacillota > Clostridia > Christensenellales > UBA1242 > JAZSQZ01. Next base: position 24,974 of record JAZSQZ010000032.1, read on the forward strand.
AAGATTCTCTTAATTGTTTTTCTAGGCCTTATCCCTGCCCCACCCGTAAAAACCATTTTAGAAACAAGATTTGTTTTTACCGATAACAGTGTCGCCACCCGACACCCAAAAGAGTGTGCAACAATCGAAACATCTTTTATATTGTGTTTTGTTAAAATTCTTTTTACAATTTCAAAGTAATCGTCAAGGATATACACCGTCTTTATGCTGTGAGATTTCCCAAAAGGTGGAAAATCAAGGTTTATGCAAGTGTATGAATTGCAAATCTCATTTTCAACCCATTTAAAACTAGCAGTTGAACCTTCCCAGCCGTGTAAAAACAAAACTGCCTTACCAACCCCATTTATTGTATAAAAAACTCTAGAACCTTTATATGTTAGATACATCTACAAATACAACCACATTATGTAAGCACTTGCTTTGTCTTTATAATAGTTTTCACGAACATTTGTTATAATAAACCCAAGTCTTCTATATAATTCAATAGCACCTGTGTTATGTTCATTTACTTCCAAAGATAAAGCATTTATATTCTTTTCTTTTGCATCTAGTATTAGTCGTTTGATAAGTTTTGTTGCAATGCCTTGCCTTCTATAATCTTTATCTGTTGCAACGCTAATTATAGAATAATCCCCTTCGGTATTCCAAGCACCAGCATACCCTACAACTTTTCCTTCATTTAAAACAACATAATACACCCTTGTTGCGTTTGTAACTTCTTCGATAAACAAGTTTTTGTTCATAAGTTCGTTGCCATCAAAACAACTTGAGTGTACTTCAAACATACCATCATAATGGTCGCTGTTTGAACGAAAAATCTCAAACCCCACTGTTTTTCTTCTCCTTTAACAATAACTCTTCTTCTGCCTGACATAAAGACATATATATAGGCTTTAAGTCAGCAATAGTACCACTTTTATTTGTAGTTATTAAATACTCAACATATTCTAAAAAGTTTGTGTTTAAAACTTCTAAAATGTTTTCGCCAGCAAGATTTGAATAAACCGGAATATCTTTAACTTCTGCAAGTTCTTTTCTTGTGATTATCCTTGAGTCAGTTAAAACCCCAGCAACGTATCTTTGAGAGTAGAATTTTTCTAAAGTTGATGGAATAACAACCATAAAGTCCTTTAACTTAGACTGTTCCTTAACATTATATGCCAAAAATTCAAGTGAGTTTACAGGAATAACTTTTATATCTTTATTTACACACAAAATGCCTTTTGCTGTTGCAATACCTATTCTAATTCCCGTAAAAGAACCAGGACCAACATTTACAGCAATGTAATCAAGTTGTGATAACTCCACACCTGCTTCATTTAAAACAAAATTAACTTGTGGAAGTGCAACTTCCAAGTGTTTTGTTGTTTTTTGTGGTTGATTTTTATACACTTTGTCACCTTTTTTTAAGGCAACAAGTAAGTTGTTTGTTGTTGTATCTATTGCAAGAATGTTCATTTTAACCCTCTATCGTAATCTTTCTCTTGTTATCGTCAATATTTTCGATATTTACCATAATAACCTAGTTTGGTAAGATTT
>JAZSQZ010000089.1:0-2780 GCA_045538175.1 Clostridia bacterium
TCTCTTTTTTGTTGTATTTTTTAAGGTGTTTGTTTTTAAGTTGCAAACTCTTTATTTTTTTGTTATATTCTTGTTATGAGTAATATTAAGTTAATTAAATTAAGTTCTGTTTTTGATGAAGAAATATATAATATGTTGCAAACAATCGAAGATAGAGAAAATGGTTTTTCTAATCCTGCATACAAATTAAACCAAACAGACTATAGAAAGTGGTTAAAAGAGCAAGAAAAACACTCAATAGGCAAAAACTTGCCTGAAAATTGGGTTCCTTATACAACTTATATTCTTTTTGATAAGAAAATTCCTGTAGGATTTGCGAGAATTAGGCATGAAAGTTCAAAACACCTTGAAACTATAATAGGTGCTGGCAATTTAGGTTATGCAATTGCAAAAGACTATAGGGGAAAGGGCTATGGCACAACACTTTTTTCTCTTCTTTTAAAGGAATGCAAAACTTTTGGTTATGAAAAAATCAAACTTTTTCCACATAAGAATAATGCTCCTACTATTAAGATAATGTTGAAACACGGTGGAAAAGTGCTTGGAGATTTTAATGAAGAAAAGGCTATTATTGAAATAGAAATAAAATAAAACAAAAGAGCAAGAGATATTCTTGCTCTTTTTCTTTGTTCTTTTAATTAAAACCGTTATTTTCTTGCAAATTATTGATAAAAATGTTATCATACTCTCATAATAAGGAGATGTTTTTATGGCAAACAAAACTAAAAAAGAAAATAAGGAATCCAAAAAGCAAGAAAACAAAATCATTATTATTACCGGACCTGGTGGTGTTGGTAAAACAACTATCTCACAATTTCTATGTCAAAACCTTCACGGCAAGTTTAAAGAAACTGTTTCTTGCACAACTAGGGCAAAAAGGGAATGTGAAGAAGACGGAAAAGATTATTATTTTATAAGTGATGAAGAATTCCAAAAGAAAGTCGAAAACAACGAGTTTATCGAACACAACTTATTCCCAAATGGATATAGGTACGGAACACTTTATTCAGAAGCAGAAGGTATTTTGAAAAACTGTAACTGTATTATTGTTATGGACCCTGTTACTGCTGCACATTTACGTGAAAATCCTTATTTTGGTGACAACACAATTACTTTCTTTTTAGACGCAGACGAAGATACAATTCACAAACGTCTTGTAAAACGTGGCGCAAAGTGGGCTGAAATTAAAAAGAGAATGCTCATCGGCGAAAAAGAAAGAGAATATGCTGATTCTTGTGATCACCATGTTTTTGTTAGAAACCCATATGACGCATCAAGAAAAATTTATAAAATTGTAACTAATGGTGAAAAATTTGAGTTATAAGAAGAAAATTATAATCGATTTTGATGATACAATTTATGAATCTATTTTTGTGTATAGAATAAATGAGTTTTTAGGTACAAATTATAAAATTGAAGACTTTAAAGATTATCTTTTAGATGATGTTGTGCCAAAAGACAAGAAGAAAGACTTTTATAAGTTTTTAGTAAAGACTGACCTATATGGTGAGGACTTAATCATTAAAGATGCAATAGAAGTTATTGAAAAACTAAACAAAGTTTATGATGTTTATATTTGTTCTGGTTGTGTTATGTTTAACTGCCCAGAAGAATCAGCACCTGTTTTTATGTATAAGTATAGGTGTTTGCTTAGAAATTTTCCATTTTTAAGTCCGTTTAAATTTATTTTTACGCAAAGTAAAGATTTGGTCGATGCCGACATTATTATTGATGACAATCCTGATTATCTTAAAAAAGATAGGGAAACAAAAATTTTGTTTGATAGTTATCACAATGGAGAATTGACAGATGAATACTTAAAAGAAAATAACATTATTCGTGCAAAATCTTGGAAGGAAATTAAAAACATACTTTTAAAATAACAAGCAATTTAGTTGCTTGTTTTTTTTAAAACATTTACAATTATATATATGAAAATAACAGGTATTGTAGAGGACATCGTTTATAGAAATATAGAAAATGGCTACACCGTCTTTAATCTTGATAAGGACGGTATTTTAGTCACGTGTGTTGGTAAGTGTGCTACAATTTCTGTTGGAGAATATGTTGAAGTTGACGGAGATTACACTAAAAACGCTAAATTTGGGGAGCAATTTGCCTTTTTAAGCATTAAAACCACAAAACCTAAGAGTATTGAGGGTATAAAAAAATACTTGTCTAGCGGCTTAATAAAAGGCATAGGACCGGTCACTGCTGAAGCAATTGTTGAGAAATTTAAAGAAGAAACTTTTAATATTATTGAGCTTGCCCCAGAGCGACTTACTGAAATTAGGGGTGTAAGTATTAAGAAGGCAACAGAGATAGGACAAACTTTTGCAGAACTTAAAAAGCTGCAAGATGCAATTATGTTTTTGCAAGAGTATGGTATAACTGTAAATCTTGCTGTAAAAATTTTTAACACTTATATGGACGAGACAATTGAAATTGTGTCACGCAACCCATACAAACTTATCGAAGATATTGATGGGATAGGTTTTATAACTGCAGACAAAATTGCAAACACAATGGGGATTGATGCTCATAGTGAATTTAGAGTAAGGGCAGGTATGTTGCACATACTTAAAGAAGCAAGCGAGAAAGGTGGAAACACTTATCTTCCTGAAGAAGAATTAAAAGATTCCCTTATAAAACTTTTAGGCCTAAACCAAGAAAGTTTTTATGACCTTTTTAATTCTGCCTTAGAGAGTCTTATTATGGACAATGTTGTAAAAGCGTTTTCCACAAAAGGCACACCTATTGTAATGCTCAAACAGTTTTAC
>JAZSQZ010000026.1:0-4094 GCA_045538175.1 Clostridia bacterium
TTTTATCTTTTCTTCTTGCCCTCTTAATAACTGCGCCTGCCCATTGAAAACCCTGTAAACTTCTGACTCTATCTTCTTTATATCTTCTATATGTTGCTCTTTTAAACCCTTTACTTCTGCGTCTCTTTGCTTTTGATAAGATAAGAGAAGGGGAGAGAATAGAGTCAAGTCTTCAGAATCATTTATTTTTATTGTCAATATATGACCGTCATAACTATTCAGAATATAATTAAAGAGTTCTTTATATTCTTCTTCTGTTATATTTCTTATGTCTATTTCTTCGACATATTCTTTTATCATATCATCCATAACCCAACCCCCTCCCTTCGTTTAGTTATTGTTTAAATTCTTCTACTGTAAATTCTCTATTAACCCAATAACCACGACCAACAGAATCAGAACTTTTATTTCTTTCTATCTGTTCTTCTGCTTTATTCTTTCTTAATTCTTCAATTCTTGCCATTATATTTTGAAATTTTTGTTCTGCTTCTTCTGCATCTATTTCTTCTTCTTTTTGCTCTACGCTGCTATTATCAACAGTAAACCCTTTAAAATCTGCGAAATGCTCTATCTCTCTATGATAAGAGTCAAGACAGTTATATAAACCGCTTAATGTAAAATCATAAAATTTATATAACCCTGGTATGCTTCTATATACTGCTAAAATATCACAGATTGAATATTTTGTTCTTAAATTACTAAATAGAACAGTATTTTCAAAACCCTTAAACGCTACGCCCTCAGTATCTAAAAAGAACCCGAAACCCTGCATAATACGACAAAATATAAATTCTCTTTTTCTCTGCTCTGCTTTTATCAACCTTGAATCCTTAGAACCTGAATAAAACCCTTCGAACTCTGCTATAATAGAATTAACAGTAGAAATTAAATTATGTTTTTCAATGCTTAACCATTTATCAACATCTATATTTGCACATTTATTTAATTCTTTCTGTTTTCTTTCTTTGTATTCTTCACTATATGGTCTTCTTATTTCATTTTCTAAATTTTGACACTCTATATAAACTTCATCCGCTTTTAGCTCTATTACTTCTTCAAAATCATTTTTATTAAAATCTTCTACTAACTCTTTTAATTTCTCTAAATAATATTTATTTTCTGCTTTATCATTCTTAAACTTCGGAGCATCCTTAAATAGTTTTCTATAACCACTACTTAAAAGAGCGAGACCCCTTTTTACATAATCACGACCACAAACACCCAAAAATTCAGCGACTTCTATTTCATCTATAAAGTCTATATCATATAAAGAAATATAAACTTTATTAAATAAATCAACCCTAAAAGCATCCAACCTATAAGGGACTAATATTAACTTATCAACCATAGAAAAGCCCCCTTATTTCTTGCCTATTAAATAAATATCTATCATCTCTTCAACGACTTGAGTCAGTGTTTTTTCTTGCCTTCTTGCTGCTTCTTCTAATGCTGCACGTCTGCGGGGTGTAATTCTAATATTTAGAAAAACCTTTTTTCCTGCATATTTAGAACCACCACCACTATTTAAATTTTTATTATAGTTGTTTACCATATATAAAACCCCCTTAAATTAAAATATTTATATTGACAACTCTTTTAAATAGTGCTATACTGGTATATTTATTATTTATTAACTGTAGTATAACGTACTTTTATAAAATTGTCAACACACTTGCAATATAGAATAAACACCAAATAAAAAGGGTTAAAAGTCTTGATTCTACAACTTTTAACCCCATTTTATTATCTTGACACATACCAAAGAAACCCCGCTAAATCAACATAAAAAATATTTTAAAAAAGTTGCATAAAATTTTTTTATATTTTTATGCATTATGCACAAACCATTAAAAGCCTATTATATAATGCTTCTACTTCTTCAGTATATACGCCATTATGTCTATTTTTTCTTAATGCCTTTTTATACTCTTTATAAATAGGTAAAAAAGAAAGAATAGACAGAACTTTATTTTCTGGTAAATTTAACGCTGCACAAATAACGGGAACATCAAAACCAGATAAAGCCAGATTACAAACAGAATATAAACCAATTAAATTTTTTTCATTCTTCATAGTGGACTCCTCCTTAAAAAATACACTATAAAACCGCTTAACCACTCCTAATAATTAAACAGTTCTTTTATTTCCTCCTATACTTATATTATTTTTATATGTCTTTATTTGTGTTGTTTATGTGTTTATATATGTCTTATATGTTCGACGTTTAGACTCTAAATGTTGAATATAAAAGACTGTAAAACCAAAGAAAACACCACAAAATAAAACTAAAAATTAACCACTCTAAAACCCTATTAAATCAACATCACCAAAACACAAAAAACACGAATTCGACGTTTAGACTCTAAATGGTGAACCCTTAACACTCTAAACAACAATAAAAAACCTAAAAATAAAAACTAAATTTTGACCACTCTAAAACCTTATTAAATCAACATCACAAAATACAGAAATATATATTCAACATTTAACCATTAAACAACCACACCAAAACCACCACCACGACAAAGAAAAACACGCTTTTTTATTTCTCTTTTATGCTGCTGTCCTTGGCGTCGCCTGCTGACTGAATAAAGACGCCTGCGCGCTATGACTGGAGTCATATATGCGAAATATTGAAATTATAATTCACTCAATCACAAAAATTAAACGAATTAAAAAGACAACAAATTAAACCACCATATAAAAACCATTGAAAAAATAATTCAACTAAATTTAAAAATTAAACGAATTGAAAACATAATAAAAAATAGACGAACCTTTAATAATAAAGACCCGTCTATTTTGCATATATGAAAACATTAAAAGAACTAAACTAAACGAATCACAGAACTATATATTCAAACCACCACCAAAGAACAAAACAAAGAATAATAAAGACAGATAGACCACCAAAACAGAACAAGAATATTAAATAATGTTAGAACAACAATAATAATTATTATTAATATATATAATATCCCTTATCTTATCATCTATATTATTTTATTTGTCCACCATTTTTTAAGGTTGTCCACTTTTAAAGATTCAGACTTCATAAAATGCTGTTATAACAGCATTTTATGAAGTCCAACATAGAAAAAAAATTTCGTTTTGACGATTTATGCCCAACCCTTCACTGTGTCAAAATATGCCTTTTTAGTCCTGTTTTTTTATATACTGTAGTCATAACTGTTAAATGCCTTACAATCTCAACATAAAACCCTATTTTATCTAAAAAACATTAGAATTATAATATTTTTAACTACTGACCAATTAACAAAACGAATTATAAACCACTCTAAACCCTTATAAATTAAATATAAAAAAGACTTTTATAAATAGATACCACTAAACACCACCCAAAAAAGACCAAGTAGTGCCCAACCTGTGCCCAACCAAAACCACCATGAACACCCGAAACAATAACATAAAACAAAGAATAATAAAACATAGAAATTATAATTCTGTATATACTGCGCTAGCGTTGCGAATGCATCAACCACCGAAAAACCCCGAAGAATAAAGAATAGAAACAGATATAAAAGCATAAATTCATATTTTACTAATTATAATTATCTGAACCTGCGCTGCAGTTCTGCTGCAGCTTAATACGTGGGACTCTGTTTTTATATTGATATGATAAGGAAGAAGAAGAGAGAAGATAAAAATATTAAGATAATTTATAAATAAGAAAAATAGAATTATAAAGACATAGACAAATTATATTAAACCCTGAAAAATATTAAAATATTAAAAATCAAAGGCTAAAAAACCTTATTAAATCAACAAATCAAAAAATCAAAATATAAAATAGTGTTTTTGGTTGAAATAATAGCATTTAGAACAATTTTATAAAAAAGTAACGATTATTTATAAAAATTGAAAATAATATTCTGATACAGATTTTTATTTTTAGAATTTTCAAAAAACACCATTAAAAAGAACAATTTTTAATAAAAAAATAGGGGTTCACAAAAACCACCTCAAAAGATGACACTTTTAATATACCGACATAAAACAGACATTAAAAACAGTTAAAAATCTATTTCTACGCTATCATTACACCATTTATTAAAATGTCTGTTTATGAAACC
>JAZSQZ010000005.1:0-9874 GCA_045538175.1 Clostridia bacterium
GGAGAAGGTGGTACTGTTTTGGGGCAGTATCCTATAGCAAATACAGTAATAAGCAAAAATTCTACTATTATTTTAAAAACTTAAAAGGTGAAATATGAAGTTAAAAGATTTATTAAATAATATAGAATACAAAGAGATAAAAGGAAGTATCAATATAAACATTGAATCACTAAGTCAAAAAACTGATGAAAAAAATACAAATGGTTTGTTCTTCTGTTATAAAGGCGTTAACTTTGATGGACACAACTTTTTTCAAGTTGCAGAAAATATGGGGGCAAAAGCTCTTGTTGTTGAAAGATTTTTGCCAACAAAAACAACTCAAATCTTGGTTGAAAACACAAGAAAGGTTATCGGTAAAATTTGTAATAATTTTTATGGTTCTCCACTAAGCAAACTCAAGATTATAGGAATTACGGGTACAAATGGAAAAACAACAAGTTCATATATAATTAGAAACATAATAAAAGCATCTAAAAAAACAGTAGGTGTTATTGGCACAAATGGTGTTTATATAAATGATAGTTTTGTGCCTAGCATACTTACAACGCCTGACCCAACTGACCTTTATAAGATTTTTGACGAAATGGTAAAAAACATGGTTGAGTGGGTTGTTATGGAAGTGTCTGCACACTCACTAGATTTGCTAAAAGTATATGGGATAGTTTTTGAATGTTCGTTGTTTACAAATTTGACGCATGACCACTTAGATTATTTTTTGAATTTTGAAAATTATGCAAATGCAAAGCAAATTCTTTTTACGAAAAAATATTCAAAAAACTCTGTTATAAATATTGATGATAACTATGGTTTGGGGTTTTATGATTTATGTGACACAAAAAAAATATCTTATGGAATAATGCGACCAAGTGATGCTTTTGCAATAAACATAAAAATGGATTTTTCAGGGAGTTCTTATGTTGTAAATTTTAAAGACGAAATTTTTGAGATTTCGCAAAACTTAGTGGGAAAGTTTAATGTGTATAATGTCCTAGGTTGCATTGCCGTTTGTAAACTTTTAGATTTTTCTACAAGAGACATTAAGGAAGGAATAAGAAGTTTAAAAACTGTCGAAGGTAGATTTCAGCAAGTTATAAAAAAACCATTTGATGTAATTGTAGATTATGCTCATACGCCCGATGGATTAGAGAATATTTTAAAAACTGCAAAGTCTTTATGTAAAGGCAAAATTTACTGTGTTTTTGGTTGTGGGGGCAACAGAGATGTCACTAAAAGGCATAAAATGGGCCTAATTGCCACGAAATACTCAAACATTACTATTGTTACATCCGACAACCCACGCTTTGAAAAGCCCCAGAAAATTATCGCAGAAATCACAGAAAAAATTATGGATAAGTCAAAAATCTATGAGATAGTTGATAGACAGCAAGCCATAAATTTTGCATTATCTATTGCTACAAAAAATGATGTGGTTTTGATTTGTGGTAAGGGTGCCGAAGATTATCAAGATATTGATGGTGTCAAGTATCCTTTTTCTGATAAGGAAGTTGTTTTGAAGTATTTTAAAAAGATAAATGGCAAATAATTTTAAAGGGGGTTTAGGTTGAGATTTTATCTTGGTTTTTTAATTGCCTTTTTTGTTGCCATATGTTTGTCGCCAATAGTTATAAGGTTTTGCAAAAAGTTGAAGTTTGGACAAAATATTTTGCACTATGTTGAAAGTCACGCAAGCAAACAAGGTACTCCAACAATGGGTGGTTTGATTTTCATAATTGCAATTATTTGTGTTGGACTATGTTTTTCATATGATAATTTTATGTTTGGGCTTATTTGTCTTTTAATGTTTTTGGGATATGGTGTCATTGGTTTTCTAGATGATTTTATTAAAATCAAATTTAAAAGAAACCTAGGGCTTCGTCCATATCAAAAAATTATAGGACAAGCACTTATTGCTGTAATTGCAGGGGTATATGTCTATATAAATCCAAATATTGGAAGTGAAGTAGTAATTCCATTTACAAATAAAACAATAGACCTTGGTGTTTTTATAATACCTTTTGTTTTTCTTGTTTTTATTGCGACAACAAACAGTGTAAACTTGACTGATGGACTAGATGGTCTAGCAGGTGGTGTAAGTTTTGTTGTGTTTTTATCATTTGGTTTTTTAATCTTGATTTTTTCTAAGTTTTTAACTCCAGGCCTTGATGAAACGGTTATAAGTCAAATGACGATTCTTTCAAATATTTCTTTTGTTGCGTCGGGTGCTTTACTTGGATTCTTAGTTTTTAATTGTTTTCCGGCAACGATTTTTATGGGGGATACGGGTTCTCTTTCTCTTGGTGGTCTTCTTGCAGTAGTTGCGACTTTTTCAAAACTAGGTTTATATGTTTTGATAGTTGGTATAATGTATGTCTTATCAACACTTTCCGTAATTATACAAGTTTTATATTTTAAGAAAACAAAAAAGCGTGTATTTTTGATGGCGCCCCTTCATCACCATTTTGAGAAAAAGGGTGTGTATGAAAACAAAATTGTATCCATATATATAATTATAACCATTATAGTTTCTTTAATTTGTATAATGGCACAGTTTATATAGATGGAGTATATATGAAAAGTTTTTTGATTTATGGTTGTGGCAGAAGTGGTGTTGCAGCAATCAATCTTATATGGAACAAAAAAGATGTGTTTTATTTGTTTGATAAAGACAGAAAAAAACAAAAAGAAATGTACGAGTTGTTTAGGACAAAAAGCAATGTTTTTGTGTTATCAAAACTCGAAAATGATTTAATAAATAACTTGTCGCTAATTATAATAAGTCCGTCGGTTTCCATTTATAATAAAAAAATATTGTACGCAAAAAGCAAGGGAATAAAAGTTATATCCGAGCTTGAATTGGGTTTTTTGTCAACAAAAAACAATTTTTTGACAATTACAGGTACAAATGGGAAAACGACAACCACAAAACTTTTATACGATATGTTAAGGTGTTGCAAAAAGAAAGCCGAACTTGTTGGAAACATAGGCATTCCTGTTTGTGAAAAAGTAAAAGGAAAAAGAAAAACAACTTTTGTCTGTGAAGTTAGCAGTTTTCAATTAGAGGGTTGTTTTTCTTTTAAACCTAAAATTTGTGGAATTTTAAACATAACATATGACCACATAAATAGACATAAGACATTTAAAAGATATAAAGAAGAAAAGTTAAAGATTGCAAGGAATATGGATAAGAAATCAATTTTGGTTTTAAACAATAATTGTGAGCCATTAAAGTCTGAAATTGATAAGTTTTCGTGCCAAATATATTTCTTTGATATAAATAAAAAATGTCTTGGAGCATATTTAAAGGGAAATGATATATATTTCTTCGATGGTAAAAAAGATATAAAAATAGCAAATATATCATCAACAAAGCTATATGGTAAGCATAATTTTGAAAATATTTTGTGTGCAACTTTAATTGCAAAGTTGTATGGGGTAACAAATAAGTCTATACAAAAAGCAATTAACAATTTTGTCCCATATAAACACCGTTTGGAACGAATAGGAAAATTTTTGGGGGTTGATTACATAGATGACAGTAAAGCAACGAACATAGGTGCAACAAAAGCTGCAATAAATTCTATAACACAAAAAACAATTTTATTGTTAGGTGGAAGCGAAAAGGGCTATGATTTTAAGGAGTTATTTGTTGATTTTCCTGATTGCATAAAAAGAGTTGTTGTATTTGGCGAAACAGCAAATAAAATTGAAGTTGTTGCAAAAGAAAGTGGCGTTAAAAACATTGAAAAATTTGCAAACTTAAAATCTGCCACAGAATATTCTGTTTTGAGTGCGAACAGTGGTGAAGTTGTTTTGTTGTCACCTGCGTGTGCAAGTTTTGACGAGTTTAAAAATTATAAAGATAGGGGAGAAAAGTTTGGGGAGTATGTTAAGGAATTTGTCGCAAAAAAAACAAATCAAAAAATCACTTTCGACTGATGTGAAGATTTTACTGTTTTTAGTTTTCTTTTTGTCTCTCTTTGGGATATTGATGGTTTATAGTGCAAGTTCTTATTCTGCAAAACTCTATTACAATAACGGCGAATATTTTTTAATAAAACAGGTTATGGGAGTTGCCGTTGGCACAATATTTCTTGTTTTTATGGCTAATTTTGATTACAAAAAATTAGAAAAACTAAGATGGCCACTTTTAGTGTTGGGTATTGTTTTGTTGGGTTTGGTTTTTGTGCCAGGAATAGGTGTTAGCAATTATGGTGCAAGAAGATGGATACGCCTTCCAGGTTTTACAATACAATCAAGTGAAATTGCAAAGTTTTGTTTTATAATTTTTATTGCAAGCTATTTATCAAAATCAAAAGAAAAAATAAAAAAGTTTAAGGGAATAATCCCTGTGTTGTTGACAGGTGGAGTTATCTGCCTTCTTATAATGTTAGAGCCTAACATGTCAATTACAATGTGTGTTGGGCTTGTAATGATTATTATGTTGTTTGTAGGTGGTATTAGGGCAAAACACTTTGTGTTGCTATCAATACCTGCTATTGCTTTAGTTTTTATTCTTATAATTATTGAGCCTTATCGTTTGGATAGGCTTATGGCTTTTATTGACCCTTGGGCAACACCTAAAGGCGAAGGATACCAACTTATACAATCGCTTTATTCTTTGGGGTCGGGTGGTTTGTTTGGAGTGGGTTTATTTAACTCAAGACAAAAACATTTGTTTCTACCATTTTCTGAAAGTGATTTTATATTCTCAATAATAGGAGAAGAATTTGGCTTGCTTGGAAGCATTTTTGTTTTGCTTGTGTTTTTGCTTGTTGTAATTTTGAGTTTTAAAATAGGACTAAGGGCAAAAGATAGATTTGGTTGCTTTCTTGCTGTAGGGATTTCGGCTATAATTGCTGTTCAGGTTTTGTTAAATGTCGCAGTTGTGACAGGCTCAATCCCACCAACGGGACTTCCGCTTCCATTTATATCTGCCGGCTCAACAAGTTTGCTTGTTTTCATGGGTGCGATTGGGGTAGTATTAAATGTTGACCGACAATCTAGAAAAAGTAAGATTCAGTAGTGAATCATCAAAGATTCAAAATGTATGCGATTTCGTATACATTTTTTTTATTTGTGTGTTATAATAAAAAAATGAGGTGAAGGGAATGAATCAATTTATGAAAATTGCAATAAATGAAGCAAAAAAAGGAATTTCTTTAGGTCATGGTGGCCCTTTTGGCGCGGTAATTGTAAAAGATGGAAAGATTATAAGCAAAGGGCACAATCATGTTGTTGTAAACAATGATCCAACTTGTCACGGAGAAATAGATGCAATAAGAAAAGCATGCAAAACATTAAAAACTTTTGATTTGTCAGGGTGTGAAATTTATACAACAGGATATCCTTGTCCAATGTGTTTTTGTGCTATACTTTGGGCAAATATAGATAAGGTGTATTATGGTTGCAATACAACAGATACTGAAATCATTGGGTTTAGAGATAAGGAATTTGAAGAAAGTATTCCTGCAAGAAAGTCAAATATATGTGAAGAGATGGATAGAAATGAATGCTTAAAGTTATATGATGAATATAATGCTATTAAAGATAAAACTCACTATTAAAAACGCAAGAGCAATGATTTGCTCTTTTTTGTTTATAATTTATAGTGCAACAACTCGTGTTAACGGGCTCAATCCCACCAACAGGACTGCCGCTTCCATTTATATCTGCCGGCTCAACAAGTTTGCTTGTTTTTATGGGTGCGATTGGGGTAGTATTAAATATTGACCGACAATCTAGAAAAAGTAATATTTTAAATTTTTAATGTAAATGTAAATAAAGTTTAAATATTTTGTATGTATTTTTTTATTTGTATGTTATATTACTGCTGTAGGAGAAAAGATATGAATAATATAGAGTTTGGTAAAAAGATGCAAGAACTTGCTAAAAACTTTGAAACAAACACAGGTGAAAAATTAGGTGTTTCAATAAATTTAGAAACAGGTTATTTGTCTTCAAAGGTTTATTGTGGAAAGGATTACCCACAAGATAGGGAAAAACTCATAAAATTTATGGAAGAAAAAATAAAAGAATACTTAAATAATTTGTAGTTTTAGAATGTTTTTACGTATGAAATATGTTGTTCTTAATGTGGATGGGAAAAGTAGGAAGAGTAAAATACAATTTTTTATTTAAAAAGTATACATTTTGCAAACAAAGTGTATACTTTTTTTGTTTTTTATGTCAAAATAACAATAGGAGATTTTTATGAAGTACGAAATCTTAAAAAAAATAGGCTCAGGGTCTGCAGGAGATGGATATCTGCTTAAAAATGGGAAAGCGATGATTGTTGGTAAAAGAGAAGATTCGTTTTCTACATACAAAGCATTAAGTGAAAAAATGCAAATTTTAGGTGACAGTATAACCGAAGTTAAATATCCTAAAATCTATGAATTGATTTCTCCGTGTGAAGAATATCCTTATGGTGCGCTTATAGAAGAGTATATCGAAGGGAAGGAACTTCGAGAAGAAGTTGAAAAATTGAGCACGCGACAAAAAGAAGAGATTGGAAAGGTCTTGGCAAAATTTGTTTCTCAAATTCATAACATAAAAACAACAGACAGAAAAAAAGAAGAAATCGAAATCAATTTATCAAAACTAAACAAAGGGTTGTCTATTGTAAAAGATTATTTACCAACAGAAGTTTATGAGAAGTTGCTTGCAATAAAAGAGCCATATAAAAACTTACTTGAAAGTAAAAATTTTTGCTTAACACATGGTGACCTAAATGCTGGAAATATTATGATTGACACTAACGGCAGAGTAAGTGGCGTAATTGATTTTGGAAATATGGAATATTATATTCCAGAAATAGAATTTGTGCATATGTGTTTTTTTGATGATGTTATATATGATTCAATGGTTAAAAATTATCCAAAAGACATCAGCAAAAAAGAAATAATCTTTTTAGAGTTGGTTGTAAATATTAGGCACTTTAAAAACATTAAGGACTTTGCCGATAGGCGTGACAATTGCTTAAACAATATAAAAGCATTGTTGAAGGCATATTTAGATTAAAAAACAAGCAAATATGGAGATTTTTATGGAAATAACAAGAGATAAAGTTAAACAAATGTTAGATGAAGGATTTAGAAACTCTTCATACTGTAAAAAAGTAAGGGGAACAAATCAGTTAGAAACTTTAAAAACAATGACCTTTTCGGATTTGGATTTTCTTAAAAATTTAGATGAAACATTTTTGTATATAAAAGAAAATTATGATTCTTTTGTTTCTAACACAAAATGGGGTCCTAGTGTTAGGCAAAAACACGTTTTAGATGTGTTGGAAAAAACAAATAATGATATCTTAAATAATAGCGATATTAAAACTAAAAATAATTTGTTTTTACAACTTTATGATGATTTTTATTGGGGAGTTTACGACTATTTTGACGACTATGGCAATAAAAATGAAGAGTTGAGCAAGGAAGAAATTGACTTGATTTTCTCTGTTTTAAAAACGTTTCTTAAAAATAAAATTTAAAATGCATATCATCTTTATGCGTTTTTATTTTTTTATGGTATTATAAGTGTTAGGGAGAAAACAAATGGAGAAATTTCAAAATATATATGACAATGAACAATTCTTTAATTCTTATAAAGAAATGAGAGATGGCAAACTTAATGCAAACGAATTGATTGAAATTCCTACAATGAAAAGTTTGTTGCCTGAGTTAAAGGGTAAAAATGTTTTAGACCTAGGTTGTGGCGAAGGTGAGATGTCAAGACACTTTCTAAGTTTAGGTGCAAAAAGGGTTGTTGGTCTTGATATATCACAAAATATGTTAAATGAAGCAAAGAAGTTTAAAACCGAAAATCTAGAACTAAAACTTATGCCTATGGAAGAAATTTCGTCTATAGATGAAGAGTTTGATGTTGTTTTTAGTTCGCTTGCATTTCATTATGTTGAAGATTTTTATAAGTTAATGAAAGATATAGCAAGTAAGTTAAGGTCTGGTGGTTGCCTTTTGTTTTCACAAGAGCACCCACTTGTTACGGCAATGGTAAGAACTAAAGATATGCCTAAATATATCGAAAAAGATGATAGGCGCTATTACATTGTTACAGATTATAATAATATTGGTAAAAGATTTGTTGATTGGAATGTTGAAGGGGTTGTGAAATATCACAGAAATTTTGAAACAATATTTAAAGACTTAAAAGAAGCAGGTTTTGAGCTTGAAGATATTGTCGAAGCAAAAGCACCCGAAGAGGCAATCAAGAAAGTTGAGAAATATAAATTTTTAAATGATAGACCATACTTCTTGTTTATAAAAGCAAGAAAGGTTTAGTTTTAGGTTTAAGGGTTAAAAATGGCAGAAGTTGAAGTTGGGTTTAAGGTAAAGCAAAAACAGTTTCAATGTGTAAAAATATTAAAAAAAGCAGGGTATAAACAGTTTTGGAAGGCAAAAACCCACGATGTTTATTTTTCATCAAAACAACTTTTAGGTGGTATGACAGAGCAAGAATTAAAGTTTTGCTGTGTTAGAATAAGGTGTTCAAATGGTGGTTACAGTGTAGACAACTTTAATTTGTATGATAAAACAAAAGAAGACAAATTTAAGTGTACAAAAGCTGAAGCAGAAGTGTTGGCACAAAATCTTGTTAAAAATGGGCTTAAAAAAGTCTTTGATACAAGTAAAACTGATTTGATTTTTAAAAAGGGCAACTCTTATCATCAACTTCAAAAAATTAAAGGAATAGGTTTGTTAGATTATTTTTATAATGAAGACATAAAAGATTTACAAGAAGACGAGCAGTTTAATCTTTTGTTAAATGAAATGAAAGCCCTTGGATTTAAGCTTGAGTATGAAGAAGGGGTGGATAAACTTCGTACACTATTAAATGGCAGATTGTGCTTTTCTAAAAATCAAAATGGCAATTATACTTTAAACAAAAATAATTAGTACCTTTAAGTTATCTAAGTTTAATGATTTGGTAAATTATAATTAGTGGTAGAAATTACCACTAATTTTTTATTTATATTATTTGGAACAAAAATTTGTGATTTTTCGTAAAATGTTATGTATTTTACAGGAGTCATTATGGAAAGGTTTATTATAAATGGTGGAAACACTTTAAATGGTGAAATTGATGTTCCGTCGGCTAAAAATTCTTATCTTGCAATTCTTGCAGGGTGTGTTTTATCAAGTTCGGTTGTTGTTTTACATAAATGCCCAGGCTTTGAAGATATAAACAAAATGCTAGAGATTTTAAAAACTTTAGGGTGTAAAATTAAAAGAGAAGACGACACTCTTATTATAGATTGTGCTTCTGTTAACAATCATATTGTTCCATCAAATCTTGCAAGTGTTGTAAGGTCATCTATATTTTTGCTAGGGCCTATTGTTGCAAGACTTAAAAGAGCAAAAGTTGCCTATCCCGGTGGGTGTGATATAGGTGCAAGACCTATTGACCTACATCTTATGGGCTTAAGAAAACTAAATGTAGAGATTAGTGAAAAATATGGAATTATAGAGTGCAGGGCAGACAATATGAAGGGCGACTTTATACACTTAGATTATCCAAGTGTTGGGGCCACTGAAAATATAATGATGGCTGCTGTTTTTTCTAAAGGTAAAACTGTTATCTTTAATGCTGCGAAGGAACCAGAAGTTGTTGACCTTCAAAATTTTATAAATAGTATGGGTGGAAAAATAAGTGGTGCAGGTACGAGTACAATTGTTATTCAAGGTGTAGAAAAATTAGGTTCAACGGAATATACGCCCATAAGTGATAGAATAATTGCAGGTACATATTTAATTGCTTGTGCGTCTTGTGGTGGCAATTTGGCCATAAATAATGTCAATTTTGAACATATTTATTCTTTAATAACAAAATTCAACAATTCTAGTTGCAAAATAAGGCTTTT
>JAZSQZ010000096.1:0-2118 GCA_045538175.1 Clostridia bacterium
TACGATCCGACTTTCTTTGAAAACTTGTACAACAGCGCAAGGGGTTCCTTACCACGAAGGTTCATTTTACCGCTATCAATGCGGATATTAAGTTCCAGACTTCCATCCTTTCCAATCGGCATATTCACCACATTGGAAATAAGTTCTGGAAAATGATTGCGGTCTGCAATAAGGTTCTTTTCCACGAGTGCTTGAAGCTTGTTAATGTTTAAAGTCATAGTATTCTCCTGTTTGTTGTTGTTTTTCCCAAAAATACAAAAATCCACTGACTTTGTCAATGGATTTATTAAAAATATAATGTAAAAATAAGTTTACACTTTAAACAATTTTGCCAATTTCTTGTCATCTTTTTGTTTGATGGCAGCAGAAATATTGGTTAATCGTTTTTGAAATTCATCAATTTCTGCAAGGATATTTTTGTTATTTGTGAAAGCAATATCTTTCCAAACATTGTAATCACTATGAGCAATCCTTGTCATATCTTTTAAAGCATTGCCACTATGCTTTGCAGCTTTGACCCTCTTACAACCAGCTAATGCAGTGCTAATAAATTGTGGTAGGTGACTGATTGCTGCCACTTCCTTATCGTGCTCTTTGGCAGTAATGAAAACCGGCTTTGCAAAGAACCATTGTATAAAATTGTTTACATTTTCATCTGCACCAGTCACATACCAAACTTTATCTTTGAACATTCCAAGTTCGTAATTCATATAGCCGTGTTTTTCAGTTCCAGCCATTGGGTGTGTTCCAACAAAGTTCGGCATATCCTTACCAACTTTACAAATTTCTTCTTTTGTTGAACTTATATCAATGATTGTTGCTGTGACTTTATTCTTTTTCAGATTCTTCAACAATTCAATATTTCTTTTGACTGGACAACAGAGTACAATCAAATCAGTATTCTTTGACCATTCATCTATCTGGTCATAATCGTATACTTCATCAGCCAAATAATTTGTTAGTATTTCGTTGTGGTGCTTTGCTGAAGTAACAGCACGCAAAGTAAATTGACTTCCAAGGTCGGCTGCCATACTAGCTGCCATTACACCAAAACCCACGAAAGTAATATGTTTAAATTTTGCCATAAAAGTCTCTCTCCATTTCTGCTAAGTGTTTTTTAACTTCTTTTTGTTTACTGTACACATCGTAATATTCATCTGAAATCATCTTCAAGTTCCTTAAGTTTGCGATTAATAGTGTCAATCTTCTTCTGTTTCATTTCTTTGCGCTTATAGTAATCATCGTAATAGCCTTTCCTGTGTCTATCTTTTCTGCCTGTACGCTTGGCATAATCTTTATAGTAACCAGGTCTGTGTCTATCCTTTGTCTTCATAGTCAACCGCTCTGCACAAACTATCCACCAACTTAACCAAAGTCGGAACACGATATTTTCCATTCATATTTTCAACCAACAATTTATAATTTTTGTCGGAACTTCCATTCACCCAAAGTGGTCTGGTTGCTGTTTCGCCACGAAATACTTCGTCAGCAACTTCTTCACAACCTTCAAAATGTGTCTTGGCAATACCAATGACTTCAATATCAATGCCATAAGTATTCTGCAAACAATTCTTCAAATGTTCACCAAGACCTGGGTGATTTTCATCAAGTTTGTACAAACCATCTACAATCAAAACATCGTATTCTTTTCTGAGTTTTTCAATACCAATTTGATGTTCCAGCAAAGACATAATAGCTGGAAGTTCACGCTTATAAAATTGGCCTGGAATGTATTCTGAAGCAATTTTGGAAACATCAGTATATTCAGCTGATGCTTGTTCAACAATAAACGCATTGAACTCTACAGCTGCGGCCTTTGCTGTTCCTTTTTCTTCATCATAGAAAACATCAAATATTAACTTTTTCATTTTTTAAAAATCCTCGTTTAGTTTGTTCATTTTTTCATTCAATGTAACTATCTTTAAAGCAACATCAAGTTTCTGTACAAATTCATCATTCCATTGTACGAATTTTCCATATCCACTCATACATCTTTCGTCTTCAATAACTTTTACACCAAATCTTTTTAGATAAAAAATTGTCGCACTTTTATTAGGCTCAATATAACCATTATAAGGATATTCTTCACTTACAAAAACTTTATGAAGCACAAAAGTT
>JAZSQZ010000020.1:0-3980 GCA_045538175.1 Clostridia bacterium
TACTGATATGCTTTTTGGGCACAGAAGAGATGTTGTTGGCTATAAAAAAGCGATTGAAGAAATTAAAAGCAGATTTTGCTTAGAAAAAAGCCCACCTGAATGGTGGGCTTTTTGGAGTTTTTGAAAGCAAAAATTTACTTATTAGGACAATTTCTGTGTATCTTTTCGTCAATGAAAATTCCAATATTTTGAAGAGTATTGATTACAACTTCATTGGACTTTTCAGCAACGGCTGTTCTAATTTCTCTACAATATTGAACATAATCATCTTGGCTCTTAAAATCGGTTGGCTGAACAGCCTGTTTAGTGGCATATTCAACAATAGCAAGACCAATGTCTTCACCCAATTTCTTCAAACCAAGCTTCAAAGATGTATTTGAAACATAAGGAGCAATAATACCGGCACCACCAGTTGCCTTTTGTGGAGCTGGGGCTTCTTTTACTGGAGCATCAGCGTCAAGTGGTTCGTCAATATTGCCTTCTTCGTTTAGTCTGTTATGATAATAGCTTTTGAAATCCATAATTATCTCCTAAATTTATTTTATTTATATTAGAATATGTCTTCGTCTTCATCAGCAATTTGACGGCACAAATTTTCTAAGTCTTCGTTTTTACCAAATTTGCTTCCATGAGTTTGTACAACATATCTCCAAATTTTACGATATTTGCCTTCAGCGTCGGTATTTTTATAAGCTTCAGTATCACGGAGTCTTCTAAGCACTTTATCTTCTTTAATGTCTTTCAATAAATCTTCTTGCTTAGCTTCCATAATGAAGTTACGGAAATCTGATTTAATTTCAGATTCTTCAAAAATTCGGTCCATAGTGTGATTGAATGTGTCCTCGTCATAATCAAGACAAAGATCCAATACATCGCCGTATTTGGCTTCACATTCATCTTCAGTCAAAGTTAATTTATCTGCTACATAGGTTAACAAATCGGTTCTTGTTTCTTCTAATAAGTATTCATCGCACAAAGATAAATATTCATCAATAGCTTCTTCTAATTTATTTCTGGTTACTTCTACCATAATATTATCTGTTAATGCAGAATAAGATTCTTTATAAATTGACTTTTTTGCGTTTTTGTACTGTTTAATAAGGTCTTTTACCTGTTTTCCTACTGTAGCAGTATTCTTTATAGGCTTAGACTTAAATCCTGTATCTTTCATTAGTTTAACGAATTTTGCGTGCTGTTTGGCTTCACCACCAAGTTTAACAGACAAATCTCCGTTTTCTAAAACTTTTACTGAACCAATCTTAGCTTTACCAATAATGGAGCGGTCAATAATATCAAATGTAGTATCATCAAACTTTTCAACTCCAAAACCAGCATTGATAAAGATTGGAAGTATCTTTTCTATGAATTTATTTTTTGCTTCCATATTTACTCCTAAAATTTCATTTCATAAGTATTTATAATTTTTATGAATTATTTGTCACTTTAAAGCCAGCTACATAAGGTGCTGCAGATATATAATCGTTACCTACTACAATATCCTTAGTTCCGACAAAATGACCCAAATCATCTGCCCAGTCACCATAACCAAATAAGTTATTATATTTCTTTACAATTAAACCACCATAAACGGCAGGCTCAATTATTTTGTCTTTATCCATCTTACCAGGCTTTATAACATAACTAGGGTTATACGAAAATTCCCAAATAGTGTTCTGTAGTGCCATAATCTGGTCAGGTTTTAGCGATTTTTCGTCAGGTGGATTATATATAGCGGTTGTATTCAAAACCCCACCAGAAAACACGCTCTCTGTGCCAGTAACTGACCAGTAAGTCGTTTTGGTATCACCACTATTATATTTACAGACTGACCCAAGAGTGCCAAGACCTGATAAAGTCTGGTCTATGGTATTCCATTGGTTTTGAGCACTGTCAGATATTGACGAAACCGATTTAATCTGTTTTGCTCCACCAGGATAATTGGTTATATCACCCAATTCTGTATAATCGTAATCCACATAGAAGTTTCCATTGTCAGCCGTATATTTTGGATAATCGTCTTTCAAAGCAGAAACTCTTCCAATTCTTGTGCCAAACTGATAAGCCAAATCATATCGGTCAGTAAATGGATTATCCTTTCCATAATTACCCATCAAGGACTGATTGAAAGTTTCTTCATCATTTGGTACACCACAATGGGTAATAATCTGGTCAATGATGTAAGCATCTTTAATTGGCTTATAGAAAAATGCTTCAACAGTGAAATTAAATGAAACAGTAATTTCTCTTTTATCTTCTTCACCAAATTCCTGTGGCATTTCAATATTACAGCCATCGTTCTTCATTTTAATAGAACGGCGTAAATTGATAAACCAGAATTCCTTTAAATCAAAGAAAGCATCTGGGGCAAATCTAGTAATAATTTGTTCCAAAATGTTATTTGCGTCTGAATAATGTTCTACTTTACCTTCCATTGATATATGAATATCTACTGGAACTGGTTGAACATCAGACCAGAACTTGTTTGCTAAAAGATAATCTACTCCATTCTTCTCAAAATAATTAGAATAGAAACCACGGTCTTCACCACCACCAGCATATCTATCTGGTGCGAAAGAAACTGAGTCTATTCTATATGTTAAGTTTGGAAGTGGAATATAATATTTCTTTCCTGTTTCTTGTTCCACTCTGTAATCGTGTGATTTCATTCTAGGTCCAAATTTCAAAGGAACCTGAATTTTCTTAATTGGTTCTCCGTTTTCATCATAACGGACAACAAACAAATTATTAAAGAAACTACCAAATCCAATAATAACTGACCTTAAAGTATCGGCAAAGAAGTAGTTCTTTGGATAACCTTCATTAGGAGCACCGTCAATAACTCCTTTGTGCCAATTATGCTTTGATGGGTCGTAATCGTGTTGAGTCCAATTTGCCATAATATATTTATATTTTTATTTTCATATTATGGAACTTATTCAAATATTCTACAAATTTTTTACATTCTTCATATTTGTCAAAATTCTTATTCTTGAACTCCAATGATAAAGCGCTTTCGTAAGCATCTGAAAATAATGAGTCCAAAAACAATACTGGTGCCCACTTTATTTCATTGATTATTTCCACATTGTTCTTTTTTAAAAATGGATAAGTAAAAACTTCGTCACAAGGAATATTCAATGTTTTTCTTAATTCTTTTATCTGTGGGTCTAATAATTCTTTTGGATAGGTATTTGGTGGTATTACACATTGTCCGCAAAACCAGTCATAAGGTTTATATACTTTATTTGGACTGTCTTCAGTATCACAAAAGATATTCAATACAGTTCCTGGTTTAACAGACTTTGCACTGTCTATCAAATCAAAAGGATAAACTCGGTCTTCATCTATTGATATAACCAAATCTTCATAATGTTCAGGATAAACATTCCATCGTTTGAAAACTCTATCGTTACCTTCAAGCCATTTCAAAGTGATATTATGCTTTGAAATAAAGTCCAATAGTTTACCATCTAAATCTTTTTCTTTATTTGGAAATTCTTCAATAGAAAGCCAGATATAGAAAATATCTGGTAGAGCAGTTTGTGTCTTGAAAAACACATAAAGGAAATTATACAAACAATTAATTCGTTTTTTCCAACTTGTCAATGTAACAACAGTCTTCATCGTCAATATCTATTATATAAGATTTACTCATTTCCTTGTCATAACATTCTTCAAAATGTTCAAGTTTCCATTGTAAATCCCAAACATCGTCTTTTAACAAATTATTCTTCATTTGTTCATAAACAAAATATTCAGCACTCTTAAATAAACCAAAGTCATTCTGTTTCATTTTATTTTCAAGAGCAGACAATTTCTCTTGATAATCAACGTGGCACAATTTTAAAAGTTCTTTCGTTGTTTCAGGAAACTTGTACTTTTCCTTGTGTGTGATTTCATACAAGTTTTTAATTTGATATTTTGTTAATGATTTAATCATAGAAAAGAAACACAAGGATTATTAGTCCTTGTGTTTTTAT
>JAZSQZ010000009.1:0-11583 GCA_045538175.1 Clostridia bacterium
TATTTCTTGAAGACGGAAAAGTACCGTGTGTTTGTTACGGCAGTCTTGTGCCAAAGGTCTTTTTTCAGGTATCGTTATATGCCCTGGATGTGGCAGAAAACTAGTAGGCAACTTCAAAAAGCCGACTACAGAAGGCGGAAATGGTACTTATGCATACAGATGTAATAAATTCCGTCAGGAAGGTACTTGTGAGTTCAGATATTCTACTTCTGAACGCAAAATTGAAAAGCAGTTATTAACCAATTTAGAAACATATATTCAAAATGAAATTATCAAGGTTGAAAGCCTTGCTGATGTTGCGCAGCCTAAAACTGATAATACCCTAAAAATTGAAGAATTGAAAAAGGAAATAGACAGACTTAATATGATGTTCAGAAAAGGAAGAATTGAAGAGGATGAATATGATACTGAATATCTTAAGTTGAATAAGGCATTGAAGAAAATTGATGTGGAAGAAAAGCCTGTTGAACGAAATTTAGATATTTTAAAAGGATTGCTTGAAACAGACTATAAAGGGTTATACGAAGAATTAGACAGGGAACATAAGAAAGCATTTTGGCGCAACCTTATCAGAGAATTTAAGGTTGATGCTAATAAGAAGATCGTGCCAGAAAGTATTATATTTTTTTAATTAAAAGTTCGTACTTTTTGGTGCGCTCCGTTCGGAGCATATATAAAAGTACACCTTTTTAAAAAGGCTACAAACCCTGATATATCAACGATTTAAGGACAGGTTCAATACCTGTCCTTTTAATATACCATTTACTTATTCAGCTTTTCATCTTTTTCATATATGTAATCAAATATAAAATTCAAATCATCCGTAAACTGCATAACATCAATCATATCATCATCAATGTTTTCAGTGCGCTGGTATTTAATATAAGCATTGATGAAAGACTCTGCTTTTTTCATAACCTTAACCATTTCACCATAAACATCATAAGAAACATCCTCTTGTAAATTGTAATGTTCTATAGTAGTTCTTGCCACATCCAACTTTCTATAACATTCCTTAAGGATATATACATTTTCATCAACAACATCTTCAAAATCATCTGAATCGCAATCATCAAGTTTACTGTATTTTTTCATCAAGTCTTTATATTCCTTGTAAATATCAGTACACATGCCTTTCAGCCTGTTCAGTTCTTCTTCAGGTAGGTTTTCTCTTCGTTCCTTGCGTTCTGCTTCTTCAAATTCTCTCGCTCTTCGTTGCTCTTCCCTTTTTAGTTCTCTTTCTATCTGTTCATTCTGCTTTTTTAATAGTTTTTCAGTTTCTTCTTGAAGCCTTTTTGCTCTGATTTGTTCGGCTTTTAATTGCTGATCTAAAACTTCTTTTTTTCTCTTATTCACCTGTGTAGCCATCATTATGAAAAACAAGCCAACAAATAAAAATGGGAATAACAATAAGCCTACAACCATAAAAAATATTGCGAAACCGAAAAATATATTGTGGTAGGTTTCCAATTTCTTTAAGTCCGTTTCAGCTGCAATACTGCCCTTCTGTGGTGTCTTTTTCTTTGCCATATTCAATTCACTCCTTCACTGCCAAATATTTACATTATAATACTATAATTTTTTAATTTTGGCAACAAAAAAAGGCTAGGTCACAAGAACCTAGCCTTTTCATTTATGGCTTAATCAATTTACCTTGTTTAAGTAGATTAAGCATAGTTGTATTTTGTTTTGCAGTTCCCTCATAATCTTTTATACCATTAGCAGTAGCGATTTTTTCTCTATAAGCATATGTATACTGCTCATTAATACTTCTCAATGCTTCAGATATAGAGGTTGTGTTACCTGTGTATTTTTTAAAATATGAGGTGGTTTTATTGGTAGCTGATGTATTAGATGTACTTGTCTTATTTGATGTACTCTTAACACTTACGATATAGCCATCAAATCCGGCTGCTTTGATTCGTGCAAGCATTTTTTCAGCATTACTCTTTACGCTATATGCCCCCACCTGAATTTTATATAAGTCATTAACTCTTGTAATATAGGCATTAAATCCGGCTAACTTCACTTTATATAATTGATTGCTTGCGTTGGAAGCTTTTGAATATGCCCCTATCTGAACACGATACATCACATCAATTTCAGTTTCAGGCTTGCTTTCTGTTTTAGTCATTGATTCTTTGATTGCTTTTCTAAAAGTGTCCATAGTATACCCCATATCCAAGCCTGTCCATAGATGTTCAGGGTCGGCATGGTTTGAAGATATGCCTAATCTGTTACCTTCTCTGTGTGAAACAATAACACCATCAGCAAGTGGATCAAGATTATATTCGTTACATAAGAGCGCAAACAACTCTACTGCTGATTCATATGTTCTCTTAACCATTTCCCTGGCCTTTGTTTTATCTGTGGCAGTAAATGAAGCACCACCTGTATACTTAATCACATCAGGTTCACACATTTCTACACCGATATGTGTATCATTTGATGTGCCGCCGCCATGCCATCCTCTGTGATTCCAAGGTAATGTTTGATATACTGTTCCTGTGTTTGCGTCAATAAATGCGTGAACACAGGCTCTATCATATGATGTCTTGTTCCAGTTTTTAATAAATACTGACGCATTTGGTTGTGGAGTTCCTACAGAATGAATCATAAGGCCTTTAACTTTAATAGTTTTACCTGCCTTATAACAAGGGTTATTTGTTAAGATGCTCTGAACAATATCACTTTTCTTTAACATTTTACTTTTCCTCGCTTTCTCCGTTAATATCTGTTTTTGCTTCGATTTGAGATTTGACATTCACAACTAGCTTTTCTAAAAAAGCCGGAAGTGGAACACCAATATCCTTTAAATTTTCAAGTATAGAAATGATTTCATTACATACAAGCCATATAGCCACAACACAAGCCACCATAAAGGTAAATGGCATTAAAAAGCCGACCTGTGCTACTGCATAAATAACAAGTTTATCCACGATTGCACCAACCACAATTAAAAGCCACATGCACACCTTTTTTGTTATGCCCCTAATACCTTTGTAACTTGATATCTCCTGTCCTCTGAACTTACTCGCCCAAATGCCAGTTATATAATCAATAATGTTGCAAAGCACTAACAGGAATACAGGAACTGCCAGCGCACCAAGTAAACTTGATATCAAGCCAAAAACACTTGTAATAAATACTTTCACCTTATCTAATCTGTCCATCTTTAAAACCTCTTTCTTTCGTAATTTTATCCACAAAAAAAGCCACTTCCGAAGAAGTGACTTTTTAAGTTTCTATCATTTTTGTTAAACACCGATAACATATCTTAATACAAATCTGTTATTAGTATAGGTTATTCCGTTTGCGCCTGTACCTGACAAGCCATTATTTGCGTGTCCTGTGATACCAGTAGGACGAATATATAAATATTTTGTAGCATAATATGACAGGTTGCTTGTAGTCATTTGGAAACAATGCCCTTTACCTGAATGCGTGTTAATAAGCTTCTTTGATATAAAAAAACTGTGGAATGTTTGGTCGGCAGCTGCGCCATCATAATATTCAGAGAACACAAGAACAATGCCTGTTGGCTGATTGCTTGCTGATTCTGTAAATTCAATAATGTGGTCGGCTGTCATAAATTTACCACCGGACCATAACAATGTTCCTGCATAATCCGATACACATACCCATTCGCCCCAAGACGATTGATAGTATACACGTTCAAATACTCTTGCATCTGTTTTTCGGCACATTGAAAACCTTTGTTTTAACTGACCACTATCACCCATTCCCATAACTTCAAGGGTGAATGTACCTGTTGTCGCAGGCGCATTTAGATAGTTGTATGTAGTGATATTTGCACCAACATAGGTATTAGGTGTCAGCACATCATTTAGATCTGTTTCAGGTTCAAGTGTTGGGTGAAGTATGCCACCCATAAATCTTGTCTTAAAACCAATATCAAGCACACCTTCAAGTTCTGCAATTTTACCCAAAGCCATTCCCAAACCACTTGCAAGCCAATGCATTAAGGAAAAGCCTGTTGATAACCTTGCTGATTTAATAGCTTCATCAATATCATCAACTGCTCGAACCCTTATATTGTAAGATGAACTTGTGTCTAAATCATCAATATAGTGGAGCGCATTTACAAGGTTATAATTGCCCCTGTCTTCTTTAAGTTCGATACTCTGATATTCTGTTTCAGTTGTTTTCTTATATTCAAGATAATAGGTTGCCGAATTTAGATTGTTTAATGGCGATATGCTCGCATTAATCGTAACTTCGGCAGTAGTTCCCTGAATATCTTCTTCATTTGTTTCAGCATTAACTCTCTTTACCTTTATTGTTCCGATAGTAGGCTTTTCATAGTCAATAACAGTAAACTTAACATCTTCTGCAAATCCGGTTCTACCTCTTGCATCAGTCATTGATGCAGATATAGTCTTGGTTCCTGCTTTTGTAAATGTATGTGTTGTATTATTAACTGAACCTATATAAGAAAGTTCTGCGCTCCATATATGGATTGACAATATCGGTGAACCATATGCTAAAGCGTGGTTCATTAATATCTTTACTTTTGATAAGCCTTTTACATAATCGCCATATTTACTCTTGTAATCTGTGGTGTCACTATGCGTAATCTCACAAGTTGGGATTGCATAAAAAGAACAACTAATAGTCTTTGTATTTGAACCTAAACTTGTACTACCATTGTATGTGGTAATTGTAAAGGTGATTGATACCTTACTACTCGTTGTGTTTTGGTATGCTAAATCCATTGGTGGAGTCCATTTTATACTTGTACTACTTGTTTTTGTAACAATAGTTCCTGATACATCACCGCATTTATATGTGATTGTGTGAGTAAATGCACTTGAACTTCTATTAATAGTCAATGTCTGCTCTACACCTAATTCGCCATTGCTTGCAGTTAATGTTGATTTTCTTGGAATAGTAGTCAATGTTCCTGAACCTGAACCTGACTTTGTACCAATACTTGAACCACTAAATGTAATTCCAAATTCCTGACTAAATGAATAACTAAATGTTTTTGTTCCGTCTGAATTATGAGCAATGGTTGTTGTTCCGCTTGCTAAAGTTTTGGTTGTATTACTACTGATTCCAACAGTATTAGTGCCACTATACTTTGTGCCATTCACAGTAACCGACCAATCTTTACTTGCACTTGATGAAATCGCACCGGAAGAAGCAGCTATAAGTTGAAGTTTCCAAGATACAACTGAACTATTACCTGTTACCGATTGGCTTGATAGTGTCCAAGTGAATTTAAGGGTGTCATAATTCGTGACTTTTACGCTTGTACTTCCACTAGTTGCCATTACTATCACCTACTTTCAAAAACATCAATGAGCCATCTGTACGAGGTACATATGCGAAATTTCCAAATTGCGCTCGTTCATTAACCCTAATAACGATATTTCCTGTATAAAAATTCTCACCATCCCAAGAGCCAAACTGCACACCATTTCTGTAAAAAATAATACCCGCTTCATTATCTAATTGAAGCGTAACTGCATTATCTCCACTTCCAATAGTGATTCCGTTTTCTGACATACTTATATATTTATACAGTTCTGTAAATTTGCTTTGTAATTCACCATTAACTTCTGTTATTTGCTCTGTAGTGGTTGAAAAATATGCCAATATTTCACCTGACATTATTTCAAGTTGTGTCGCTACAGTTTCTGCAAACTCTTCATTATCAACCTTATTCACATAGTTTTCTTCAATTCCAAGTAAGATATTATCCATACTTTGTTGAATAATAGAATAAAGTTGCGTACTCTCATTTGTCAGTTTTTCATTTGTCACATAATTACTTTCGATTTTTCCAATGGTAGACTCAAATATATTTAGTTTATTGGATTGTTCCACTTGCAAGTCACTCAATGTTTTAAAATTATCCCCTACTTCGATTGAAGATGATACATCACTATTAACGATATCAATATTTTTCTTAATAATTCTTGAAACATCATCAATGTCAAGGAGTTTGTTTTTAATAGGGTGGTAATTATACACATCAAAATCGTCGATATCTAAACCTAGCAAAGACAAATCTAATGCAGTTATCGTATATTTAACCAATACCTTATTATTGTTTACAAGATACTCCTGACCTTTTGCAAGTAGATTGGTTGCGTCTGTTACATCATCAAAATATACATAACCCACTTTAATACCGAATTTTTTCAATGCGTTTGTGTCTTCAATATAATTCAGACCACCATTTACACTTGTAATATCAAGCCTTTCCTCGGTTTCTACTATATCGGTTGTTACATTCCCATTAATATCTGTGGTTGTGATTTCTTTGGTCAATTTTACGCCCAAAGGAATCAGCCTTGTTATATATGATGACGGATCGTTTTCTTTTGAAATAGATTTCATGTTTTTAGATAATGCTATTTCAGTTGTTTTTGTTCCGCCTAATTCAGGCATATAATCTAAATAGTTGATACCATTCTCAACCCTAAATGTAATTTCGCCGCCAAGCTTATCAATCAACTTTTCCTGAATGGTTTTCCAACTATTTTCTCGCTGAATACCAACAAACACATTATCATTAGCATCTTCCACAGTTACAATACCGAGTTCAAAGTGCTTGTAATCTTCTACCTGTGAATTATGTACATCTAAAATATGTTGTAGCAACCCTATAACTGTCCAATTCTGTTCTTCAATATATGTCTGCATACTGTCACATAAAAAACCTAAATAACTTTCGCACATAACTTCTTTTGTGATTAATCCGTTAGAATCCATAGCAGGTCTTGAATATAAAACTCTGCCATGAAACTCATAACGATTTTTATTTGTGTTAAATACATTAACAAGAGTTTGATAATCATATATTCGATTAAACCCTAAATTGGAAGGGAGAAGTGAAAGAGAAAAGGAATCAATAGCATTGATTCCTTTAACAACTTTACCACTCTTCAATTTTCTTGATTTACTATGTATTTTTGTCGGTATTCTGTTATTAAAAATTGTTACTTCATACATTAAAATACCTCTTCATAAAATGATATAGTTACTGTTCCGGTTGTTGCTTCGCTGTTTTGTATAGTGATTTTTTTCTTGCCAACAGGCAACATTAATGTATCATCTATAGTTTCGCCTGAAGGGATTGCATAACTTGTGTTATCCATATTAATCACTATGCTTACATCAGAAGTTATAGTTGGTATCATTCTATGGCTTGAATTATTTATAACCACATCCGATACCTCGCCTGAAGCTGCAAGCGTAAAACTATATTTCTTTGGTAAGTTTGCAATCTTATACGGATAGGCTGAAAAGGTTACTGTTACAGTTGTTTTTTCCATACTATCTTCATCAGAATATTTGATAGAATCAAAAGTACCAATGAAATGATAATCTAAAATATAAGGGTCATATATCTTTGCTTCTTGAACTGACATTACCCAATTTGAAAAAACTGTTTTTGCTTCTTCTAGTTCTGCTGGACTTCCCTTAATACATTCAAATATGTAATCTAATTTTCTTTCTTCCCAATAGATTTCCCCATTAATAGCCGAAAAATCATATGTTTTATTCGAAAATGGTACTGTGTCCTTAATCTCCTTTTTATCAGGCATGCCAATACTTCTTTCTTTAACCGAAAAATCAAAGTCATCAAGAGAATATTTATTCTCAATAATTAATTGGTCAAGCATATTCCCACCACCTTGTCAAATAAATAGAAAAAGGACACCTTTTCAGATGTCCTCTCATTCAAATTATTCTGTTTCAGCATCTTCAACAACTTCCCATCCGGCTGGGTATACATCAGGACTATAAGTACAATAATCCATTATACAAATGTACTTCTGTCCGTTGTATGTTACCTTATCACCTGACATATAAGAATCGTGTGCGCCTGTTGGCTGAACAAATTCAGCATAAACTTCTTCAGGTTCTGTTTCAGTTCCCTCTTCTGTTTCTGTATCAGATTCAGTTTCATTTGCTTTCTGCAATTCTCTAACTGCCGCCCAAAGTTTTTCAATCTCTAAATTTAAGTCATACTGATTTACCTGTGAACCTCTAGCCATTGCATAAAGTTCATCACGCTCTTCATCAGTAAGTTTGCCCTCTATGTGGTAAGTGTCAATCTTCTTAATCATTTCTGTTAGATCATAACCACCACGCTTGATTACATTTTCAAATATTTCTTTCATACCTTCATCCTTTCCTAGTTATTTAATAAAGCTGCTGATAACTCTACAAACTTGTTATCAATATATGTTTTTGTGTCTACTGCATATTCAAAATCCATATCTGCTTCATCCGTTGCCATGATATATGCTATAGGATTGAATACACTTAATTGATTAAATGGTGTTTGATCTTCGAATGGTTCAAATATTTCGGTTGCTGATTTATACTCTACAGTTATAGGATTGTCTGTAAGCCAAGTTTTTAATTCATCTACTGTAGCGAACCTATCCATTCTAAAGTATGCCCTAACAGAAGTGCCATTGTTTGCAGTATATACCGAAATAGCATTATCTAAAGTATTTGCATCTAAAACAATTTTACTGTATGTCATATGACTACAATAACCTTTGTCAAATGGTGAAACACTTGCATATTTACTAGCCAAAGTAACACTAAATCGGTTATAACCTTGATGTGTACCAAGTGCTATAGTTGAGTTTTCATTGATTACAACCTCTGCCATTCTTCTCAACACACCCCATACACCATTTTGCTTTACAATCTCGTCTTTAACATCACCAATACCACGCAAAGGCTCTGTGAGTGGAATTGAAACGATGCTTTCTTCGTATGGCTCATATGTGCCATCTTCGACTTCTGCTCGTCTTACCATTGGATAAATCGTTGCATTTCCACTAAATGCATTACTTACATAAATGATTAGATTTGATGTTTTGTTATCATCTGTTATTTCAATATCATCATCATTTGCATAGGCAATTCCAATAAAAGAGCCATTGCTTCGTCTTACACCAACACCTATATTGCTAACACCTGCACTAATAATATATTTTCCGTTTGGTAAATTTAAATTATTGTCAATCATCAATGTTGCGTATGTGGTTGTTCCGTCCGATTCACCACTAACAGTAACGCTACCATCTTCATTTACTGTGAATGTATATCCATATTTAGTTATAGAAGTGCCACTATTCTTTACCAAATTCTTACCACAACTCTTAACCTCAAGAGTGCCACTATCACCTACACTCACAATCTCTTGTGGATAGTCGGGATTTGGACTTGCGACACCACCGACATATGGCTCGTAGTCTGTTGCTATTGTGCCGCTTTCGATTTGAATATCAGTAAATGAGAATGTATCATCACTTGATGTACTTGAACCACTACCGCCCCAAAAACGCATTGTTTTTACTTCAAAAGTAGTAGTAAATGTTTCACTTGTTCGTGTATTTCTCGTAACATCAACATTTAAACTTTGTTGTAAGTCCTCACTAAATAATACAATTCTATTTTTTGAACTATCAGTATCGCTACTTGTAACTAATGATGATAATGTGTAAGTTCCTTGTGGTAATGCTTTATCCAAAGTAATAATTTCTGATGTTGTTCCACTCACATCACCAAACTCCCACAAGTTCTTACCACTATACTGTTTCTGCTTGCTCTTTCCATAGGCTTTGAAATCAAACAGTTTGCTACTAGCACTATCTGTCAATAAAATAGGATTTCCTGACGCTTTCTGAACTATCACAGGTGCTTTGATTTGTGATAATTCAACAGTAGCATTATAAATGTCTGTGTAATCATCAGGAATTGTGGCAAGTGTTTCTTCAGCCTTTGCCTGTATCTTTGCAATCTGCTCTTCTGTTACTTTTTTGAAAGCTGATATAACTGTTGTTGATTCTACTGCATTTGAATCAGCATAGTTCTTTTCAACATTCATGATACTTGCAAATGTTGTGATTTCATCTTCACCATTAACAAGAGTAAGTTGGTAGATCACCTTGCCACATTCAACTATTGCCTGATTCTCTAAATCAACTGTGACAGTACCACTTGATACTGTGATATTGTCTTCCTGATAAACGATATGTCCTGAAGGTTTCTGAACATATAAAGTTGCAGTTGTTCCTTCAGGCGCAATAAAGTCCATTAATACAAATACAAGTTGAACCCCAGTGCTATACTGAACAACATCTATCTGCCTTGTATTTCTCTTTTTGTCTAAATAGACTTCTACTTTCTTTTGTATATTCAATTTTAAACCTTCTTTCTCTATTCAAGCACTAAACCTCTGTCCTTGAATGTTGTTCTTAATCCGTTTACAGTATCGCTTGCGCTTGCAGTTGCTAAAGCAACTTGTCTGTCACCAATATATAATTCTATTGGTCTGCTTGCTAATTCCTCAATAGAGTTCGCAAGTGATTCTAAATTCACTACATTCATAGTCTTTTCAACTGCATTTGCAACATAATCTTCTAATCTGTCAATCGGAAGGATTGCTTCATGCCCCGCTTCTCCACCGACCATTGCATTATTGCCATTGAATCCAAATAATGTAGGTTTCGTGAAAATAGCACCATCTTTATAAAATTCAATACCGAGTTTTGGAATCGTACCTTTAAGTAAATCGCCGACTTTCCAGCCTTTTGGACTTACTGTGAAATGTGGCATTTTAATATCAGGAAATTCCAATTTCATTCCACCGAATATACCTTTGATTTTTTCAATCACTTTGGATATACCCTCTTTAGCTGTGTTGAATGGCTTCAACATAATGTCTACAACTTTTGAGAATGTATTTTTCAATTTGGTCACCAAACCACTGAAAAATGTTGTAAAATTATTCCAAATACCTTTCACAGCTGACCAAGCCGCCTTGAATGTATTGCTAAACCAAGATTTTACAGAACTGAACACATTTTGGATGCCTGACCAAATACCTTTAAAGTATGAAACCCAGCCTGATACAATGCCTTTGATAGACTCCCATGCGCCTTTGAAATCGCCTGACAATACTGATTTTACAGCCGAGAAGATACCCTTAATAGTGTTCCAAATATTGCGAAAATACCCTGTCACAACCGACCACACAAGTTTGACACCTTCCCAAGCAGTTTTAAACGCACCTACGAAAAATGCCTTAGCAACCGAAAAAACCTGTTTAATGTTGTTCCATACCATTTGAAAATATGAAACTACAACTGACCATACAAGTTTAATACCTTCCCAGGCCACCAAGAATCCTGAAACTAAATTGTCTTTTAATACAAAGAAACTTTGTTTTATACCTTCCCATAAAACTTCAAAGTAAGGTCGAACCTCATT
The DNA here is from genome assembly GCA_045538175.1 of Clostridia bacterium. Taxonomy (GTDB): domain Bacteria; phylum Bacillota; class Clostridia; order Christensenellales; family UBA1242; genus JAZSQZ01. Next base: position 11,272 of record JAZSQZ010000009.1, read on the forward strand.
CCACACACTTTTGATAGTTTCCCATGCATTTATGAAGAAATTACGGAATCCTTCGCACTCATTCCATAGTACTGTAAATCCGGCTACCAATAAGGCTATTGCCGCCACAATTCCAACGATTATCCAAGTTGTTGGGTTCGCTAATATAGCCGAGTTCATGGCCCATTGAGCAATCGTATAACCTGTTACAACTGCCGTAAGTGTAGTTAAGGCAACTGCTAGAACCGCCACCGCCGCCCCTATGGCTTTCATAGCGACAGGATGCTCTTTCGCCCAATTAAGCGCACTTAACATAGCACCACTTACCTTTTC
>JAZSQZ010000031.1:0-20314 GCA_045538175.1 Clostridia bacterium
GTAAGATAGGCTTTAAATATAAAATAAACAAGATATATAAAAACAAATCCTTTAGCGATAATCCTACCGAACATTTTATCGAGCATATCATAAAAAGTCATATCGGGGTGCTTTATTGATATAGATAAAAATACCGATAAAAAAACAATCTCAATTACAAAAAACAATAGTGCACTTACCCACGCAGAATTTTTGCACTCTTGATACAAAAGGGACGGCAAAAATAAAAGTTTTAGTGTTATGACCGAAAGCAACAAAACAAACCTTAATTGCCTTGACGAAACTCTTTTCATTTTTCCCCCTTATCTTTTACATTTAGTCTAATATTGTTTTTCTCAGGGAAACTTTCAGGTCTTGTTTTCATCTCAGTTATAACTTGTTTAAATATAAAATCTTTTTGGTCGTTTGCAACATAAGGAGAAAAAGGTGCAAGAAAAGCTGTTTTAAAACTATCTAATTTTGTCATATAGCAAACAAGAAACATTCCAGCAAGAATTAACCCTTGGAAACCCAAAACACCTCCTATGACGGCAAAAATGGCCCTTAAAAGAAAAATCTGGTTGTTTTGGTCTGGAATGCAATAACCAGAAATTGCAGGTATGGCGACTATCATAACACCCGGTGGGCTAACCAAACCTGCCTTTACAGCAGTATCTCCAAGGATTAGGGCTCCCACAATTGAAATGGCAACACCTAAGTATTTTGGCATTCTAATGCTTGCTTCAAACAAGATTTCAAACAGCACCATAATAAACAATATTTCAAGAAAAGGATTGAGTGGCAAATTTTGTGTTGTGTTTATAATCGTAACTAAAAATTTTAACGGTAACACCTTATAATGAAAAAGTTGCAGCGCTATAAAAAAACCCGGGAGCAAAACAGAACTTATCATACCTACAAGCCTTAAAACCCTAAGCAAACTTGCCCTGTGCGCATCAGAATAATAGTCGTTGCTACTTTGCAAGTCTTCCATAAACAAGTAAGGAATAGTTAAAACAATGGGCGACCCATCAACAAACACAGCAACCCTACCTTCTAACATTTTAGAACAACAAATATCAGGTTTTTCAGTTAACCCTACCTGCCTAAAAATTGAATTAGGCCTATCTTCCAAAAATTTAGAAATATAATAACTATCAAGAATTCCGTCTATATTTATTTTGTTTAGTTTATCTTTAATTTCTTTTACAATTCCGTCATCTACAATTGACACAAGATAAGCAATTTTTACTTGGGTTTTTGTTTTTTCTCCTATTTCAAAACTTTCAATTTTAAGGTCTTTTGTTAGAAGTCTTTTTCTTATAAGGGAAATATTTGTTTTTATACTTTCGTTAAAACCTTCTCTAGGTCCTTTTATAACCATAGATGTAGGGGGTTCTTCAATCGACCTTGAACTGTATTTTATTACATTAAAACCTATTGCATCTTCAATGTCGTCAACAAATAAAACAGCATAGCCTTTAAGCAACTTATCTATAACATCTTGCGTTTTTAAAACCTCTACCCCAGCAACAGAATTTAGTCTTAATAAAATGGTGTCTAAATTATCGATATCTTCCTTTGTTGTAAAAGAGTTTAGCGATTTTATTATTGACAGGTTTATTGCTTCAATATCAACAATCCCGTCAAGAAAAACAAGACAAGCACCCTTGTCTTCAAACTTTATTTCTCTTACGATTATGTCATCATTATTATGTAAATCTTCTTTTAAATTAACTGCTCTATTCTTTGCAATGTTTTCCATATTTTTAGTATGCAAAGTAAAAATTTTTATATACAAAAAAAAGACAATTGTTTCCAATTGCCTTTTTGTTTTTTATTTACGCAAATCTAAAGATAATGCAATAATCATCAAATACTTTTTGTCCAGCGTCTACAACAATACTTTCAACTTGTGCATTTGTGATACCTAAATCTTTGTACCAATTTTTTCTGCCAAGTTCAGAATTTGCACTATTGAAAAATGCTTCCATCTTTGTTTGAAGTTCGCTATTTGTTGAAGAAATTCTAATATCGATTATAACTTCTTCTCCACTTTCCCTCATTTTGTTTTCAGCGTATTTCATAATGTTTTGAAGTTCTGCAAGGTTTTCAATATATAAGTCATTTGATGTTTTCTTTTCTGTATTTTCACCTTCGAAATAGAAAGAATGTTTATATTTTGTAATTGCAGTAGTTGGTGCTTCTGTACCCTTAAAAGTTACCTTTCTTGTATATTTTGTAAGGTCATCACTTACCAAATCTTCTTCGCTAACAAGGAAGTAAAGATATGATAAAATTTGTTTCTTTGTTGTTGTTTGATTTACCAAACTTGTTTCAGAAGCTAAAATTGCACCCCAAGTTACATCAACAATTGACCAAGCATCAGTTGTGATATTGATAGATTCGTCTTTTGTTATTTTGACTTTATTCCAAGCGTGATTTTCACCGGTTTCTCTATCTGGGTTTGGGTTTCTTACTGTAACAACTTCTCCGTTAACTTTGAAACACTCAATACCTTCGATTCTGCAAAGCAATGTATATGCTTTTGCCAAACCATCACAAACAGCATATTGATTGTCTAAATCAAGGAAAACACCTTCTAGGTAGAATGCTGAATAATTACCAAAACTTCTAATTGAGAAGTCCCTTCTTGCTGCCATATATTCATATAAGACATAATCATATTTAACATTATTACCAAGGTATGTATAGATGTTTAATGCTTTTTGATAATCTGTAAGATTGTCACTGTTGTTGATTTCTTTTAAAACTTCTCTTGCATTGTTATAAACTTTTGCTGCAACAGAATTAGGGTCACTAAACACAGGTCTTGCACCATATTGTACAGCCATAAACAATTGTTCAGTGTTGTTTACAACAACTTCGTCAACACCATCTTTATCGATTGCAAAAGTCCTTTCGGTTTCAGCTGCAGTTTCGTATGGGATTGCATAATCTAAGTCAATTTCATAATCATATCTTGCAAGATTATAAGCCCTATACTCACTTGATGGAATATTGTTGTGATTTAATGTAAAATCTTCATTTAAGTAATATGAAAAATTGCAAAGCAAACCAACATTTGTGTTTGTAAATTTTGCATATTTTGCAAACCCAAGGTTTACTGCATCATATTCAGGGTATGTATTGATATAATTTTTTGTAAGTTGATTTAAGTTTGAATTTGTAATATTGCTACCAAGTGCAACATAGAAATTTACATTGTTTTCTCTATATAAAATAGTGTGCCAAACAAGTTTTTCCAATTCTTCTTGGTTTTCAATAATATAATCTTCATACTCACCGTTTATATAGTAAGTACCTTTTCTTAAGAAATCTTTTTCGGTTGAAGCTGCATATTCGTAATTTAATACTTTTTCGCTAATCTTGTTACCATCTTCATCATATGCAACAACATTGATTTGATATGTGCCATCATCAACCAAGTATTCATCAATATTGTAAGAAGAAAGATTCGAAATATTAACTTCTTCTCCATTGATTGATACGTGATATGTTTCGGCATCTTCAAGTTCGTCCCACTTTACATTATAGTTGTCGTTTGCAAAACTAACTTGAACATAAAAGTTTTCTTTTTGCAAGAAAAAATAGGAGACCAATGAAAAGCAAATTAACAAACACATTGTACAAACCAATGTGATAATTGACGACTTTTTCATAATACCTCCTATTTTTATTATTAGTATTAAAAATTAAAATAATCTACCAATTGTTGTAAAACTAGTCAGCCATTTCTGTGTCTTGTGGAAGTGCAGGAATTGATACAAATGAACCATTTCCGTTGTAAGTTGTTGTAACTTTTACATAGTTTGTTTCAACACCTTCTACGCCTTCAACACCATTTCTTAAAATCTTATCTAGGATTTTGCCACCAAAGCCAATTCTATATTGAAGTTCATCAAAAGCACCTGTTTCTTCATCAATAGTTGTGTTCTTTGTAAAGTTTACACCAACTTGGAATGGTGAGAATGTAAACAAGAATGAAGAATTGTAGCTTTGCATTTCGTCTTTGTTTACTTCAACATAATCTTTAAAGTAAGCAAGATCTGTTACAAGAGCAGTTTCGTTTACTTTTGTTTTTGAAAGTGTAGCATGATCATTGTGTGTGCAAGTTGCAGCTTTGATTGCGTCGTTGATTGTTGCACCTGACATCTTTTTATTTCCCAAACCCTCTTGTGAAACATAAACTACGTTATCTGTTGTTGAGAAATATACTCTGTGTAAAACTGTTTTGTTTTCTTCTAAAGGAAGAGTTTTTTCTGCATAGAATTCGTATGCACCTTCTTCACCTATAGCAATTTTGATTTGTGATGTGATAAGATTTGTTGTTTTTTCTCCAACAACTTCATCTTTTTTGAAAGTTAAATCAAAATATTTATATTCTGAAACTTTCTTATTTGCTTCGTTTAAAATAGTTGCCATTCTTTGATTGTCTCTATAGAAGCAGGTTGTCATCATCCAATGATTTGAAAGGAAGAAGAAAATAAGTGCCCCAAGTATAAGAACAGCAATTGTAGTACCTATAACTTTTTTCATAAAAATCCCCTTTTAAAATACTAATAATATAATAACAAAAAAACTATAAAAAGTAAATGAATAATAACAAAAAAACAAAAATTGTTCACAATATACACATAATTCAGTCTTTTTTGGACTTGTTTTTATCCTTAAATTTTCCAAATGTCTCTATACTTAATATAAAACCTATATTATTTGCAACCTGCATTATAAAACACTTTAAATTTATCAACTCTTCCTTGGTTAAATTTTGTGATAATTTGTTGGCTATAATAGTTGCCAAAATATTTAACTCTTCTGCAGAAATTTCCATAGTTATATATATGAAAAAACAACAAAACTTGTAATAAAAAAGACAAGAAAATTCTTGCCTTTTACCAATCTTGTTTTTTAAGCGACTTGTCTTTTACGTCATCATAAAAATCATAATATTTTTGTTTTAATCTTTCATTATCGCTTTGTTCAACAAGTTCTCTAAGTTCGTCATAAGTAAATTCTGACAAATCAATCCCTTCGTCGAAAAACTCAGCAAATCTCATAAAATCTAACTTATTCATTGTTCACCTAAATAGTTTTTGTTTTTTATTAAAAACGCACCTTAATTTGTTCTAATATAGCACATATCGCTATCTCTTGTGTAATCTGCGACCTTTAAAAGCACCTCAAAGTCATTATCGTATTCGCTTATACCAAAACTCAACATTTCTTCTTCGTCGTCTTTATCGACCAAATATGGAACAAAAAAGGCAAACAAAGTATCACTTTTTGTAGGTTTTGTTAAATCTAGTTTTGTTAAACTTGCAAACCCAAAAGTTGCTTTGTCATCTTTTAAAAATTCATAAGGAGTAAAAGTATAAAAGCCATCTTCAAAAGATAATTCACCAAACTTAACATCGTTTGCATATACATATATTTTATCCATACTCTCCCCCCTAATCATCACCTTGTCCACCACCTTGCGATGGATCAAGTAAATTATTTGCTTCTGCAACAGTTGTCAAAACTCTTGTCATCTTTTCACTTCTGTCACTTAATATTCCAGAAATAATATTTGTTTCTTCTTCAGGAATAACATAGTCGCCTGTTTTTGAAGCTTCATCATTTAACACATTTATATCAACCTTGCCCATACTTTCTGCAAAGGCAATAACTTCTTTCATATCAACGCCATATTCCTTTACCATTTCAACAAACTCTTTTGATTGAATTTGTTTTAATATTTCACTAGACTCCATAAAGTTTCCAAAAGGAATATCTGTGATACCTTGTGCAACTGCTTCACAACCACAACCTTGTGTAATACTGCTAAAGAAGTGACCTGCTTGTATAGTTGTAACAACATTTCTATAAGTGTGTTTATCATCTAGTGCAAAAGAGTTGCCATTGTCCCAAACAGCACCAAGCTCAAGTGAATGTGTTTGTGGGTTGTATACAAGACCATAGTTAAAAACGTTTCTATCATTTTGACCTGTACAGAAATCAAATACAGCCAATTTCATAAGCTCTGTATAGATATTAGGATCAAGTTGCATATAAGGGTCGGCTTGGCCTAATGGGCTGTCCTTGATGCCTTTTATGACTTCAAAAACCCTTGCTAAACAGTTTTTATCGTCATTTCCTTGTGGAAGCAACTGACTTATCTCAATAAACTTGCAACCTTTAGGAATTCCATTTGCAGCAATTGTCCCTTTGCTTCCTGTAGGATTGTTTGCCATATAAGTGTCAACTGCTTTGATGCCTACAACTCTTGCAATTCTGCTTGCAGCAACTTCAGCAATATCATCTTTATATTTTGCTTTTTTGCTAAACATATCTGCAACAACTGTGCCATCAGGTGCTTCAATTACAATATTATTAACATTGTGTGTAAAGTTTCTTGTTTTTTGTTTTTGACTGACATATTTATAACCATTTGCCTTACACCAAGATTCCATAAGACCAATGTCCACTTTGCCATCTGCGCCAAAGAAATTAGCAACAAAAGGAATAGATGGGTCAATCTTTCCTGCTTTGTGCATCTTAATAATCTTGTTTTTTAATTCTTCTGACATATTTATCACCTAAATATATTTTACCATAAAACACGCAATATTTCAAGACATATAACTATCAGAACATATGTGCATATGAATCTATATTCTAATTTACCACTTTTAAGACAAAAATATATGGTGCATTTATCAAGACAACTTTAATAGAAAAATCTACTTCTTCTTTTATCTTAAATAAAATTGTATTAGAATCCACTTCAAAATTAGAAATATATGATGTGTCTATAGGACTACTTTCCACTCCGTCTTTAACAAAAACAACACTAAAAGGTAAAGAAACCACATCTTCATCAATATAAGTTGTAACAACACAACTTGCAACTTCTCCACTTTTAAAAACATCTAAAGTTAACTTAGTTGGAAATTTTGTATAAACTTCATTAAAGGCATTAAAAGAAATTTCTTTTTTAAACTCTCCTTGCCCTCCTATATAAGAAACACTACCACTTATACTTCCCCAATTTTTCAATTTAAAAGGTAACAAAAATTTGCCGTTTTTATAAATCGGATTAAAAAACTCACAGAAATCAAAATTTGTTTGTAAGTTGTTCGATGATAGGTATTTAACATCTTCAATCTCAATATATCCAGCAATATCAGTACTTTTTGAAACGAAATTGATTGTATCGGTTTGATTAAAGTTTTTGTCCAATACCCTAATATTAAAGTTTGAAAGTGTACCTTCCACAAACAAATCAAAAGTTGAACATATGTTAATAGGTTTTAAAGAGTTTAGTGTTTGATAACTTACAACAATAGAAACCGTCGTATACCCTTCTTTTGTTGCAACAATTTTGTTATTATTAAAATTTGCAATATAATTTGAAAAAGTAATATTAGCAATTTCACCTAATTTACCCAAGAAGCAAAAATCAACACTATCTCCCACCAAAATTGTATTTTTAACTAAAATAGGAAGCGACAATATTTCTTTTATCTCACTTTCATTAGATTTATCATCAACAACAGCAACAGATAATGTTTGCTTTTTATTTTTAACACCCACTTCAATTTCTGCTAGGCCTTTACTGTTTAACGAAACAAAAGTACCTTCAACACTTACAATATCACTATTATTTGTTTTAATATGAATATCATTTGAGTGAATATCTTTATTTATAAAGAAGTCTTTAATATTTATCTTTTGATTTATATTTTCAACAACAAGATTGCTTTTAAATATTTGTTTACTTTGGATTTTATCTCCACCGATTACGCCACATAAAAACAAAACTACAGTTAAAGTAGCAACCAAAACAAAAAAAGTAATAAGTAAAGATACTGTTAAAATCTTTCCCTTTTTATGTGTATCAATCTCCATATGACATAATTATACAAAATACGACAATTTATATCAACCATAAAACAAAAAAACTTGGGGTCACCCGAACACTAAGTTCTACCCCAAGTTTTTATTTATATATTTATTTTGTTAGACATAATTGTCTAAAGTCCAACGATTAAACTAAAGTAATCATAACCATAGGAGCAGCATCGCCTCTTCTTTGATCAAGTTTCAAAAGACGAGTATATCCACCACCTTGACCGACTTCTTCTTTTCTTTTTGCATATTTAGGTGCATAAACATTGAAGATTTTTTCGATAAGTGGGTGATAAACACCTTCTGTTCTTGCAATGAAGTTTGCCTTTGTTTCCTTAGGTTGTCTTTGTTCTTGTCTATCGAAAAGTTTAGACATAATTTTTCTTCTAGCTGCAAGTTTAGTTGGTCCATCATTTAAAACTTCTTTCTTAATCTTAACACCTTTGCTATCTGTTTCAGTTTTGATAACTTTAACAGTGTCAGTGTAAGTATTGACAGCAAGAGTAATGATTTTTTCTACATAGCTTTGTAATGCTTTAGCACGAGCTGTTGTAGTTGTGAGTTTTCCATTCCACAAAAAGTCACTTGCTTGTCCACGAAGAAGTGAAAGTCTTTCCTTAGTTGGCCTATTTAATTTAGTAACAGTAGCCATATTTTTCTCCTTTAAATTTTTGTAAATCTAAAAATCTAGAAATTATTCATCATCATTTCTTAAACCAAGTCCGTAAGACTCAAGTTTTTGGATAACTTCTTCTAAAGATTTCAAGCCAAGGTTTCTAACTTTAAGCATATCGTCTTTTGATTTTTTGGTTAAATCTTCAATAGTGTTAATGTTTGCTCTCTTCAAGCAGTTATAACTTCTAACAGATAAATCCATATCTTCGATAGCCATTTCTAAAACTTTGACTTGCTTGTTTTCTGTTGCACTAACAAGGATTTCAAGATCGCTCATTGAATCGATAAGATCAACAAACATCTTAACGTGGTCAAGAACAACTTTAGCTGATAAGCTAATAATTTCTCTTGCTGACATTGTTCCGTTAGTTTGAACTTCAACAATAAGTTTGTCGTAGTCAATTGATTGACCAACACGAGTTGCAGAAACACTATAGTTTACACTCTTAACAGGTGTAAAAATAGAGTCAACTGCGATATACCCAATAGGGTCATCTTCTGATTTATTTTGACTTGCAGGAATATATCCTCTGCCTCTACCAACGATGATATCCATATTAAGATCAGCACCATCATCAAGAGTGCAAATGTGCAAATCAGGATTAAGAATTTCAACTTGGTCATTAACTTCAATGTCTTTAGCTAAAACAACACCAGCACCCTTTTTCTTTAAGTGAATTGTTGTTTTGAAATCTGGAGCCAAATCAGTTGTTTTAATTGCAAGATTCTTGATGTTTAAGATGATATCTGTAACATCTTCTGCAACACCAGGAATACTTGAGAATTCGTGTTGAATACCATCAATACGAACAGCAACAGCTGCTGCCCCTGGAAGAGCACCAAGAAGAGTTCTTCTTAAACAGTTACCAAGTGTTATACCAAAACCTTTTTCTAAAGGTTCAACGATAAATCTGCCAAAGCAGCCATTATCAGCTTCTTCAACGATAATTCTTGGTTTAGTAATTTCCATCATAGAACAAATCCTCCTACTATCTTGAATACAACTCTATAATCAAGTGTTCTTGAATATTCAAGTCGATATCTTCTCTCTTTGGCAATGCATTGATTTTACCAGCAAGTTTTTCTGAATCAAATTCAACCCATTTAGGCATAATGATTTTGATGCCTTTAAGTTGTTTGAATCTTTCTTGATCTTTGCTATTTTCTTTAATAGAAATTGTATCGCCAATAGCAACTCTGTAAGATGGAATGTCAACAGTTTTTCCATTTACACAAATATGTCCATGGTTAACGATTTGACGGCTTTCAGCACGGCTATCGCCAATACCCATACGATAAACTACGTTGTCAAGTCTTCTTTCTAAAAGAGAAAGCATATTTTCACCGACAACACCTTTCATTCTTTCAGCTTCATCATAGTAGCCTCTGAATTGTTTTTCAAGTAAGCCATAAGCCATTTTAACTTTTTGTTTTTCTCTGAGCTGTGTACCATAGTCAGAAACTTTCTTTCTACCTGCACCGTGTTGACCAGGAAGAACAGGTCTTTTTTCCATAGCGCATTTTGATGAAATACATCTGTCACCCTTAAGGAAAAGTTTGCAACCTTCTCTTCTGCATCTTCTGCAGTCTGCTTCAATATATTTTGCCATATTCCACTAACTCCTTTTATATTCTACGTCTCTTAGGTGGACGGCAACCATTGTGAGGGATAGGTGAAACATCACTAATTTTTGTTACATTGATATCTGCAGTAGAAATTGCACGGATAGCAGATTCTCTACCATTACCAGGTCCCTTAACATAAACTTCGACTGATTTTAAACCATGTTCTTTTGCAGTTTTAGCAGCAGTTTCAACTGCTTGTTGAGCTGCAAATGGTGTACTTTTACGAGCACCCTTGAAACCAAGAGAGCCAGCACTTGACCAAGAAACAGTGTTACCTGCTTGATCTGTAAAAGTTACAAGTGTGTTATTGAAAGATGCTTGAATATGTACTGCACCTTTATCAATATTTTTTGTTACTTTTTTCTTTTTAATTTTCTTAACAACAGCCATTGATAACTACTCCTTATCTACCTTCTTTTTTCTTCTTTGCAACAGTCTTCTTTGGACCTTTGCAAGTTCTAGCATTTTGTTTTGTGCTTTGTCCACGACAAGGCAAACCTTTACGGTGTCTGATGCCACGGTAACAACCGATTTCAGACAAACCTTTAATATTTAATGAAACTTCTCTAGTCAAATCACCTTCAACAACAATGTTCTTTTCGATGTAAGACCTTAATTTTGCTACATCGCCTTCAGACAAGTCTTTAACGCGAATATCAGGATTAACACCAGTTTCTTTGAGAATCTTGTTAGATGTTACTCTGCCGATACCTTTAATATAGGTAAGGCCGATTTCAAGTCTCTTTTCGTTTGGTAAATCCACACCAGCAATACGAGCCATATTTTTTCCTCCAAAATAAATATAGAATTGTTTTTAAAATAAATATATAAAAACGCAGTAAGGATGCATTTCTGCACAGCCGCCCTTACCCACGGTTTTTTTCGTGATTGAAACCAACTAAGTGGTAAAAGTTACTTGGGTGATAGTTAACCCAAAACAAAGAAACGAATTAACCTTGTGTTTGTTTATGTTTTTTGCTTTTTGAGCAAATAACCATAACTTTTCCTTCTCTCTTAATAACCTTGCATTTGTCGCAAATAGGTTTAACAGATGGTCTAACCTTCATAATATTTCTCCTTTAATTTGATTTACTACGCCAAGTAATACGACCCTTGGTTAAGTCATAAGGACTCATTTCGACTTTAACTTGGTCCCCAGCAAGAATTTTAATAAAATTCATACGAAGTTTACCCGAAATATAACAAGTAATAATGTGTCCGTTTTGAAGTTTAACCTTAAAAGTCGCATTTTTAAGGACTTCGGTAACTACGCCTTCTGTCTCTAAACAATCAGATTTTGGCATAAATTCTCCTTTTTTTCAATACTCAAACAGTTTTTTTGTTCAAATTGCTATTCTTAATTGCACTAAAAACTTCAGAATCAAAAACTTTCTTGTCGTTTTCTAGCTTTTCTTTAATTGTTAGTACAACTTCAGGACTAACAAAAATGTGTTTGATTCTCTTTTTCTTAGGGTTTGCAAGTAATTTAAAATTTCCATCAACGAGTAAAACAAAGTTTTCATCAATTATGTTTGAAACTAAATAGATTCTATCTTTATCTCTACCTTTAACAGAAACAACCAAACTACCAACCGTTAAATTATTTTCCATAATTATCTACACCCCTAAGTCAAAATTTCAACACCATCTTCAGTTATTAGCACAGTATTTTCATAGTGTGCTGAGTCACTGCCATCAGTAGTTAGAACTGTCCAGCCATTTGCTTTATCAGTTTTAACTTTATAATCGCCAGCGTTAACCATAGGTTCGATAGCGATTGTGGTATTGGCTTGAAGTTTAGGACCAAGACCGGCAAAACCGAAGTTTGGTACCATAGGGTCCTCGTGAAGTTCTTTTCCAACACCGTGTCCAACAAGATCGCGAACTACAGAGAACCCAAACTTTTCAACATAACGTTGAACTTGTGAGGATATATCCCCCACTTTGCACCCTGCCTTAATGCCTTTGATTCCTTCGAAAAAACTTTGTTTTGTAACATCAATAAGTTTTTGTTTTTCTTCAGAAATCTTACCAACAGGAAAAGTTCTTGCGCTGTCACCATTATATCCTTTGTATTTTGCACCAACATCAATACTGATGATATCGCCTTCTTTTAAAACCCTGTCGCTTGGAATCCCATGGACAACTTCATTGTTTACGGAAGCACAAATAGAAGCAGGAAAACCACCGTAACGAAGAAATCCAGGTTTAGCATTATTCTTGATAATAAAATCATATGCAAGTTTATCTAGTTGCTTGGTTGTAACACCAGGCTTGATATGTTGCTCTAACATAAGCAATGTATCTCTAGTAATCTCACAAGCTTTTCTCATAAGAGCAATTTCTTGTTCTGTTTTAATTTTTATCATTTTTCGCCTTATTAAATAGTTTTTAAAATTTCTTCAACAAGTGCAAAAGTTTTTTCTTTCTTATCGGTTGAGGTAATTTGTTCGTAAATACCTTTTTCCTTATAGAAATCAATAACTTCTTGTGGTAGTTTTTGTTTAATCAATCTTTGTTTGATAACTTCTGGTTGGTCGTCATCTCTTTGAATAACATCTCCACCACATTTCTCACATTTGCCATCAAGAAGCCAATCTAAGTGTGTTGGATTTCCACATTTAGAACACATTCTTCTTGCTGATAAACGATTTATAATTTCTTCGTCGTCAAGGTAAATCATAATTGCCTTGTCAACGTCTGTGATTTTTTCAAGTTGTTCTGCTTGGAATAAGTTTCTTGGGAAACCATCTAAAACAAAACCATCTTTGCAATCGTCATTTTTTAATCTATCAACAACAATTGAAACAGTGAGTTCATCAGGAACAAGTGAACCAGAATCCATATAAGCTTTTGCTTTTTTACCAAGTTCAGTTCCTTCTTTTAAATTCCATCTAAAGATATCTCCTGTTGAGATGTGTGGAATTTTATACTTTTCGCAAATCAAATTTGCTTGTGTACCTTTTCCGCTTCCCGGAGGTCCAAGTAAAACAATCTTCATAAAATCTCCTTTGTCTTAAAAAAATAATTTTAATTGAGTGAACAAAATATATTTACAAGGAATTTGTGTGATAATTCACACAAATCCTTATGAATATCAAAATCTTATTTTAAGAAACCTTTATAATTTCTGGTAAGCATTTGAGCTTCAAGTTGCTTTTCAAGTTCGAGAGCAACAGAAACAACGATAAGAAGTCCGGTTGCACTGAAAGCATTAACAAGAGAACCTGCGCTACCACCAATACCTGTAAAGACAAGTGTTGGAACAAGTGCTATAAAAGCAAGGAATATTGCACCAAAAAGTGTAATTCTGTCTGAAACTTTTTGTAAGTATTCAGCAGTGTGTCTACCAGCACGGTAACCGTGGATAAAACCACCATTTTGTTGTATTTGTCTTGAAATATCTTCAGGGTTAAAGCTGATACGAGAATAGAAGTAAGCAAACAACAAGATTAAAACTGCTGTAAGCACACCGTATGCCCAAGAACCAGCACCGAGATATTCAGAATACCACATATAAGCACTACCTGGGTTTGTATCATACCAGAAGATACTCATAATAAGTTGTGGGAATGCAAGGAATGCATTGGCGAAAATGATAGGCATAACACCAGTTGCATTTACCTTAATAGGTATGTTGGTACTTTGACCACCATACATTTTTCTACCTTTGATTTGTTTTGCATATTGAACCGGAATTTTTCTTTCAGCAGTATCAACCCAAACAATCAAACCAAAGATAAGAATAACAGCTGCAAGGAAAATAAGAAGATTCCAAATGTTATCAATATTTTCTGAAAGTCCAGCAATATTTTCAAAAATTGCTTGACCAGCGCTTGATAATAAACCAACAAAAATCAATAATGAAAGGCCATTACCAACACCACTATTTGTAATCTTTTCTCCAAGCCAAACTGTAAACATAGCACCAGCAACAAGAATAAGAACAACAATTGTACCAACAAGCCAAGCTTGTGGAATAGCTGTTGTGTCTAAACTTGCAGCACCAAAACTTGCAACGATACCAATAGCTTGTGCGAAAGCTAAAACTAAAGCTGCAATCCTTGTGTACAATGAAATTTTCTTTTTACCATCTTCACCTTGTTTAGAAATTCTTTCTAAAGCAGGAATAGCAACGGTTAAAAGTTGAATAATGATTGAAGCATTGATGTAAGGAACAACACCAAGGGCTAAGATAGCACCGTTTGAAAGTGCATTACCACTAACAGCGCTAATAATGCCAAGGAAATCACTATTACCGGTTTCTGCTTGGAATGTAGAAACTAAGATACCTGGAACAGGCAACCAGCAACCAATTCTGTAAATAAGAAGTAGTAATAATGTTAATAAAATTTTGTTTCTAATTTCCTTAATTTTGAATGCTTCTTTTAAGGTCTTAAACATTATACCTCCTCGGTTTTACCGCCAGCTTTTTCAATTTTGCTAACAGCAGATGATGAAAATTTATCTGCTTTTACAGTAAGTGCTTTTTCAAGTTTACCATTACCAAGAACCTTAATTCCATATTGTGCAACTTTGTTAACAATGCCAGCTTCTTTTAAAGCGTTGACATCAACAACAGCGTTGTTTTCAAATTTATTAAGATCGCTAACATTAACAATGGTATATTCTTTAGCAAAAACAGTGTTATTGAAACCACGTCTAGGTAATCTTCTAACTAAAGGCATTTGACCGCCTTCGAAGCCAACTCTGACACCACCGCCGCTACGAGCGTTTTGTCCTTTATGACCTTTACCACTAGTTTTTCCAATACCACTACCGATACCCCTACCAACTCTCTTCTTTGAAAATCTAGAATTTTCAGCAGGTGATAAAGATTGTATATCCATAAGGCTAACTCCTTTTACTTAACTTCTTCCACTTTGACTAAGTGTTTAACTTTGAACAAACTACCCCTAATGCAAGCATTATCTGGGAAAACTTTAGTTTGGTTCAATTTTCTAAATCCGAGTGCTTCAAGAACCTTTGCTTGTTCTTTGTTAAAACCGATAACGCTTTTAACATAAGTTACTTGCAATTTCTTTGCATCTTTTTTAACTTTTTCCATAATAACTCCTAACTAAAATTCTAGTTAAAATCTTCAACATTCTTACCACGAAGAGCAGCAACTTGTTCAACAGTTCTTAAAGCTTTCAAACCTTCGATTGTAGCTTTAACGCAGTTGATTTTGTTGTTTGAACCGTGTAATTTTGTAACAATGTCTTTAATTCCTGCAAGTTCAACAACAGCACGAGCACTTCCGCCTGCGATAACACCAGTACCTTCTGGAGCTGGTAAAAGTAAAACAGATGATGTGCTGAATTTACCTGTGATGTCGTGAGGAATTGTGGTTCCAACGATAGGAACAGAAATTAAATTTTTCTTTGCTTCTGCTGTTGCTTTTTCGATAGCTTCTGGAACTTCGCCAGCTTTACCCATACCGATACCTACAGAGCCTTTTTTGTTACCAACAACAACTAAAGCACTGAATCTCATGGTTCTGCCACCTTTAACAGTTTTAGCAACACGTCTTACTTCAACAAGTTTTTTGTCGAATTCGCTGTCTTCTCTACGAGTTTCAGGTTTCTTAGGACCTCTTTCTTTCTTTTCGTAAGTTCTTTGACCTTTAACTTTTTGAGCTTTTGCTTCTACAGGAACTTCAGCTTTAACTTCTGCAACTGTTTCAGCAACTTCAACAACTTGTTCGTTGTTTACAATTTCTTCATTATTTGCCATATTTTCCTCCACTAGAATTCTAGTCCTCCCTTTCTAGCACCGTCTGCAACATTTTTAACTCTACCAGTGTAAAGATATCCACCTCTGTCAAAAACTACATTTTTGATGCCTTTCTTCTTTGCTTGTTTAGCGATTGCTTCGCCAACAACGAAAGCTTGTTCAGACTTAGTTTTACCTTTTAAGTTTTCAGCAAGTTCTTTTTGAATAGTGGAAGCACTGCAAAGAGTTTTAGCACTTTCGTCATCAATGATTTGAGCATAGATGTTTGTTGTGCTACGATAGACGTTAAGTCTAGGGCAAGCGTGAGTACCAAAAATATGTTTTCTAACTCTAAGGTGTCTACCCTTTCTTTGCTCATTTTTATTTATTTGTTTAATCATATTTCCTCCATAATGGTTTTAATTAAAAACGCCATTATTAATCTAACTATTATTTTTTGCCAGAAACTTTTCCGACTTTTTTGATAACTACTTCGTCGCCATATTTGATACCATAAGCATGATATGGTTCAACAGGTTTGATACCTCTGATCATAGCAGCAAATTGACCAACTTTTTCTTTACTAATACCACTGACAGTAATTTCAGTAGCACTTGGGCAATCAAGTTTAACATCTGCAGTTTCAACAACTTCAACAGGATGTGAAAGACCGATGTTTAAAACAACTTTGTTGCCTGTTTTTGTAACTTTGTAACCAACACCGTTGATTACGATTGATTTTTTGAAACCTTCGTTTACACCTGTTACCATGTTTGCAATCAACATTCTGTAAAGACCATGTTTAGCTTTTACAGGACCTTGATCATTTGGTCTGGTTAAAACGACTTGGTTGTTTTCAACTTTAACAGTGATAATCTTATCAACGACTTGAGTAAGAGTACCAAGTTTGCCTGTAACAGTAACGAGGTTGTTATTATCTACAGTAACTGTTACACCAGCTGGAATATCAATTGGTTTTCTTCCGATACGTGACATATTTTAACCTCCTTACCATACATAAGCCAATACTTCGCCGCCAAGTTTTTGGCTACGAGCTTGTCTATCAGTCATAATACCTTTATTGGTTGAAATAATAGCAATACCAAGACCATTTAAAACCTTTGGAAGATCTTCTGAGTTTGCATAAACTCTAAGACCTGGTTTTGAAATTCTCTTTAAACCTTGGATAACTTTTTCACCATTAGGTCCATATTTTAATGTGATTTTAATAAATTTGCAATTACCAACATCTTCAAGATTGCAAGCAGTAATGAAACCTTCGTTTAAAAGAATTTCAGCTATAGCATTTTTTGTTTTAGATGCAGGAATTAAAACTTCATCGTGTCTAACAATTAAAGCATTACGAACACGTGTAAGCATATCTGCGATTGGATCTGTAACTACCATTCTTTCTCTCCTCCTTACCAACTTGCCTTCTTAACGCCAGGGATTTCACCTTTGTAAGCAAGATTTCTAAAGCAAATTCTGCAAATTCCATATTTTTTCAAAACAGCATGAGGACGTCCGCAAATTGAACATCTTGTATATTCTCTAGTTGAATATTTTTGCTTTTTTTGTTGTTTGTTAATAAGTGATTTCTTTGCCATATTTATATCCTTTATTACCTTGTCTTGAAAGGCATTCCCATAAGTGTGAGAAGTTGTAGTGCCTCTTTATCAGTTTTAGCTGTAGTAACGATAACTACATCCATACCTCTGACTTGTTCGACTTTTTCATAAGAAATTTCAGGGAAAATAAGTTGTTCTTTAATTCCAAGAGCATAGTTTCCTCTGCCATCAAAAGCTTTGTTTGAAATACCTTTGAAGTCTCTAACACGAGGAAGAGCAATTGAAATAAGTTTATCTAAAAATTCATACATTGTGTTACCACGAAGTGTGACTTTAGCACCTATTTTTTGACCTTCTCTAACTTTGAAGTTAGAAATTGATTTTTTAGCAACAGTAGGAACTGCTTTTTGACCTGTGATTGCTGTAAGTTCGTCAAGAGCAAGATTGAAGCTCTTTGAGTTATCCTTAACAGAACCAAGACCCATACAAACTATAATTTTGGAAATCTTAGGAATTTCCATAACATTTTTATAACCCAAATCTTTCTTCAATTGAGGAGCAACACTTGTGTTATAGAATTCCCAGAGTCTTGCTTTCTTTGAAGTTTTTGCTGTATCTGCCATAATTCCTCCTATTTGCCTACCTTTCTAGTTGTATTTGCAGTTTTAGTTTTTGTAGATACTTTGCTTGCACTTGTTTTAACTGTTTTTGCAGTTGCTTTTGTTTCGTGTTTTTGAGTATCTTTAACTGCTGTCTTTGTTGTTGAAGCTTTAGCTTCTTTTTTTGCAGGAGCTTCTTTTGCAGGAGCTTCTACTGTTTCTTTCTTAGTTGCAGGTTTTTTGTATTTTTTGCCACTGTCTAAAACAGCACCGCATTTCTTACAAATTCTTGCTTTTTGACCTTTTTCATTTGTGCCAATTGCAACTCTTGTTGCCTTATCGCAAGCAGGACAAACAACTTGAACATTTGAAACATCAATTTTGTCTTCGTATTTAACAATACCGCCCTTATCTTGAGCTGATCTTGGTTTTTGGTGTTTAACAACAATGTTTACACCTTTAACAGTAACTGCATTTTTAGATGCAAAACATTCTAAAACTGTGCCTGTTTTTCCATTATCTTTACCAGCGATAATTAAAACTTTATCACCTTTTTTAACATTCATCTTTGCCATACCGTTCTCCTTATAGTACCTCTGGAGCAAGTGAAACGATCTTCATATAACCGCCTTCTCTTAACTCTCTTGCGACAGGTCCAAAAATACGAGTACCTTTTGGTTGTTTTTGGTTATCAATAATAACAGCTGCATTGTCATCAAACTTAACAGATGAACCGTCTGGTCTTAAAACACCTTTGCTTGATCTTACAATAACTGCCTTAACGACATCACCTTTTTTAACAACACCACCAGGAGCTGCTTTCTTAACAGAAGCAATAATAACATCGCCGATGTTTCCACTTCTTCTGAATGAACCGCCAAGTACACGAATACACATAATAACTTTTGCACCAGTATTGTCGGCAACTTTTAATCTTGTTTGTGGTTGTATCATATACCTTCCTCCTATTATTTGGCTCTCTCAACAATCCTCAAAAGTCTAAAATGAGTGGTTTTGCTGATAGGACGAGTTTCCATAATTTCAACTGTGTCCCCAACATTACATTCATTGTTCTCATCGTGAACTTTAAACTTCTTTGTGATTTTAACGACTTTTTTATAAAGTGGGTGTTTAACACTAGATACTACAGACACCACGCAAGTCTTGTTCATCTTATTGCTAACAACAACACCCGTTTTTGTTCTACGTTCATTTCTTTGGATTTTTTCTTCCATAATCTACTCCCTATGCCTTTGCCTTATTCTGATTTGCTGCGATTGCTCTTTCAGCTAATACAGTTTTGATTCTAGCAATGTCCTTCTTTAATGTATTAAGTAACATTGGATTAGCAAGGTTGCCAGTTGCGTGTTGGAAACGAAGATTAAAAAGTTCTGCTTTGATTGAAACAAGCTTTGCATTTAATTCTTCGTCAGTCATACTTTTAATGTCTTTAATTTTCATTAAACTGCACCACCTTCTACTTTATTTTCTACTTCTGTAGCAGCAGCTGTGGTTTCCTTTTTAACGATTTTTGTTTTGCATGGAAGCTTGTGGCTTGCAAGACGAAGTGCTTCACGAGCAACTGTTTCATCAACGCCACCGATTTCAAACAAAACTCTACCTGGTTTTACAACTGCAACCCAGAATTCTGGATTACCTTTTCCGCTACCCATACGAGTTTCAGCAGGTTTTTTAGTGATAGGTTTATCTGGGAAAATTTTAATCCAAACTTTACCACCTCTTTTTGTGTAACGAGTCATTGTGATACGAGCTGCTTCAATTTGGTTTGAAGTAATCCAGCAAGGTTCAGTTGCTGCGATACCGATATCACCGTATACAACTTTGTTGCCTCTTGTAGCAACACCTTTCATACGACCCCTTTGAACTTTTCTTCTTTTAACTCTCTTAGGCATTAACATTGTCGTTTCCTCCTTTTACAGTGGAATTTTTGTTAATTTGCTTTGAGTAAATTTCACCCTTGTAAACCCAAACCTTAACACCAAGAATACCGAAAGTTGTTTTTGCTTCAGCAAAACCGTAATCGATATCAGCTCTTAAAGTGTGTAAAGGTAAGCTACCTTGATGGTAGTGTTCACTTCTAGCAATGTCAGCGCCATCTAAACGACCGCCAACCATAGTTTTAATACCCTTTGCACCAGCTTTCATTGCTTTTTGCATACAAAGTTTCATAGCACGTCTGAAGTGTACCCTCTTTTCTAATTGACCTGCAATGCTTTC
>JAZSQZ010000097.1:0-1666 GCA_045538175.1 Clostridia bacterium
TGTTTCAGCCAAGGTGCCAACACCCATTGAGCTTGGCAACGATGTGATATGCAACAGAATACCACTTGATCTCATTGGATCCTCCATAATAGTAAATTTTTGTGGAAATACACCATCAAAAAAAGATGCTAAAACACACAATCGCAATGGCAAAAATACCACTGCTGTATTTCCCCTCGTGTATAATATAATAACAGTTTAGCAATTTATTTGCAATGAAAATGCAAAAAATTATTAAAAAACTAACAAAAATAACAGTATTGTGTTAGTTTTACAGCGCAAA
Organism: Clostridia bacterium; assembly: GCA_045538175.1. Lineage (GTDB taxonomy): Bacteria > Bacillota > Clostridia > Christensenellales > UBA1242 > JAZSQZ01. Next base: position 284 of record JAZSQZ010000097.1, read on the forward strand.
TATAAAACAAATTTATGACATATTACTGCCTACATTTTTGTAGAAAAAATAACCAATTTGCGAGGCGCAACACAATTATACTAAATTTGGTATTTAGTATTGACAAATTGGCAAAAATAGCATATAATAGTACCAAAGAATATTAAAAGGAAATGTGGGAGAAATCCCGTGTCCATTCGCCTTTTTGCGTTAACGACAGACTAATATTTTAGTTTGCCGTTATTTTTATCTTTAAGTAACTGACAAGGCAAATAAACATGGTAAAAACAAACGAAAAAAAGAGAATACTTTCCCTTGTGATGCTTGGTGTAGTAGCGCTGGTTTGGGGCATAGGTTTTGTGCTGGCTGACGAACTTCTCGCAGATGGTTTCGCACCAGTACCTGGCCTGCAAAACGCGATACGTTTTGGCGTTGGCACCCTTCTGCTTGTGATTGTATTGTGGAAGCACATCAAGTTGACAAAACAAACAATCCTGTATGGAGCCATTGGCGGAGCGCTTTTGTTTGGTGGCTTTTTGTTGCAACTTGTGGGGCAAACATACATCACACCTGCACATTGTGGATTGTTTACTGCACTCTACTTTGTTATGACACCTTTTTTAGCTTGGATTGTGTACAAACACGCTCCGCACTACACCGTTTTTATTGCAGTTGCCCTTGCCGTTGCAGGACTTGTAATTTTGAACATGGGCAAGATGCCCACTGCCGAAGAAACACTTGGTACAATACTTACAATTGCTGGAGCAATATTGTTTGCTATCCAAATTGTTTTTGCCGATTATTTGCTAAAAAAGAACAAAATTACAAGTAACAACCTTGTTGTACTTCAGCTTGTGTTTGCTTCTATACTGTTTGTGCTGTACACTTTGATTTTTGAAAGTCACAAATATCCAGCATTGACAATTTCCATCGACAAGGTTTGGTGGAAACTTGCAATAGTTGCATTTCTTGGTTCGGGATTTGCCTATTACGCTCAAACATATGCTCAAAACTACGTATCTCCAACACAAACTTCGCTGATTTTGGCCTGCGAAACTCCTATTGGTGCAATTGCATCCCTTATTGTTGGTATTGACTTGTTCAGTTGGAACATTGTTATTGGTGGAATTTTGGTAGTAGGTTCCGTTTTCCTTGTGGAATTTGCCCCAGCTTTGACGGAAAAACTACGAAAAAGACGTCGTGACAAAACAAAATAAAAATTGTAATAACAAATTGAAAAACAAAAAGCAACGAGAATCATCTCGTTGCTTTTTTATTACGCTAGAAAATGTATATTTTTCTTCGTATCAACATATCAATGGACAATACCAAACCACTAATCACAACTCCATCAGCAAAGGGTTGACATAATTTAGGCCCGGCGCGATTATCCTACTAGTTTTT
>JAZSQZ010000093.1:0-2025 GCA_045538175.1 Clostridia bacterium
CGACTTACGCACGGCACGACCAGAAACCTGAGTTATAAGTTGGAAAGTTCTCTCAGGGGCCCTAAAGTCGCTAAAAAACAAACTTAAGTCCGCATCTATTATACCAACCAAAGTGACGTTATTAAAGTCGTGTCCTTTTGCAATCATTTGTGTGCCAACCAATATCGATGGTGTTGTATGATTGAATTTTTCTAAAATTTCTATATAAGAATCCTTATTTTGTGTGGAATCATTATCAAGGCGAAGCACAGGCACATCTGGGAAAAGTTTTTGAATTTCGTCAACAACTCTTTGTGTACCAACTGCGCCAAATCTTATAGAATTGCTACCACATTTTGGACAAGTATGCAAAACTTTATATCTCTTATTGCAGTAGTGACATTTAAGCATATTATCGTCTTTATGATAAACAAGTGAAACATCACAACTTTCACACTTTGGCACAAAACCACACTCTCTGCACATCAAAAAGGAAGAAAAACCCCTTCTGTTTATAAAGAGCATTGCTTGTTTTTTATTTTTTACACACTCTTCTAATTGTTGCAAAAACACACTTGAAAATATGCTATCGTTACCATTTCGAATTTCGCTTAGCATATCTACAATTTGAATTTGTGGTAAATCTTTATTGTTTGCCCTGTTTGGAAGTTCTAAAAGCCTATATATGCCTTCTTTTGCATTGTTATAACTATCAATGCTAGGCGTTGCACTTCCAAGGACTAATGGACAATTGTGAAGATATGCAAGATATCTTGCAACAGTGTGTGTGTAATATCTAGGATTGCTTTCACTAAAATAACTTGTATCGTGCTCTTCATCAATAACAATAAGCCCAACATTGTTTAGTGGCGCAAAAATACAAGACCTAGCGCCGATTGCAATTTTTGCTTCTCCGTTTTTAAGACGCATCCACTCGTCATACCTTTCGCCACTTGATAAAGAACTGTGAAGGATTGCAACAGTGTCCCCAAAGGCATTTCTAAACCTTGCAAACATTTGTGGAGTCAAGGAAATTTCTGGCACAAGCATAATTGCTGTTTTGCCTTCGTCTATAACCTTTTGAATACAATTGATATAAACTTCTGTCTTACCACTTCCTGTTACGCCGTGCAACAAAAAGGTTTGATACTTACTTTTATTTATTGTTTCAATCGCCTTTGATTGACCGTCAGTTAAAGTGATTTCCTTTTTGGCAACTTTAAACTTGCTTTGTGGTGTTCTCAAAACAGACTCAACCGTAACAGTTGCAAGACCTAAGTCTATAATGCTTTTTACGGCACTTGCACCAAAAAGTTTGTTAAGTTCAGTTTGAGTGCACTCGCCCTTTTCTTTTATGTACAAAAACGCCTTGATTTGACTTGTAGCACGGGCTGAAATCAAACTTATATCGTCTTTTGATAATTTAACAATGTTTACGGTTTTAGGCTTTACAGAGTGATTTCTAACTTGTGGTGGAAGGAATAATCTAATCGTATCAGCAAGACGAAGATAAAATTTTTCCTTCATAAAAAAACACAGCGATACTAAATGTTTGTTTAGTATTGGCTGTGCATCAATATTTTTTGTTAGATATTTAAGTTTTGAATTGTCAAACTCAGATGAATCTTTAATATTTATTACATAGCCTTCAATAGTCTTATTGCCAAAAGGCACCAAAACCCTACAACCAACTTGGACATCAAGTTCGTCGGGAATCTTGTAATCAAAAACCTTATCGACATTACTGTTTAATATATCGACTATTACTTCGGCTATCATAAGTTTCCTTTTAATCTTCTTCATCTAGTGGTTCATTTGCGACAATCTTACCACTATAAATTTCTCTTGCAGCAATAGAAATTGCTTTTTCTGATGAGTTTTCGATAACTTCTGGAATTTCTTTTTCTAATTCCTTAGCTCTTTTTGAAACAAGGCAAGTTAAAATATATTCATTACCTGTTTTTTGTTTTAATTCTTCAATTGGTGGATCTATCATAATTACATAACCCTCTTATTTTAATATGGAACTATTTTAACATATGGAAA
>JAZSQZ010000037.1:0-2528 GCA_045538175.1 Clostridia bacterium
AAAAAGAACTTGTAGCCGAAATCATAAAACGAAAGAAAGAACTTGTAGCTGCGAAAAAGGAAGAACTAAAAGGAGACTTTGTATGATTTATTATTCTACACAAGTAAATGGTTTTGTTACATATAAAGAATTAAAAGGTGATACTTTCACTATTACTGAAATGTCTATAGGTGATAAAAAAAGAACTCCAAAACCACAATCTTATGACAGAGATGAAGACGATTGGACTGTTTACTTTAATTTTAAAGTTGAAACTGATGCAGGTGATTCTGTAGTATTTGACCACAATCTCCATTTTTGGAAGAGTGCTAAATGGATTCCAGGTGGATATCTGAGAGGTAAACCAACCGAATACGAAGAAAGAAATGATTTGAAACACTTGTATATTGTTGGAAAGAACGAAACAATACATTTGACTGGTGATACTTTTCAAGAATGGTTTAAAGATACATTAAACAATAAATGTGATATTTTCAGAAAAGTTATGAAAACTGAAGTTCGCAAAAGGGAATTGAATATTGATTTTAAATGATACAAACCGAGCAAAAATAAATGCTGCCATTGATTATATAACGCAGCAACACGGAATTACTGGAATGGCTGCAAATATTAATTTTGACAGAAAAGATTTATGGTGTACTGGTGTTTCCTATGTGTACACTAAAAGTAACCCAAGCAAATATAATGGTTATGCTTGGAATGTAAAAACACCTTGGGTACCTGAATTTGAGAAATATCTTCATAGTCAGCAGCATATTAACACGGACATTAAAACTGAAGTAAATGAATATACTCCATACAAAAAATATGTACTTATAATTAATGAAGAAAAACAGGAATTAATTTATTTGCATAAATTGGAGCTGGCAAGGAATAATCACATTTTAGGACAACAACATTACAGAGACCTTCTAAAAGATTATTGTCCAGAATTTAGAGGATATTACAAAAAAATTCCTTTACAGATGTTCAAAGATGAAGATTTTTTCATAAGATTCTGTCAAAACAAGTGGACACAAGCAAATAATCTTTACACAGATTTATGTAAACAAATAGAAACACAGACCTTTGACGATTATAAAACATATATTGAAATGTTGAAAAAACGAGAAATTAAAGACAGATTAGACAAAATGAATAAGGATTTCCGATGAGGCTAGATGAAATATTGGAGATTTGTAAGGAATTAGGGTTAAGAACAGAGAAGTCTGGTAGTAATGTGACAATGGTCTATTGTCCATCTGACCCAGACCTGCCAAGATTTTTGAAGTATGTGCCATTTTGGAACCAGTTAGAGATAACCGAGTCAGTTGAATTGACAGATGGCGTATTAACACAGGATTCTGTAACCTATTTTAGTTGTTTCAATACCGAATGTGACTTTTTGTTTACAAAAGACGATTTTATGGAATTTGCTGATTGCTTCCTAAAATCAGTTAGAAACGGACAAAAACTAAAAAAGAAAGCAGAAATGAAAAATAAACTTAAACAAATGGAAAAAGATTTTGATGATTGAATATAATAGACTTCCAGAAATTTTTAAAAATCTAAAAAGCAGAGGATTGTATTACTCTCTTGAGTCGGGTCAGTTTGATTGGTGTTTTAATGGAATTTATGTATTTCATTTAACTTGCCGCGGAACCACTGTTTATGCTTGTTATAGAGCGTGGGATATAGGTCCTGACGAAAAATGTCCTGCTACTAATGTTGGTTATTATAACGATATTAGAAGTGAAGATGAACTTTACAAAGTTGTAGATTCTAAATTAACTTTTTATTCTGATTGTTTGAAAGAATTTAAAAAACGAAAAATAGAAGCTAAAAAGCAGGAACTTAGCAAAGATTTTGAAGCAACTTAAAAAGTTGCTTCTTTTTTTATTTTGTAAAATGTTTCTATATTTGGTGGCAACATAAACAAAACTTATTCCTCGGAGCGAACAGCAACTCAATGCGAGTATCGGTAGAGGGTAAGTCATTTCTTTTTTAGAACGAAAAAGATTTAGAGCAGGTAGATAGTTTCCCGTAAGGATGAATGCTTGTCACTGCTTAATGATTGTTCAACGATTTACAGCTACCAACTGTAAAAATAGCCGCCATGTGCTTTACTGAATGGTGTTTGGAAACAAACGAAGGCCCAGTACAGGATAACCGTCGGGTAAGTCAGTATGTAAGACACCTTGCAAAGTCTATACAAGTATACAGTCAAAACACATACTTAAAAGACAGATTGCAAAGCTCCTTAGTGGGCTTGCAGTCTGCCAAGCTCCATATCAAACACAAACTATTAATGGTTCACTCCGTGAACCATAACAGTTCACTGTTATCCTTTCTCTTCTTTATTCTCTTCTTCTTTAAAATCTTCTGCAATACTCTTCTTATTCTCAGCTATCTGTGCAAGCTTAATTAACTTACTCAACTCGTTCTCATTTCTATCTACAATTTCTTCTAATTGCTTAAGTTTACTTTTGAGATACCAGATTAAAGCTGTACACCGATAATACTTTCTAAGCCAGTCTTCATCGTTCTTT